>JAFPZK010000031.1 GCA_017417315.1 Bacteroidales bacterium
AATGCCGAATCGTAAATCGGATTTGCAATTAATTGTGCCATGACAAAGTATTTTTTTGATACAAAAAATTTCTAAATTTAGTTTCATTCGCAAAGTTAAGAAAAATTTTCGGAAAAAAGAAAACAAAAATTATTTGCACAACTCAAAATTTTTTTTTATTTTGTCGAAAGAAAACAACAAAAAAATGATAAAAGTAATTCAAAAACAGAAACTTTACAGGGGGTAAATTAACTTCCTCTAAATTTGTATATAATCAAAATAACATCTATGAAAAAAACATTCACATTAACCGCCTTATTATTAATGATGATAACGTTTTCATCTTTCGGCGGCAACTCAGCGGTCTATGAACCGCAGGAAACGGACACCATTGTATACGGCAGTGAAATGGTCGCAGGAAAACTCTATTTCGTTAACCTCAAAAAAGACCAACAACCCGTAATGCCAAACATCACAATCAAAGGTAACAGAGCCGGCAATCATGAAGAAGGCAAAGGCATCAACACCAAACCTTACGCCGCAGAGGGTATCCGCTGTATCTTTGAACTTGACGAATGGGTGGAGTTTTATCCTCAATCCGACTTTAAAACCGGAATCGCGGTATGGGTCTTTAAGCACAAAGACAAAGTAGATTTTTATGAAACGGCTAAACTTTCTGACGAGACTCCCGGCTTTGTAGAATACCGCGAACTTAACGAAAACCCCGACCAAGAAGAAGGAGTATTGTTAGACTGGGGTTCGTTGTACGTTCACCCTGATTATCACAAACCCGGTTTCTATGACTTCGTCTTCACTTTCGGCGGTAAAATATTCGCCGTTATGCTCACAAAATTCTATGACAAGGAAGAACTCGGAGCAAAATCTGACACTGAATTGGAAAACATAATGAAGGGGTGCAGCACAAATAAATTTTGAAACGACACAACACCGTAGGGGCAAAAAATTTTTTGCCCCTACCGTTTGTCTAATTCTCTGTATTTTTCACGCGATTCCGTTGCAAAAACACTGCCCGGATAATCCGTCAAAATCTTCATATAATATTCTTTTGCCTTTTCCTTATCAGAAAGCCTGACAGAGGAAATCTCCGCAAATTTATACGCCGCCTTGTCAGCCAAAACATCAAACGAATAATCATCGGCAACCTTTTTATAATATTCAGCCGCCTTTTGCCAATCATGTTTACGCTCTGAAATCTTCGCCTTTAAGAAATAACTCTCGTCAACAAGCCCCGAAGTAGGAAAACCGTTAATTATCGAATCCAAAGAATTTTCGGCTTTTTGAAACTGATTCTGCGAAAAATACATGTCCCCACGTGCATAAATTTCTAACACGGCAGAAGAATCCGAATTATCCGCTATCAAAAGCGAAAGTTCCATAGCATCATTTGCAACAAGTTTTGAAGTCGCCGCTTTCAAAACGTCCAACTGCGAGGCAGCCCATTTGAAATTGCCCGTATAATACGCTATACGCGCTTTATTGAATTTTGCCTCATCACCGTACTCGTTTTGCTTGTTGTCGTTTTCAACCTTCGCAAACCTCATAACCGCGCCCCAAATATCGCCCGAAAAAAGTTCAATATTGCCTAAGGTAAGTGTCAACTGCGCTTTTTGAGAATAATTCAAAGACGGAACATTAAGAGTTTTTTCAACCCAACTTTTCGCTTTGTCAGGAGAGTTAAGATAATAGGTTTCAAGATAAGAAAAGTTTTTTACCTCGTTGATATTCTGATTGTTAAGACCAAATTCCTCAAAAGTCTGTATATATCTTTTTTCCAAAGAAAAAATCTCCGCAGAGTCTGTTATCATTCCCCCTACTACCCTCTCGTACATCGAAGTCAAAACTCCGTAAACCGCACGACGGTAATAAGAATTTTCTTTCCCCTTGTCAATCACGTAATTATAACATTCTGAGGCAGTTTCAAAATCTTTTGCGTTAAGAGCCTCATCGCCCAAAATTATCAAACGCTGCCCCTGCTCGCCGAGCCTTTTGTCCAAAGCCTTAGCCTGAATAAAAGCACTCTTGAAATTCTTTTTCTGCATAAACAGCCAAATCAATAATTCTGACATCGGCGTTGAAGGTGTCTTCTGAATCCGCTGCAAAATGCCGAACCGCAAAATGTCATAAAACTCGTTATTAATATCATTGTTAACATAATACTGAAACATACCCTGAACGTTAGAAACATCTAACGTATTGTCTTCCAACAAGTCTAAACCTGTTTCAACCATTTTGCGCTGATTCCGAGAGGCAGCATAAACAGAAAAAAGTTCAATGCTGAATTTTTCGCCGGTAAGGTCTCTGCCTTTCAGAAGCGTTTTTTCAGCCCACTCAGCCTCGCCAAGACTCGAAAACATATTCGTACATTGAATTATCTGATTTTTATCAGCCTTAATTTGCGAAATTACCTCCTCATACTGCTCCGAGGCTTTGTCAATATGATTCTGACGGCGGTAAACATATCCGAGAAGTATTTTATATGTTAAATCGTTTTTTGACGACGAAACCTGTTTTTTTACCGCTTTTTCGGCTTTTTCATAATTTTCAGTGTTAACAAGACAATTAACAAAATAAATGAAATATGTCTTGGATTTTGTCCTATTAAACACATTTTCAAACAGATACGATGCTTTTTCATATTCTTGGGCGTTGTAATAAGAATACGCCAATTGAAGGTCGTCCTGACTTTGAGCCCAAGAAAATTTCAACATTAACGTCAAAACCGTTAACAAAAAAATACGTTTCATTTCTTTAATCTGTTAAACACTTCCCAAATTACTATTCCGGCACTAACTGACACATTAAGAGAGTGTTTCGTGCCGAATTGCGGAATTTCCACACACTCGTCGCACAACTCCATAACGGAATCGTCAACGCCTTTAACTTCGTTTCCGAACACCAAAGCGACTTTGTCAACACCTTTCAAATCAAGGTTTTCAAGACTTACACTTCCGACTGCTTGTTCAACGGCAAGAATTTTATAACCGTCATTTTTCAGAATTTTTACCGCTTCGGTTGTCGTTTTAAAATATTGATAATCAACAGATTGTTCTGCACCGATGGCTGTTTTGCGAATTTCTGCGTTAGGCGGGGTTGCCGTTATGCCGCAAAGAAAAATTTTCTCCGCCTTGAAAGCGTCCGAAGTCCTGAAAACACTGCCGACATTCAGCGCACTTCTGACATTATCTAATACAACAACGACAGGCGTTTTGGAAGTTTTTTTGTATTCTTCCACCGACAGCCTGCCGAGTTGTTCCATTGAAAGTTTTTGCATTTATGACAACAATTTTTTAACGCAATCAGCAATAACTTTCGACTCTGCCTTTCCTGCCAAAGCAGCATTAGCCTCTTTCATAACCTTGCCCATTTCTTTGATTGAAGTTGCGCCTACTTTCGTAACAATCTCTTTTACAGCGGCTTCAACTTCTTCCGCGCTCATTTGTTTGGGAAGATAGCATTTTATAAACTCCAACTGTTTGCTTTCTTCTTCAACCAAATCTTCACGCGATTGCTCTTTGTAAATCGCGATGGAATCCTGACGTTGTTTTACCATTTTCTGAATGATTTTCAAAACGTCAGAGTCTGCTAACTCGTCGATTTTACCTGAGGTTTTAGCCAAAAGAATTTCGGCTTTGATTGCTCTGATTGCCGCTAAACGGAGTTGATTTTTCTCCTTCATTGCGGACTTCATGTCTTCTTGAATTTGTTGTTCTATCGTCATTTTTTGTTAAATTTTTATTTTTAATTTTTCTTTTTTGACAAATTTGTGTAATAAACCGCGTTTTTTTTATCGCCCAACCTTTGACAGATTACCGCTAAATCCTCTGCATCAGAAGGCCTTTTATAAAGATTATAAAGTCTTGTATAATAAGCCTTTGCTAACGTGTAGCGCGGTTTCAATTCTTCTTGTTTTTTCCTGAAAACTTTTAAGTTTGCGGAAGTTTTTTTTTCGTTATAAACTTTTTGAGCCTCTTGAAATTCGGCTTCTGTTTCAGTAAAGTTTTTTTTAGCAATAAAACTCAGTCCCGTAAAATTATTCGGGTCGAGATTATATAGTTTTTGAGCGGTTTCTTCGGTTTTTTTCTGACTCCCGATTTGCTGAGCCGCAACAAAATATTTTTCCAAAACAGCGATATTATCAGTTTTTTCTGCCGGTAAATTATTAAAAGCGTAGAAAACTTTTCTATAATCACCTTTTTCGTAATATTTATCAAAAAGTTGTTCCCTGACGTATGCTATTTCGTCGCCGGAAGAATAAAATGCGGCGTAATGCTCCAAACTTTCAATCTGTTTGTCAACATCGGGAACTTTCTCGTAATACATAATTGTCATAAAGGCTGATTGTTCGTCCTCGAAATTATGCTTTTTTGCATCATCGAAATATTCAATTGCACGGCGTTGAGACCCTATATTAAAAAGACATTTTCCGGCAGATAAGAAAACTTCGCCGCCCGGTGTCAAACCTTTAATATTATAATAATCAAGCACTTGTGAATATTTCTCAAATGCTTCACCGTATTTTTTTTCATAATACAACTGATTGGCAGACTGCAAAATTGAAGCGATTTTTTTCTGACCCAAACATGATTGTAAAAAAAATAATAATGCTAAAAGTTTTAAAATATTTTTCATTAAATTTTTCCCAAAAAAATCCACGCCAAAGGTAATAATTTTTTTCGGGAAAAAAACATTTATTTTTCCGCTATTTTATCGTAAAAAATCTTTATGTCAAGAGGAATCAATGTTTTGTCGTTGACGGAATATTCCATAATTCCTTTCAAGACTTTTCTTAGAGCCTCAGAATCGGCATGTTCTTGATTAGCGGCAACTAAAAGCGGTGTTTTTCCGCCCTGACCGCCGTTGTCTTTCCAAACCTGCCGCGAAAAACTCAAAGCCCAATCCGAAGCATAATCATAATAAATAACACCGATTTTACAAACCGAAAGTTCCGATGAAATTTTTTCGCTGTATTCAACACCCGTATCCATGTTGATACACAACGTTTTAATGGTAACAATATCGGTTAACATCGAGAGGATTTCTTTCGCGCTTTCTGAATCCAAATCGTTATAAATGAAATAAACGTCCGCCATTGATAAATCACTTATAGCCGAGGTTTTCACATTCATAATCGTACGCAAATCTTCCGTAAAAACTATCGGCGATGTAGTTGAAGAATAAATCGTGTTTTCAACAATGTCGCGGCGTATGCTGTTGATGTAAAAATTTCGCGAATTGATAAGCCCAGTAGGATTCCATAGGAATATTTTAAAGCCGTCTTTTTTTACCTGCCTGCCCTGACGGTACTGAATACCAGCCTGCGTATCGTAACCCGCACCGTCAGGATTATAAAAATTAAGCGTCCCCAAAACATAAACCGCACAATCACAATTATATAATACTTCTTCAAGATTATCTTCGTTAGGTTCAACGACTTCGATACCCGCCCTATGCAAAACATCTTTCAACTCCTGTCTTGCCTCGGTAACGTCAGAGGTACATTCCGCCAAAAAAACTTTTATGTTCTGATTCAAAAAGGTTAAAAACATTTTTCTATATCAAGTTTTTGTGTTTTTCTCTTATGGAGAAAATTCAAAAAAAGTGCCAAGTTAGACTTTCGACAAAATATCAATTGTTTTTAAAAAAAAATAAATTAATCAACTGATAATCAGCAGAATAACCACTATTATTTTTCGATTTTATTTTTATTTATTTTTTTTTTGCCAATTGGTATGTCTTGTTTTTGTTTGCGCCATTAGGAATGAGTATGCCGTCTGAAACCATTGTATAAACCATTTTGCGGATGTCCTTAATGTCAACGTCGGGCAGCCTGTTGGCTATGTCTGATATTTTGCTGCAAGGATGAATACGCAAATCTTCTTCGATGAGTGTGCATAGACGATGTGGTTCAATGGTTTTCAAGGTAGTTGTGCGGTTGAATTTTGCGTTATCCATAAGTTTTGGATTCAGTAAAAATGCGTTACCTTTCTTTTGACCACGTGTTATCACCAGTCCTTGATTGATAAGATTATCCACGTATGAACGCATCCTCTCGCCGTCTTGCAGTTGAAGAATTGCGGACAGTTCGGTTGAAAGTATTTTTTGCTCTGCCGCAATGATACCGAGTGCTATACGGTTTTTCTGTGTCAAAGTATAGTTTTGATTGACATATTCAATTAATTTAAGTATCTCGGTATCAATAATTTTACGAAAAATAGTAATCTCTACATAATCATCACCTTCCTTGACCATTGGAACTTGTTTGCCAACCGAAAGTTGCAGTTCGTACATCAAATCATAGCCAGACCCTTCGGCTTCCATCAAGTGCAGGTCATAAAAAACTTTTGCCAAATGTATATTGCGCTTTACTGTTTTTTGTAAGATGTTTTTTGACGTAACGCCCAACGGCAGAAGTCCGGGGTTTGTGATTTCCATACGGTCGGGATAGAGTTTGATAAATATATCACCGCGTGTGGTGTACGGACGGTGTACGATTGCATTGCAGAGCAATTCCCTGACAACTTTTTCGTTATACGCGGGAATGTTTTTGCGCCACAGACCGTCTGAAATCTCGTTTGATTCTTTCCAATCAGGGATTTTTTGCCAAATGTCTTCCATAAGTTCCTGAGGATTCAGTCGATAGTCGTCCCAAATGTATTTTAAGACCTTGTTGTCGTCGGTATCGTACTTAATATACTGAATAATAGGCGAGTACGACAATCTTGCGCGTTGTTCCTGAGTTCCGAGCCATAGAATGCCAAGGTTTGTGAGTAGTCCGTTGTCGTCAATCATTTGATAATAAGCCAATAGTTCCTCGTCGTTTTTGTCCTTGACAAAAGCAGAAACACGGTCGGAATTTCTTATTTGTCTCACAAAATTTTGCAGTTTTGTGCTGTCGGCTTTTGACCAATTGATTTGTGAAGAAATAGTTGTTTCCCAACAATATGCAGGTTTGTCGGTCATCAGCCTTGACAACTCGTCGGGCATAAGTGGTCTTGTTTTGTCGCTGTCACGGTAATAAAACTGTCCTTTGGTTGTACCCGCTATTGACATATTAGATGCAAATATTTTTAAATCAACGTATTGACCGCCATTTTCTGCGGCAACTATTCTCGGCAACAACCCCACGTTTATGGTAAGTTCGTTGATACGCTTGACAATTTTTTCGGGCAAAAGTGGGTCAATTTGTTGATTTTCAGGCGGTAACTCGTCACCGTCTTCGATTCCTATATGCAACGAGCCACCCTTTGCGTTGGCAAAAGCCACACAATCCTTCGCCAATTCATTAAAATCGGCGGTTCTGCCTTGAACGGTTTTGAGCGATTTTTTGTCGTATATTGTTGATTCTTCCACAGTTTTTGAGCCTTCGTTTCTTATACTGCAAAGATAATCATATTTTCCAAATTCTCAAAAAAAATATTCTTTCCCCACCCCAAAAACAAACAACAAACCCCGCCATTGCTGACGGGGCTGTAAAAATTTGGTTAGTATTTTTGCTCCCACTCTTCAAAAGAATATCCATCTGATACGAGGTCTGCAACTTTTGTACTCGTACTAACACGCTTATACTCATCAGTAGCATTCTTATGCTTCAACTGTGTTTGAATATCACCCTTCTCTGTTGAATAAACGAAATATATAGTGCTAAAGTCAAATACATCTTGCGTGTAAATCCAATCATATTTATTAACTATGTCGCCCCAAGTGTCATCATCGTCATACTCTATGGTATACAAATATGCACCAAATACATCGTCGTCAGGACCAATCTCCGCCGCATAGGAGCCTGAAAGAGTAAGACTATATTTATTTTTAACATAAACCCTACCGCCTGCAACTAATTCTTGTTCAGAAAGTCCAAGTGCCGTACTTGATATTGTTTGATTTGTATTGAACGCAAAAACTCTTGATTCTGCATTGTTGCCGTTTATATCAACGTCTTCAATATTTGTCTCGATAACAAAATACGAAACCTCATCATCAAGAGTTACAGAAAATGTTGACTGCGCGTTATCGTATGTAAAAGTTCCTTTCAACGAAGCGTATGTGCTGACAGCATCCGCCAAACTACCACATCCTTGAAGTCCGTCTGAAAGAGTTGCTGACGGAAGAATTCTCGCAGTAATGGTCTGTCCGTTTGCATCTGCGGGCATTTCTCCGTCAATAAAAGTTGCTGATGTTGAACCTGCACCTTCTGAAAGGGTAAGCGTTGTAAACGGCTTTGTTGCCTCAGGCAAAAACAACGACAAAACATCACCCTGAGAAAATACTTCTTCGTATTTGTTTTCAACAATGTTTTTATCACCCAAAGCAACTTTTGAAATTGACGATTTTTTCTTAGCCGTGATGGTTATGGAATTAGTCTTTTTAACCTCGGTCTGATTGTTAACTTCCTTTGTGTCTACATTGTTATCGTCTTTGCTGCACGAAGTTGAAAGCATTACGGCAGCAAGCACAGGAATCAAAAGAAATCTCTTCTTCATTTTTTTCAATTTTTTTTTTAAAGTTAATTACTACAAATTAAAAATGCCTAAACCGTTTGTTGAGGCTCCACCGTCTGAATTTGTCGGTACGCCGCCGCTTGCGCTCAAAAGCGGTGCTTCCCAATTCAACTCATAAACCTCAAAATCAGGTTTAACGTACTTTTTTTTCGTCGGTGTACTAACGACTTCTTCAATTCTGTTTGCCATTTTTTTAAAGAATTAAATTGTTAAAAATTTACAAAATAAAAAAATCCCTCGCAGACAGCATTTTCTTACTGTCCGCAAGGGATTTTTACTTATATCTTAAAAATACGGGAAGTGAGTTTTACCCCCCCCGTAAAGTATTCTGTACTTTTATTGTATTTTGAGTTACTTTAATCATAGTCATCTCTGTTATTAACGCGGCAAAATAACTGTAAAAAATGTTAAAAAACAAAAAATAGATATTAATTTTAGGTTAAGTCAGATTTTTTGGGGAATTTTTTTGACGTGAAAACGTACTTTTTCTCAAAAAAAAAGTGAGAAAAAGTACGTTTTCACGTCATTTTTTTATAATTTTGTCAGCACAAAAAACTGATATTTTATGAAAAATCAAATAGTTATAGGTAGAGAACGGGAATTTTCACAATTAAAAGCGTGTTTAGATTCCGACAGATCGGAACTCGTCATCATCTTCGGACGTAGACGTGTAGGAAAAACATTTCTTATTGACGAGTTTTTCAAAAAACAATACGATTTCACGTACACAGGCGGACACAATCTCGAACAAAGAATACAACTAAGAAACTTCGCAAAGGCGTTAAAAAAATTTTCACAAGAAAAAACCACACGAAAATTTAACGATTGGTTCGAGGCTTTTGATGCATTGGAAGATTATCTTTCATGTATGCCGGAAAACAGAAAAAAAACAATCTTCATTGACGAAATGCCGTGGATAGATTCTTTTCGGTCTGATTTTACAGCCGCATTTGAAAATTTTTGGAACTCATGGGCGGCACGCCGTCGCGACATAGTTTTCATCGCAAGCGGCTCGGCAACCTCATGGATGGTTGATAACCTGATTGAAAATCAAGGAGGACTTCACGCAAGGATAACTTGTCAAATTTATTTGCGACCGTTTACATTATACGAAACAGAAAAATATCTCAAAAGCAGAGGTTGTCATTGGGATAGATTTCAAATCGCACAATGTTATATGTCGTTCGGCGGAATACCGTTTTATCTGAGTTTGATTGACGTAAAAAAAAGCCTTGCGCAAAATATTGATTCTTTATGTTTTGCACGCGGAGGCGCACTCGCATTAGAGTTTAACGAACTCTACAACGCACTATTTACCCACGCCGAAAATTACGTGAGAGTAGTAAAACTTTTAGCACAAAAACGCTACGGAATGACAAACAGCGCAATAGCCTTAGAATCAGGCATTGAGGGAGGAAGACTGACAAAAATTCTCAATAATCTTCAACGCTGCGATTTTATAATGAAGTTCAAATATTACGGAAAAAAAACACAGAACAGCATTTACAAACTCACGGATTTTTATACTTTATTCTACTTAAAATACATTGAACCTAACAAAGATTCTTTCAACGAACAATGGTGGAGCAATAATTTAAATTCTCATAGCGTTGAGGCTTGGCAAGGTCTAACTTTTGAACTGCTATGTTTAATGCACATTCGTCAAATCCGTAACGCATTAAATATCGGCGGTATAGCCTTTGATATTTCGGCATGGTTTGACAAAGCAGACAAAAAAACAGGAACATCAGGCTCGCAAATTGACCTCATCATAGAACGCGCCGACAGAATAATACATTTATGCGAAATGAAATTTTCGCAAGGGCAGTTCAAAATTTCGTCCGATTACGAAATGAAACTAAGAAACCGCATGGAATTATTCAAAGAAAAAACCGGGACGAATAGAACTCTCATAAATACATTTATAACGACTTTCGGCATAGCGGACGGCATACATTCTTCTATAGTTAACGGTGAGGTTACACTAAACGGATTATTCGGGGAATAATTCTTTGGCATTTTTTTTGTTAATGTCAACTTAAAACTACAAAATTCAAAGGAAAATCAAAAAAAATTAAATTATGACAGCGCGGGTTTGTCCATATCCGGGGTTAAGACCGTTTACCGAGGAAGAAAGTATTTTCTTCAAAGGGCGGGATTTGCATATACGTCAGATTGTAAAATTGTTGGAAGAAAACAAAATGGCGTTTATCACCGGTGCTTCCGGCGACGGCAAATCAAGTATGGTTTATGCCGGCGTCGTTCCGTATATCCGTGCGGGTTTTTTCAAAGCAGAATTTAATAATTGGATTATTGCCGACTTTAAACCGCAAAAAAATCCGCTCGAAAGCCTTTCTAACGCTTTTGCAAAACAAATAGACTGCGATGAAAGCGTTTGTATGAGTCAGTTAAAACAAGGCTTTTCAGCGTTGACCGACCTTTACAAAAATTCATCGTGCTACACGAAAGACTCTAACTCGGGCAAAAATCTTTTAATCATTGCCGACCAGTTTGAGGAAATTTTCACTAACATAGAAAACTTCAATCAAGGCAAACCCTCTAACGAATCGTATACAGCGATAAATTTACTTTTGGAAACAATAAGAATTTCCATAACGGAGAAACTGCCTGTTTACGTGATTTTTACGATGCGAAGCGATTTTATTTCGCAATGCACCGTCTTTAAAAACCTACCCGAATATATCGCTTATTCGCAGTTTTTTGTGCCTCAGTTAAAACGCACCGAAATTCGTCAGGTTATAGAAGAACCGGCAATTTTAGCGGGCGGAAAAGTATCTTCACGCCTTACCGAGGTTATTATCAACAACCTTAATTCGGGTTTTGACCAGTTGCCGGTTTTGCAGCACGCGCTAAATCTTTTGTGGAGAATTGCAAACAACGGCGAAGATGTTATGGACTTGATTCACTTAGCAAAAATAGCGGGCATTTCAAGTGAAGTTTTAAGTCCGGAAGACAAAGGCGAATTTGACCGTTGGTTCAACAATTTGCCCGAATATCAGAAAAAATACTACGAAAAAACCGATTTGAACAACGTTTTGAACGCTCATGCAGGCATTTTGTACGAATCGGCTTACGATTATTTTCTCGAAAATTCTGACTGGGCTGAAAAAAATATCTCGGTCGGCGAGTCAAAGGAAATAATAGAAATCGTCTTTAAATCCCTGACAAAGGTTGACAACAACCGCCCCGTCAGAAACCGTTGCACGTTGAAGGAAATTACGGGCATTATCAACCGTGACAACGTTACTAACGCTACTGTATGCGGTGTAATCAACATTTTCCGCACACCTGACAACTCGCTTATAAAGCCGTTTCTTGACCCCGAAAAAACCGAAACACAATATCTTTCGGGCGATACGGTTTTGGACGTTACACACGAGGCGTTAATCAGAAACTGGAAAATGCTTTCGGAATGGGACACTCAGGAGGCGGCAGATATGAAAGATTATCACGACTTTAACTCGCAAATGCAACTGTGGATAAAAAGCGAGAAAAATCCGTCGTATCTGTTAAATTCAGGAAACTACACTTACTTCAACCAATGGTTTAATAGAAGTAATCCAAATCCTTATCTGTTTGTTAAATACGACAGTTCAAAACTTCCGGCACGTCAAAAATTGAAAAATGCGCAGTTCCGTTATGAAAACTACGTTGACTTTCTTGAAAGTTCATTTATGGCTATTCAGGCTAAGGCTAAGGCGGCAAGACGCAGAATAAGGTTTATCATTTACGGTATGTTGATTTTTATTGCGACCTTGTCAGTCTTTACATCTTGGGCGTTAAATGAAAAAAACAACGCCGAAGAGCAAAAAGTTGAAGCCGAAAAGCAAAAAAAATACGCACAAGACCAGCAGGCAATTGCGGTTGAACAACAAAGAGCCGCCGAAAGAGCCAACAAAATAGCCTCTCAACAAAGAGACACGGCTGAATTAAGGGCGTTTCAGGCACTTGAAGCGCAGAAAAAAGCCGAATACGCAAGTTATATCGCCGAAAAAAACCGCCGCACTGCCGTTGAAGAGCGTTTGAGGGCTGATTCCAATTATCAAAAAATGTTGGAACAAAAGTTGATTTCTGACGCTTTGGGCGACTCTCTGAAAGGCACAATTGAGGAAAACGACCGCGTTCAGCGCGAAAAAGATAAAATCAACAATATGGCAAAGGCTAACATGCTTGCCATGAAAGCCAAAAATCAGTATAAGGACAAAAAAATGAACCTCAATCTGATTTTGACCGCTGACAGTTATTACAACCTCAACGATCAGTCGGAAAACACTCCGGAATTTTATGATGCAGTATTGTTTGCGCTCGAAGAAAACAATCTTATCCAACCAATGAAGACCTCTTCGCAGAAAATTATGGGGTTTTCAATTGACGAAGACAATCAAATCATTTGTTTAACTGAGAAGGGACAAATCATTGGATATAAGTTAGATGGAGAAAAAACAAAAGAAACTAAACTCAGCAAAGGCGAGGACAGTAAGTTTTCTGTCAGAAAGGCTTGTTTCGCCAATGCGGAAAATTTAGTTTATTCTACTTCTGACAAAAATACGTACTACGTCAACACCAAAACCGGTGAAAAAATAAAGTTGTCTTCACAAGGCGACTATATAAAAGCAGTTTCGGTTTCAACGGATAAAAAACTTTTGGTTTTAGCTTACGAAATGGGAAAAGTAGTTGTCTTAAACTATACTGACCCTGATTCTCATGTAATTAAGACTATAAATTTAAAGACAAAGTTGTCAGATGTAAATTGTGCATTGAATAATTCCGAAGTGTATATACTTACTGACAAAGGTTCTTTAATAAAATGGAATATTAAAAACGGCACGCAGAAGACAGTGTTCTCACAATCAGGCAGTAAGGCGACTAATATGGTTACAATTCCGAACAAACGTCAACTTGCGATATGTTTTGATAACGGAGAAATCCAAGTTGTTGATACTAAGACTGATACGCAAGCATATCACATTGCGGGCAGTTATTCTGGTTTACAAAATGTTGTTTATAATATACATTCAGGGCTTTTGGCGGTTTCGGGGGTTGACAACCGTATAACAATCATCGACACCAAAGACGAAACAGCAAAACGTCTTGTTATAGAACAACATTCCTTGAACCGTCAGCCGGTAGTTTGTATGGGTTTTGCCTCCGATGATATTCTGTACGTTTTGACCGCAGACAATATTCTAAGGTATTTTTATATGGACATACAAAAATATATGCAAAAAGTCAAAAGTACTCAGGGCATTATGTTCTTAAATGACCAAAAACTAAAAGTGTTCTTAGGAGAAGAATTTTAGAAAATAAAATTATTGTTTACAAAAATAATCATTATGTTAACAATTGTATTTATATGCTTGTCAGTAGTTTTATTGGTACTCGTTGTAATAATGCAAGTTACGATGAGCCGCAGAATTGCGCGTGCAAACGAAAAAATAGAAAATAATTATAAAACCGAGATAAAAAATTTTGAGGCGGACATAGACCGTCTCAACTACTTGTTGCAAGAAAAAAAAGCACCGGAAGTCTCAACCTCAGCCTCAGTTTCAGAACAAAAAAGACTGCCTGAGAATTTCATAATCGAGCAAAAAAAACTCGAAAAAGACAAAGAAGAAATTGTCCTTAAAAACAAAAAACTTTGGGAAATGTCGCTTTTGATTCAAAAGGAGAAAAACCACATTCAACTTCTTAAAAACGACATCGAAAACAAACACAAAAATATTACGGATTCGATAGTTTATGCTAAAAGGATTCAGGACGCGGTTTTGCCGCCGACGGAAGTTTTAAAAGAAAGTTTAAGTGATTTTTTCTTGTTTTGGTTGCCGAAAGAGACGGTTTCAGGCGATTTTTATTGGATGAAGCGTCAGGGTGATTTGTTGGTTTTTACGGTTGCCGATTGTACGGGACACGGCGTTCCGGGTGCGTTTATGAGTATGCTCGGCACAACGTTTCTGAACGAAGTCTGCACAAACCTCAACGAAAACACTCAGCCCGCAGAAATTCTCGAAACTATGCGGCAACTTGTCATAACAACCTTAAAACAAGACAACTCCTCCCCTCTTGAACCCAAAGACGGAATGGATATGTCGCTGTGTATTTTAAACGTCAAAACCAAAAATTTAAAGTTTTCAGGCGCAAACAATCCCATGTACCTTGTCCGCAGAGACGAACTTACGGAATACAAGGCGGTAAAAAATCCGATAGGGCTGTATCCGAGAATGAAACCGTTTGAAACTCAGGAATTTCAAGCGGAAGACGGGGACTTTATTTATATGTTTTCTGACGGTTTTGCCGACCAGTTTAACGGCGAGACGGGCAAAAAAGTAAGTTACGGACGGCTCAAAAACCTTTTGGTAGAAATCAACAACGAAACGCACGAATCAGAAAAACAAAAAGCAAAACTTCTTGATTTCATAACCTCTTGGCGCGGAAGTTTCGCACAAATGGACGATATTTTAATCGGAGGGTACAGAATTTAGAATTCCTTCAATTTCTCGACTTCTTCAACGGAAAGTTTTGAAATTTTTGCTGCCAACTCAACAGACATACCCTCTTTAAGCATTGCGATTGCCGTTTCTTTACGGCTTTTTGCAATGCCGAGTTGTTCGCCTTCCGCACGTCCTTCCGCACGTCCCGCACCAAATCCGTCATAATACCCTTCGTAACGGCTCGAATCGTCAAGACTCATCGCTAAACTAAGTCCTTCCAAATAACGCCTATAAATTTGACGGTCTTCTTTACTGAGTGAATCTACGCGGAGAACATTTCGCGCCTCTTCTAAACCCTGAGCCGTAAATGTGTCAGGGATTTCACCCGTTTTCAAAAATGAAATCCATTGTTTCAAAGGGGTCGTAACTTCATCATCAAACTTGTTGACACGCAAAATATAATATTCCGGGAAAATGCCCGCAACTTCGTCAACGCCAAATTTTGATTTTTGTGCAGGAGAAAGTTTAAGTTCATCGT
The DNA here is from genome assembly GCA_017417315.1 of Bacteroidales bacterium. Lineage (GTDB taxonomy): Bacteria > Bacteroidota > Bacteroidia > Bacteroidales > UBA3824 > UBA3824. Next base: position 15,486 of record JAFPZK010000031.1, read on the forward strand.
CGGCATTGAACATATTTTTGAAAACCGTAGTGCCGTGATAAGCGTACCCCTTACCTTGTCCCAAACTAAAATATACTATATTAATGGAAAAGACTTTCGGCAAAGTTTTGTATGCCTCGCCGATTTTCATATAATCGGTAATAATTTTTGATGCACCGAAAGCCATACGTTGAAAAAAATCCAACTCGTGGTCATTTTGAACTTCAATCAAGAATTTCTCCTGTTTTTCGTCCTCAACCAACAAATCAACACGGTTGAATTTTTGATTTTCTTCTTCCTGATTGCTTTCACTTTCGAGTATTTTGTTTATCTTTATTTGGCGGTCTAAAAGCACACTCAAAAAGCCCTCTAACACAACATGGCTATTTTTGTTGCGCAAAAGGCGTTTTATCATCCAATCAAAACGAATATAATTTCCCATGACGATTCGTAAAAAAATGTTTGTCGCAAAAATAATCATTTTTTTTAAATTGCAAAAAAACAAAAAAAATTATACCTTTGCCGAAAATTATAAAAAATGAACTCATTAGTAAAAAAATCAGTCATAATTATATTATTGGTCGTAATAGTTGACCAAATAGTAAAAATCTGGGTAAAAACCCACATGTTTATCGGCGAAAGCAGTTTTCAACACTGGGGTTGGCCGATGCAATGGTTTCAACTCGCATTTACCGAAAATCCCGGAATGGCTTTCGGCTGGGGACTGCCCGGTGAATGGGGAAAAATTTTTCTTTCTGTTTTCAGAATCCTCGCTATCGGCGGTATGATTTATCTACTAAGATGGCTTATTAAATATAAAGAACCGAAAATAGGTTTAATCGTCTGCGGCTCGCTGATTTTGGCAGGCGCAATCGGAAATATGATTGATTGTATGTTTTACGGCGTGATTTTTTCTTCCACGGGTTATGCAGCAAACACGGTCGCTGAATTTATGCCCGCAGGCGGCGGTTATGCACCGTTTCTGCAAGGTAAAGTCGTTGATATGCTCTATTTTCCGATGATTGACACCGTTTTGCCCGAATGGGTACCGTTTTGGGGCGGAAAAAACTTCGTCTTCTTCTCCCCTATTTTCAACATTGCAGACTCTGCCGTAACCGTCGGCGTGGCTCTTTTGCTGATTTTCCAGAAAAGATTTCAAATTAAAGAACTCGCAAAAGAAAAAGACGAAAAAGAAGAAAAAATTGCATAAAAAATACAAAAAAAATTTTTCGGATATAAAACATTGTTTATATTAGCAGTGTTAAAAAATTACAAACAAATTATAAACAAATGGTTACAGAAAACACTAATATATGTCCGAAAGTTGCAAAATGTCCAATTTTTCAAGAAGGTATTTTGATTAACAAACTCACCGGCGATTCGTACAAAAACATTTACTGTACACGCGAAAGGTATACTGAGTGTAAACGTTTTATCGCAAGCCAAAAGTGTACAAAACCTATACCCGTTAACGTTCTGCCAAATTCTTTTTTGTCGATAGATGAAATAATTAAGCGCGTTAACGAAGGATATTGGGATAAAAAATAAAAAAGGTGTTTTTTTGAACACCTTTTTTATTAATTCGTTGAAGGCATTAATTTATTGCCGCCTACCGTAATATACGTAGGCCATTTAACGATTGAGCCGCCGATATTAAACGAAGGTTTAAAAGAAACTTTCACACGGCTGACATCAGGATTACCTGTCGCTAAACCGCAACCAAAACTCAAAATCTTATCTTTACTCTCGCCTTTTAGGATTTCCAAAAGGTCAAGCGAAAAACTAAGCGGCATAACGGCAGTCTCATTTTGAGCCACCGTAAGACTTTGTGTCATACTTCCGGCAGTCATTTTTACATCGTCAATCCAAAGGATATAATCCAAGCCCGCAAGTCTTGCCGTAGTCGGATTAGGATTAGTAACGTTGACGTTAACATTCATAGTCAAAGGAAAACTCTTTGTAAGATAAGCAGTTCCGAGTTTCATAACGTCAACCGCCGAAACATCTTTGAAACTTGATTTGTTAGAAAGATTTATTCCAGCAACCGAAACGTCAGTAACGTTTTTCATCGCAAACTTACAACTTTTAAGCGAATTAGCACTCTGCAAAACGGAACAGCCCGTCAAAACACAAAACGCCAAAAACGTAAAAATCAAAACCGATAACTTTTTTTTCATCGTCTTTTCTTTTTTTATGTTAATACTAAAATTATTTATCCCTCTTTACAATATAATCCGCTAAAAGAATAAGCGAAGATTTAGCCTGGGAATCAGGAAATTTTTCCAAAAGTTTAACAGCTTGATTATGAAAATCATACATTTTGTCATTTGCATAATCAATACCGCCAGAGGTCTTAACGAAATCCACTATTTTTTCTATATCTTCGCGGCTTTTGGAGCGTTTCCTAAAAATTGAGATTATCCGCTTTCTTTCCGTCAACGAAGCCTTTGAAAACGAATAAATCACCGGCAAAGTCATTTTTCTCTCCTGAATGTCATTATATTTCGGTTTGCCGATAATGCCCGTTTTTTGATAGTCAAACAAGTCGTCCTTTATCTGAAAAGCCGTACCGATTAACAATCCGAATTGCTTTAAACCCTCAACATTTTCCGCAGACGTCCCGGAAGAAAACGCACCCGCCTCGCAACATGCCGAAATTAATGCGCCGGTTTTTTTACGGATTATCACGTAGTAGTCTTCTTCGGTGATATTCAAGCGGTTGGCTTTTTCTAACTGTTCGAGTTCGCCCTCTGACATCTCTTTAACGGCGTTTGAAACTATTTTCAAGATTTCGGTCTGATTTTTTTTCAGGCTCAAAAGCAGTCCCTGAGCCAAAAAATAATCACCCGTCAAAACCGCAATTTTGGCTTTCCAAAGCGCGAAAATAGAGAAAAAACCGCGCCTATAAAAACTTTCATCAACAACGTCATCATGAATCAAGGTCGCCGTATGAAGCAACTCTATCAACGAGGCGGCAACCATAGTACTTTCGGAAACTTTGCCGAGCATTTTGCAGGAAAGAAACACAAGCATCGGTCGCATTTGTTTGCCCTTTGTTTTCAGACTATAATTGATAACAAAGTTCAACAACCGTGTTTTGGAGTGCATTAACTCCTTAAAATACGGCTTAAATTCCTTCAACTCGTTTTCTATCGGTTGTTTTATCCTGTCTAATATTGATGACATAAAAGTTTTTTTTGTAATGAAAAAGCAAATTTATAAATTTGTGATGTAAAAAACGAGAAAAAAGATGAATTTTTTTTTATATTTCAATATAACCGCTTACAACCGTTGCCCCGCCTGCGGAGAATTTGTCTACGGTTTTGAAGCCTTTTGCAAAGACTGCGGGCTTAATCTCTGTCTAAACAACTTTTCAACAAGCGGTTACAAAGATTATACTTTCAAGTTTATTTTCAAGTATTAGAACGCTTTAATTTTGTCCTCCAAAATCTGTAAAGCATTTTTTACAGCCGTCTCAACGGTCTGAAAATCACTCAAAACATTAAGACGGTACACAAAACCGACATTAAAAAAGACATTTTTTTCTTCGGAGGTTTCGTAAAGAAAATTTTTATTAAGCCTATACGCCTCTCTGACAAGCCTTTTCATACGATTACGGTCTACGGCATGCTTGAAATAATGTTTTCCGACTGATACAAGAAACTGATTTTGAGTAAATTCTCCGTCATTACTTAAACGAAAATATACACTGAAAGGGAAAACCCTGAAAGATTTTCCCTTAGTGAAAAGTTTTTCCGTCCTAACAACGCTTTTCAGTTTTTCGCTTCTTGAAAGTCCGTATTTTTTAGGCATAAAAAATAATTTACTTCTTTTTGTTGGCGGCGGTTATGAATTTTTCCAACGCCATAATCATTGACGGGTTTTCTTCCGTCGGAGCGGCTATATCAAGCGTATAACCGAGTTTTTTGATTTCTTCGTGTGTTGTAGGTCCGAAAGCGGCAATTTTAACGTCGCCCTGCTCCCAATCCGGAAAATTCTCCTTCAACGAACGGATTCCTGACGGGGTAAAAAATACCAAAACCTGAAATTTTGAAAAATCTTTTTTCATATCGGACAAATCCGCACTCACTGTTTTATAAAGCGTAATTTCTTTATGAAACATCTTCATTTTGTCGAAAAACTTCGGAATTTCATCGTTAGAAACATCGCCTTTAACTATTAAAACCTTAGCGTCAAGATGCTTTTTGATAGTGTCAGTGATGTCTGAAATGCTCTTATTGCCGTAGAAAATTTTTCGCTTACGGAAAATTATGTATTTTTGAAGATAAAGCGCGATTGCCTCGGTCGTACAAAAATAAAGCATATCTTCCGGCACGTTGAATTTTATTTCTTTGGCAAACTTAAAATAATTGTCAATACCTATTTTAGAGGTAAAGACAACGGCGGTGAAATCCGGCAGATTAATATGCTGCGCACGGAACTCCTTAGAGGAGACACCCTCAACCTTGATAAACTGTCTAAATTCAACGTTAAACTTCAACTTGTCAGACAACCCCTGATAAGGATTGTTGCTATCTGGCGCAGGTTTAGGCTGCGAAACCAGTACGTTACTTATTTTCAAAATAATTCTCTTTTAATTTTATTCATATCCCTGTCCGTCATCTCTCCATTATCTATATGTCCGCCGTCAATCGGACAGTATTTTGACGGCAAAGACAGCGGGTAAAAATTCCACGCCGCAAAGGTACAAAAACAAATAAAAAATCGGAAACCGTTTTTCAAATATAATTGAAAAAAGTTTAAAAATTTTCCAAAATTCCGCAAAAACGCATAAAATCACGGTAAAATAAAACGCAAAATCGTGAACAAGAGCCGAAGTTACATAAAAACTTATGAAATTAACGACGGTCAACACCACTGCCAAAGCCTGAAAAATAAAACCCGAATGTTTGTAATACAGCAGAAAAATATCATAACAACCGAACAATTCTGCTAAAATTCTCGAAACAAACCGTTTTATCATATAAAAACCGGCGACAACGGCGATTAAAATCATCAACGCCCTACCGAAATCATTCACAAAATCACTTTCATAACGAAAAAGACAAACTAAAATTACAAGTACGGCGTTAATAAGGTAACAGACAAAAAGCATATAACCCGCCTTGTCTGCGTTGACGTTTTTTTCTGAAATCGTATTCTGAAAGGCATTTTCATAAAAGACAGCCAAAAATACGCGCTTCAAACAGTCAACGACATAAAGCCGCGCCAAAAGTATAAGCAAAACACAAAAAATCAGCGGAAAAAATACCTGCCAAGGATAAACTTCTTTTACCTTGTTTTCGTTAAGATTAATATGAAACCTCTCGTAAACCGGCGGCTGAACCTTTACATATTCTGCATTAATACCAAAAGTAGTTACGATAATATCTTTATTTTCAGCAGAAAACGGCATATAAAAATTTGCGGAATCCACTTCCGAAATCTCAGAATCGGAAGCCGAAAAATATACCCGCGAAGTAGAATCAGTCTCCGCGCCGAAAACCGTCAAATAAAGAAATATTATCAAAATTTTTCCCATCGTACGTTACCCTTTTATTTTCCTATACAAAAGTTTTTGAAGATGTTGCCGAGTACTTCATCGGTCGTGATTTCGTCGCCGGTGATTTCGGCAAAGGCTCTTAGAGCCTCTCTGATGTCCTGCGAGACAAATTCGCCCGAAAGCCCCGAATTTAAGGCATTTTCAGCACGTTCTATGGCTGTCAAAGCCTCTGAAAATATCGTAAAATGACGCACATTTGTCAAAATAACCTCATCTTGATTGAAATCCATTGCGCCAAGTGTCGATACTTTTGAAAAAAGTTCGTCTAAGTTAGTTTTTTGTTTCGCCGAAATTTTTACAACGCTGACTTCTTTCGGTAATAACGAAATATCAACATCATCATAAATATCTGATTTATTGACAACTGCAATGATTTTTTCACGCGGAAATTCATTAGGAATAATTTCTGAAAACTGCTTAAAAATGTCGCCCGCAGGATTCAAAACGATTAAAACTACTTCCGCTTTTGAAATTGCATTTTTGGCTCTGTCAATACCGAGTTTTTCAATTTTATCATCAGTCTGACGGATTCCCGCCGTGTCTATCAAACGGTAAAGCGTACCGTCAATAGTTAAAAAGTCCTCCAAAACGTCCCTCGTTGTGCCGGGAATGTCCGAGACTATCGCACGCTCGTCGTTCAAAAGGGCGTTCAATAGCGTTGATTTTCCGGCGTTCGGCTCGCCGCAAATCGCAACTGGTATGCCGTTTTTAATAGCGTTGCCGTATTTAAACGATTTTACAAGGCGCGACAAATATTGCTCGGTTTCGGTTAAAATATTTCTAAGTTGACTTCTGTCGGCAAACTCAACGTCTTCTTCCGAAAAGTCAAGTTCTAATTCCATCAAAGAAGTAAATTTTAAAAGTAAATCTCTTAACCGCTTTATTTCTAACGTTATACCACCGCGCATTTGATTTACGGCTATATCGTGTTCGGCTTTGGATTTTGATGCAATCAAATCGGCAACGGCTTCTGCCTGCGAGAGGTCCATTTTTTTGTTTTGAAAAGCACGGCGCGTAAATTCTCCGCGTTGTGCTAATTCAGCACCGTTTTTCAGCAGAAGCGATAAAATTTCTTTTTGAATGTAACTGCTTGCATGACAAGAGATTTCTACGACATCTTCGCCGGTGTAAGAGTGCGGCGCACGGTAAACGGAGAGGACTACACGGTCGATTTCGTTTTCTCCGTCAACGATAAAACCGTTATAAATATGATTTGCTTTTGCATCGGTGTCAATAGAAAAGCCTTCTTTTAAAGGCTTAAAAATTTTTGACACTATTTTTAAAGAGTCATTACCCGAAACCCTCAAAACGGCTATCGCGCCGCCGTGTCCCGTACAAATCGCTGATATTGTGCTATTTGACTGCATTTAATTAGAATATGCTTTAACTAAACTAAACCTGCAAACCGATAACTAAAACATCATCGGTTTGTATATTGTTACCTTTCCACGCAAAAAAATTCTCCTCAATTATTTGCCTTTGATGTGGTATGTCAAATCCCTGAAAACTCCTTAAAATACGTTTGTAACCTGAGGTTTTCATAAGCGTATTTCTTGGACCGCCAAACTGCGAATAGTAACCGTCAGAGGACAAATAAATCATATCGCCCTTTTGCAAAACCATCTCTTGCTGCTGAAACGGAATTTCAGCCGGATACAAGCCTATCGGATTGCGCGTCGGACGGAAAACAATCTCTTCGCCGCCTCTGTAACAAACATACTGAATATTTGCGCCCGAATATTGAAGCACATTTGTATGCTTGTTTACAACAATCAACGCACCGTCCATACCGTCTTGAACTTTTGCGCCATCGTTCATATTCTGATTGACAGTCTTTTTTATAAGTTCACGCAAACTATTCAAAATATCAGCCGCATTGCGTTTTCTGTCCCTGCCGACTATCTCATTCAAAAGCGAAACACCAAGCATACTCATAAATGCTCCCGGCACACCGTGTCCCGTACAGTCGGCACACATTAATATAAAGTGGTCATCATCGTGAAAAGTCCACCAAAAATCACCGCTGACAACATCTTTCGGTACATGAAAAACAAAACCTTCAGAAAAATAATCCTTAAAAATATTACTTCCGGGCATCAAGGCAAACTGTATGCGCTTAGCATAAACAATTGATGAAGTAATCTCTTTCTGCTGCTTTGCAAGAGTGTCCCTTTGAATAGAAATTTGTGAGTTTCGCGCCTCGATTTCATCGTTCTGACTTCTAAGAAGTTCGTTAGTACGTTTTTTGTCGCGGTTGGTTTTAGCAAGCCAAAACAACACGCCGACAACCATCAAAAGAAAAATACTCAAACTCCACGTTATCCATGTTTTAGTTCTCTCCTGCTCTTTCAAAAGTTCAATTTCGGCGTTCTTTTTCACCTGATTGAGTTTAATTTCATAATTCGACATTCCGTACTCAACTGAACGATTCAAAAAAGTGTCAGCATAACTCATAACCACTTCATACTGCTTAATAGCCTCTCGGTAGTTGCCCATTTCGGCATAAACGTCGCCAAGATATTTGCTGGCGTTTTTTATGCGGATATCAATACCGCGTAATTTGGAGGTTTCAAGACATCTCTTCCCATAATAAAGTGCACTGTCATAACGCTTTTGAATAAGAAAAACGTTAGAAATTTTTCCGTAAAGGTCGCTCAAAAGGTCATTGTCTTTCAGACGATTGTCGCGAGGAATTGCCTCTGTATAAAGTCTTAAAGCCTCATCGTAATTTTTTTCGGTAATCCAAGCATCGCCCAAATATTTTTTTACGGTTGCAATTCTATCCCAATCTTCGTTGCGCTCTTCGCGGATTTTAAGAGCCTCTGCCAAATAAGTTTTTGACAAAGAAATATTATCAAGTTCAAGATTTACGCGACCTAAATTTAGGTTTGCATACGCCAAAATCGACGAATCCTTAATTTCCTTCGCAATCTCCAAAGCATGCAAAAGTATGCTGTCAGCCTTCGTATATTCTCGATGATAAAGATAAAGGTTGCCAATGTTGATATAAGAATACGCCGCCTGATCTTTTATGCCATATTTTAAGGCAAGTTCAAGACCTTCATTATAAACATTATATGCCTCGTCATAATCGCCTATATTTCTGTAACATACACCGACATAACTTAATGCTTTTATGTGTATTGTTCTTTCCGGCATATCTTTGGCATATTCCAAACCTTTTTTACCGTAAAGAAGAGCCTTTTCCGGGTCATAATTTCTTAATTTCCAACAAATATCACAATATGCCGCCGCTTTTAAACTATCGGGCAAAGTCTCGGCAACTTTTACTAACGAATCAATTTGTGCGGCATTCTGCGCCGTAGAAACCGAAGTCAGTAAAAGCAAAAAAACTAAAACATATATTCTCTTTATCAACCGTATCATTTATTCAAAAACAAGCAGCCTTTTTTTAAACAGCAAAGATAATGCTTTTTTTTGGAATTTCAGAATTTTTTTGCAAAAAAAAAACCGCACTCAGGCGGTTTTTTTTAAAAGTTGTATTTTAGCATACGCCTGAATAGGTAAGGCGGATATTATTTCATTAAGACGGGCGACAAATTGTTGATACGGACGGAAATTTCCGACAACATATTGCGCTTCAATAAAGTTGACAAGGGCATTGTAAATTTTGAAAACCGCCATTCGCGAAGTCATAATCTTCGCTTTTCGTTTCAAGCGGTAGGCATTGCGCCTTACGATTGCCTCATCAAAAGCCTCCAAGGATTCCTTTATTAACAGATACTCTGCCTGCGCATTGATTATCAGTAACTTATCAGGGCTCATTTCTTCAATAAAATCAATCAAGGATTGAAGTCTCGAAAATTTCACCTTGTAAGAATCCCTCAAAGAAAACGAATAATTACCGATTGCCTCAGTCAATTCTTTTGCGACGGCTGTTTGCTCCGAATTGCCTGATTTCAGACTGTCAAAAGCAATATCCCTGAACACGACATAATTTCTCAGTGCAAGGTTTGCACATTTTTGCACCTCAGCCGTGTAAGATACCGTAGACTGCAAACAGAAAGCAGTTTGGTAATTGTTGACCGCTTTTTTGAAGTTAACTACTAAATTTTGAACAAATGATTCAGAATCGAGGATTTGCATTTCGTCGATTACTTGCTGTAGGAATTCTACTACTGATGCATTGCTTAAATGCGCAAGTTTTTTTCTGATTATGACTCTCATTTTCTTAAATTTTTAAAATTGCCGGAGGTCTTTGCCTCTAAAAGTTGATGTTGCAAATTTATAACACAAAAACATAACTTCCAAATTTTTTCGCAACTTTTTTTAATTTTTTTTTACTTAAAGTAATGCTTTAATTTTTTAATTAACTCTAAACGGTATTTTTAGTATATTTTTATTTAATTTTTTCGCAGTATTATTTTAAAAATATTTATTTTTTATATGATTTGATGATATTTTTTCCTCACTCCTACCCTATTAAACACAAAAACGGCTGCCGCATTTTTTGCGACAACCGTTAAAAAAATTAAAAGTCGTTTTCGTTTTTTAATTATCTTGTGCCAATCTGATACCAATCATACCGTATGCTTTGTTTTGAGAGAAAGAGTGACGCGAGGTCATACGCAAATCATCAAAACCGGAAGTCCAACAACCGCCTCTGTAAACTCTGTCAGAGCCTTTAACAGGACCGTCAGGATTGTCTTCGGGAGATTTTTGATAGAAATCCTTGTCGTAATAATCAAAACACCATTCCCAAACGTTACCCGACATATCAAAAAGTCCGAGTGCGTTAGGCTGTTTAGTGCCGATTTCGTGAGGAGTCAACTGAGAATTGCCTTTGAACCAAGCCACCTCATCAGCCTTATTACTTCCTGAATAAGAGAAAGTCTGACTTTTAGCACCACCGCGTGCAGCATATTCCCATTCAGCCTCGGTAGGCAGACGGTAACCTTTTGAACCCTTGTTAGGCGTTACGGTAAAAGTACTACTATCGCGCTTTATAGTATAATACTTGTCGATATGCTCCGTGCTTGAAAGCCAATTACAAAACATTACAGCCGCTTCCCAACTAACGTTGTATACAGGAAAATTGTCGGCACGTCCCTTATTACCGTCATTAGGTTTTTCATAACCTGTAGCCTCGCAAAAACGATCAAAAAGCGCAAATGTTACTTCCGTCTTGCTGAGTTTAAAGGTGCTGATTGTTACCTTGTGTTCGGGTGCTTCGTCCGAAGTACCTAACTGATTGAATGTATAATCATTGCCCATCCAAAATGAGCCGCCTTCTATGGTTATCATTTCCGGCTTGTCCTGCTGAGCAAAGCCCTGAAAAGCCGCCAAAGATATAAGGCCGGTTAAAATTAAATTTTTAATCATTTTTATATTCTTTTTTAAGGTTTATACTCTGTTTTCATAGTTGCAAATTTATTTACCTTCTGAATTAAAAAATTTTACCGCGCCGTTTTCCCCGCGCAAACTCTTTAATCTATCCGAGGGCGAAATTAATAAATTTTTATCTTCTTTTACACATTTTTTTTCATTAACTTTTTTCACCGTTTCATCATTCATCAGCACCGGCTCCGGCCATTGTCGCGTAAAACCGTCATTTTCAAAGGTTTTAGCAGTAGAATCAACACACAAAACGTTGTTAATAACATAACAATCCGTCGCCGGGTCGATATTGCCCGAAGCATACCAAGTAAGAAGAAGAAACTCCTCATCAGGCAAATTAACGTCAACAAAAACGATAATTTTTGCCGTGATTTCCGTCGAAAGCCCAGCCGCGAGGTCTCTTACCGCAACAGTTTTGTCTTTTACCGTTATAAACACGACGGGAATATTTTTCCCTAACAATAGAACGTTAAAATTTGTTATTGTCGTATATTTTTTTGATAAAATTTCTTTATCAAATGATTTTATAACAAATTTTTGCGTCGGTTTAACGGTAAAATCAAAGCAAATTTTGCCTCCGAGAGCAAATTTTTTACTTGCATGGTCAAGCACGTCCGAAACTCCTGACCGTTCGATATAAACGTCCCTTTCCGGCGAAAAATTTTTCAAAGCATCTTCCAAAAACGCCTGATAATCAGCTAATTCTCTATCACCGTCATAGACACAGAGAATTTTATTGAACATCATTTGACCCGCACCCCAAAGAGCATTTTTTGTCTTCAACACACCGCCTTCATAGAGATTTTGTATTTTAACGAGGACGATGTTGTGCTGAACTCCCGCAGCAGGCATGTGGAGTTGTTTCATTTCGGGAACAAACGCCATTTTTATAGGGAACGTAAAAATTTTTTCCGTCGCCAAACCGATATAAGCATCTTCCATTGGCGGAATACCGACAATTGTAGCAGGATAAATCGCGTTTTTTTTGTGCGTGATTGCCGTAATGTGGAATTTCGGGTAATAATCCGCCAACGAATAAAAGCCCGTATGATCACCGAAAGGACCTTCTAAAACCAAATCTTCCGCCGTGTCAACATAACCTTCAATCACGAAATCCGCATCTTCGGGAACTTCTATTTCGGGCTGTGTCAGACACTTAACGAGTTTTACGGGAGATTTTCGCAAAAATCCTGCCAACAAATATTCGTCAACGCCTTCGGGCAGCGGCGCGGTTGCGCAATACGTGTAAACGGGGTCGCCGCCCAAAACAACTGCCACCGGCATTCTCCTGCCTAAGGCTTTGTATTTGTTGTAATGCGCCGCGCCGGTTTTGTGCTTATGCCAATGAAGCGCAGTAAGTGCCTTGTCCAACAACTGAACACGGTACATACCGAGATTTCGCTGTCCCGTTTCGGGGTCTACCGTGTTGACCATAGGCAGAGTTATAAATTTGCCGCCGTCAAAAGGCCAACATTTTAAAACAGGAAGTTTAAAAATGTCAATGTCCGTTTCCACAACTTCCTGACACGCTCCCCTCCTATTCTTATATTTCGGAAAAAAACTTGAAATATCCTTTAATAACGGCAAGATTTTCAACTTTTTCGCTATCGTGTCTTTTTTTGATGTCAAAGCCTCGAAAAAGTACTTTATTTCGTCTGATTTTTCCTTTGTATCGGTGCAGTAAAGTGCCTCAGATATGCGTTTTTCGGAGCCGAAAAGATTTATAACGACGGGAAATTTCGTCCCGGTATTTTTGAAGAGAATTGCTTTGCCGCCGCCGGAAAGTTTCATCATTCGGTCTGAAAGTTCCGTCATCTCCAAGTCCGGCGAAAAGTACTCGTCAACTTCGAGAATATCGCCGCGAGATTTTAATATTTCTATAAACGATTCAAGAGAGTGCATAATAATCAAATTAAAAAGGTGTAAAGAAACTTTTAAAAATAAAGTTTGCTTTACACCTACTTATATGTTTACCACTAAATAAAACCGCTCTTTCCAAAAGAAAATGCGTTTTATCTAAATATCTTCGTCCTCAGATTCGATTTCAATCAAGTTAATCGGCATGTCAACCAAGTCTCTGATAACTTCGCCGTACTCCAAAATGTCATCATCAGGCCAATACCAATTAACAACCGTCGAAGGGTCTTTCTCGTAAAGCACTTTTAACTGTTTGGTAATGGTAATCAACCATTTAGAACTGCTCGTATTAAAATATTCGTACCTAAAATTAATAACCGTTCCCTTTTTAGGGTCGTTAGCGGCATACTCCATAATCCAATTTACCAAAGGAAGGTAAAAAGACTCTGAATCCTCCATCAAGGATTTGCCCTCGAAATTCAAAATGCCCGCCTCGGGGTCAAAATCAATTTTCGGAGCGTTGTGCAACGGTTCTATTTGTATTTTTTCCATACTATGTTCTCGTATATAATTTGGCGTAAAATTAGTATATTATTTTGTAACGGCAAAAATATTTTTAAGTTTTTTTATTCCTAAAAAAATTTCTACCTTTGCAAAAAATAAAAAAAATAATGTTAGATTTCGCTAATGTAAGGCTTAACAACGTGATTCTCCACAAGTTAGGCAACAAATCAAGAGAAGAAGATATGGTCTTATCCGACAAAGAATTGTCGGTTTCGGACTCTATTAAAGAATTGCTTATGCAGTTTTTTTTAGGACATTTTCAAGAAGAAAACTATTACAACTTTTTTTCAGAAAACGGCCCTACTGAAAATCCCGTTTATCAATATGTCAACGATATTTTCCAAAATCCCGAACATTTCGTTCAGGAAAGCGTTAACATCGCGCAAAAACTTTACGACGCAGGTACGCACCCGAAAATAAAAGAAGGCGATTTATACGTCGCTTATTTTTCTGACTTGGTGGTTGACGGCGAATTAGTTGACGCGGTAGGCATTTTTAAATCGGAAACCAAACAGGATTTCTTACAAATAAAAGCCTCGGCTGACGGTCTTGACATCGTTATCGAAGAAGGCATTAACCTCAACAAAATAGACAAAGCGTGCCTTATTTATAATACTGAGTCGGAGTTCGGTTATAAGTTGAACATCATCGACACTACAAATAAACAAGAAGCGCAATATTGGCGTTTGGACTTTTTAGGAATCGAACAAAGAAAAGACGATTTTTATCAAACGCAAAAGTACATGGAACTTTGCAAAGATTTCGTTGAGGAAGTCTACAACGAAGAACACGAAGTTGAAAAACCTCAACAAATTGCAATGCTCAATAAATCAAAGAATTACTTCAAGGAGAACGAAAATTTTTCAAAACAGGATTTTGAAGAAAACGTACTTCAACAGCCCGAAGTCATTGAGGCGTTCAACGAATATAAACAACAATACGAGGAAGAAAAAAATGTTAAGTTAGAGGATAATTTCGGCGTGTCGGAAAACGCAGCGAAAAAACAGCAGTCAAAAATGAAAAGCGTTCTCAAACTCGACAAAAACTTTCACATTTATATTCACGGCGACGAGTCAAAAGTTTCAAAAGGCGTTGACCCTGACACGGGAATGAAATATTATCAGTTTTTTTACGACAAAGAGGAATAACCATTATGAGTTACTTTATTAATATAGAAACTTCGACGGATATTTGTTCGGTGGCTTTATCTTCTGATAATCAAGTAATTGACTATGAAGAAAACCATAACAGAAATCATGCGTCAACACTTGCCGCTTTCATAGAGAAAGTATTGAAACGCAACAACTTAACTACAAAACAACTTTCAGCCGTTGCTACTTCGTTAGGACCGGGGTCTTATACGGGACTAAGAATCGGCACGTCAACGGCAAAAGGAATGGCGTATGCCGCTGACATTAAGTTGATTACCGTTGACACATTGAAGGCAATGGCTAAAAAAGCCGCAGAGAATTTCAAAAACGAAAAAGCAATTATCGTTTCGTGTATTGACGCGGGCAGAAACGAGGTATATTCGGAAATTTTTGACGTCAATAACAACGTTTTACGCTCTTGTCAAGCCGAATTAATCGAAAAAAATTCATTTCAAGAGTATTTTGACGACAATTATAAAGTAGTTTTCGCCGGCAACGCTTCGGAAAAAATCAGCAAGATAATCGAAAACTCAAATGCAGTTTTTCTTTTCGATGTTTTGCCCTCGGCGCGTTATATGGCGGAATTAACTTTTAAAGCATTTTCTGACAAACAATTTGCGGACGTAGCGTATTTTGAACCTTTTTATTTAAAGGACTTTATCGCAACCGTCAGCAAGAAAAACGTATTAAAAACATGAAAAAATTATTAACGCTTTTATTTTTAACGCTCTGCATTGTTGTAAAGGGTCAAAATCCGGTGATTTCACCTAACGAAAAACTCGATTACGAGATTTATTACGCTTTTGTAACGGGTGCTAATATGACGCTTCAAACCGAAACCGTTACTGAAAACGGCAAAACCTTATATCACCTTATCGCAAAGGGAAATACGGTTGGTTTGGTTGACAAGATTTACAACATTATGGAAGATTATGAGGCTTGGACAGACCCCGAAACGTTGAAACCCGTCCGCGCCTTAAAAAACGTCCGCGAAAGTGCAAAATACAAACGTTACATAACGTATACTTTTGACCATAACGCACATACCGTAACAAGCACAAATTCAGGCACTCACAAGATTCCTCAGGAGTGTTACGACATAGTTGCGGCGTGTTACAAAATGCGTATGACGGATATGACGAAACTAAAATCGGGTCAGCAAATAAAATTTGACACGTTTTTCGGCGAAGAAAACTGGCCGTTAGTGCTTCAATACGTTAAGACAGAGACGGTTAAGATTCCGAAACTCGGTAAGATTCAGTGTTATAAATTTATCCCGGTGGTTGAAGTTTCGGGCGTTTTTACGGCGGAAGACGCTTTAAGCATTTGGATAACCGCTGACGAAAACAAGATACCCGTCCGCGCTCAAATGTCCCTTATGGTTGGCAGCGCAAAAGTCGATTTAATAAAATATCAAAACGTAAAATTTCCATTGAATTTTAAGAAATAACAAAAAGTGGAGTACATCGTGCACTCCACTTTTAATTTTCTTCCAAAACTTTCGCAAATTCTAACATTTTTTCTTTTGTTACGCCTTTAATTTCTTCGGATACATTCGGATAAATTTTTATCAAACAGTAATACAAAAACGTATCTAACATATTGTTTTCCATGAGTTTAGCATAGAAATCAACATAAAAGTCTTCATAAAAAAATCCTGTTTTTCTATGAGTTAAGCCCATGACGGATACATTTGTCAAAAAACTTATAGAATTTTTTACAAATTTTTGTAAGTTTGGCAGAGAGTCTTTTAAAGAAAATTTTTCTAAGTCTGTTAAAAAAAACATTAACGAACTCATATTTATTTCCTCTAATGCAATATTTTCATTTGAAGTTTTCTCTGAAATAACCCTGTCAATTTCGTTAAAATTCATAATTTTAGAAATTGACGAAATTATTTCCGCTAATTGTCTTGAATCTTTGCTGCACATCAAAAAATAATAATAACAAAGCAGAGATTTTGACAAATTTTCGTTCTGTTCTTCGATTTTACCGAGTTTATAATGCGCCGCAGCACCAAATTTGTCTAAAAGGATTGACTTTTTTAACTCCTCTCCTGCCCTATCATACTTTTTTTGACGTAAAAGATTGTCAGCCAAAAGATTATGAAAAAGAAACTCTTTCGGATATTTTTCCGACATTTTAAGATAAAATTTTTCCTCTTCCTGAACTTTTCCGCTGATACTCAAACATTTACCTTTTATGACGGCGGCTTGCATAGAATACGCCGTGTTCATTTCAACCGATTCGCCGGCGTATTTTTCCGCTTTGACGAAATTTTTTAAGTTGAAATAATTTACGCTGATATTATAACAAACCAAATCTTTCATGTAATTTTTTGAATATAAGGGAATTAACAGTTCGTTAGATTCCGTAAAATTCCCTTTTTCCAAAAGTTCCAAACCTTGTTTTAGTTTGTCGGCATCGCTTTGAGCAAAAACGCTGAATGTCAGCAACAAAAATACCGCAATTAATAAACCTCTCATTTGAAATATCCGAAAAGATTTTTTTGACAAGTTAAATGTATCGTGCTGATTCCTAAGTTTTTAGCCGCCTCGATATTGTCGGCTCTGTCGTCGATGAAAAGCGTTTCTTCCGCTTTGATTCCCGCATCGGATAAAACAAACTCAAAACATTCTTTGTCGGGTTTTCTTAGATGAATATCGTTAGAATAATACCTCTTTTTGAATAATCCGTCCCGCCAAGCGGCAACGGGTTCAAAAAATTCAACGTGTGTTATGTTGGTGTTACTCAGGACATAAAGATTGAATTTTTTGGAAAGATTTTCTAAAAATTCACGGTTTTCTTCCGGATAGCCGGTCAACATGGCGTTCCAACAAAAAACAAAATCCTCCATACTCAATTTTGAGCCACAAAGCGTGTTTAATTGTTTTAAAAACTCTTCGGGCGAAATATTTCCGATTTCAAAATCCCGAAACCAATCAGAAAGAATTATCTCTGAAAACTTTTCACGGATATTCTTAATACCATGATTTTCAAAGGCTTTGATGGTTTCTTCGCCGTCAAGACAGAATAAAACTCCGCCGAGGTCAAAGATAATGTTTTTAATTTTTTCAAAATTTTTCATAAAAAATTTGTTTTTTTAAAAATTATGTTTTAATTTTGCAGTCGCAACTGATAAAAATGATTTATCGGACCCATAGCTCAGTTGGTTAGAGCATCTGACTCATAATCAGGGGGTCCTAGGTTCAAGCCCTAGTGGGTCCACAAGCACTCTGAAATTCAGGGTGCTTTTTTTATGCCGCAAAGTTACTTATTTTTTGTCTTTCATGCAAACAACTCCGAAATTATATAATCCGAAATAAACCAACCTTTCAAGTTTAACTTTAAATAACCATCGTCAACGATAAAATAATCCTTGAATTGCGAAATCATTAAATTTGGAAAATCCGCTAATTTTAGCCCCTTTTTTGTCCGCAAACCAAGCATAATTTTTTCGTTGTAAATGTCGGTTTCGGTTAAAATTTCCTGTTCGTCAAACAATTCTCTATTATCAATTTGCTCAAAATATAAAGACAGGCTGCGGCAGTTCCAAGAGCGGGAATTGTTGTAATAAGAGTGCGCCGAGGGTCCGAAGCCGAGATACGGAACAAAATTCCAATAATTAGAGTTGTGTCGCGAATGTTTGTCAGGCAACGAATAATTAGAAATTTCGTAATGATTATATCCGTAATCCTCTAATATAGAATGAATTAGAGAAAATTGCCGCAAGAAAAAATCATCGTCGGGTTTATGAATAAGACCTTTTTTGAGTTTTAAGGCAAACGGCGTATTATCTTCAATACCAAGACTATACGCCGAAATGTGCGGAATTTTTTCCTCACAAAAAAACTTCATACTTTTTTCAACTTCTCTTTCTGTCAAGGTTTCGTAACCGAAAATATAATCAACGGAAAAATTGTCAAAACCGTATTTTCTGCACAAATCCAAATAACGGTAATTGTCTGTTACAGAATGATTTCTACCGAGATATTTTAGCCCGTCATCGTCCATCGCCTGAAAACCCGTCGAAAGTCTGTTAACAAACCCGGAAGCCTTTAACGCCGAAAAATATTCGTCAGTTGCGTGTTCTGGATTGATTTCCAAAGTACATTCTATTTTGTCAGCAAACGAAAAATTGCTATTCAGCGCATCGAAAATCTTCTCTAACATCTTGACTGTCAACAAGGAAGGTGTTCCGCCGCCGAAATAAACGGTTTCAACGGCTTGGTTTTTAAAAAGATAAGATTTTAATAAAATTTCATTAATGATTTTTTCCGTGAAATTAGAAATCAAATGTGTATCTTTGCCGAGTTTTACGGAATAAAAATCACAATAACCGCATTTCTTTACGCAAAAAGGAATGTGAACATATAATCCTGACATGAAAGAGAAAATTAAAAATTACAAATTCAGTATCATTTGGGCAATCATAATGCTAATCGGCTGCACGATGAAAGTTGACTTGCCGCACGACGAAGACCCGATGAAGTTTCATATTCCGCACGCCGACAAAATCGTGCATTTCGGAATTTTTTGCATTTTGTCAACTTTAATATGCCTCGAAAAAAAGTTGCTGTTAACTCCTGATAAAATAAAAATCCTGATTATCAGCACCTTGTACGGTGTTATGATTGAGATAATTCAGGATTTTATACCTTGGCGCGGCTTCGACTACTTTGATATGGTAGCGGATTTTGCCGGTGCGCTTTTAGGTGTGTTTATTTACAAACTTTTCACGGGAATTTTTTCGATTCTGCGCTGATGACGTCCGCCTTCAAATTCGGTATTGAAGAATGCTTCGGTGATTTCAACGGCTTCGCCTTTGCTGATAAAACGTGCCGGAAGCGAAAGAACGTTAGCATTGTTATGGGCGCGTGCAAGACGTGAAATCTCTGAGTTCCAGCACAATGCAGCGCGGATACCCTGATGTTTGTTAGCGGTGATGGAGATTCCGTTGCCGCTGCCGCAGATAGTGATTCCGTAAAATTCGGGGTCTTTTTCAACGTTTTCTGCGAGCGGGTGAGCGTAGTCGGCATAATCGCAACTGTCAGCAGAATTAGTGCCAAGGTCTTCAACTTCAAAACCCTTTTTTACGAGGTAATCTTTTAAGTAAAGTTTCAACTCGTAACCGGCATGGTCAGATGCCATGAATAACTTTTTTATGTTCATAATCGTTTTTTTTGATTTAATTTTTCGCCGCAAATTTACATAAAAAAACTTCGTAGCGAAAAATTTTTATATTTTTTTACACTCCCGTATGACCGAAACCGCCTTCTCCCCTATCACTGTCAGAAAGTATTTCAACTTCTTGAATTTCAGCCTGTTCATATTTAGCGATGACCATTTGGCAAATTCTGTCGCCGCTGTGAATCGTGAAATCTTCATCAGAAAGATTTATTAAAATCACTTTGATTTCGCCTCTGTAATCGGCATCGATAGTACCGGGCGTGTTAAGGACTGTTATGCCGTTTTTTATGGCAAGACCTGAACGCGGACGAATTTGCGCTTCATAACCCTCAGGCAGTTCCATAAACAATCCCGTCGGCACTAAAACTCTTTGTAACGGTTTTATAATCAAATCGTTATCTATAAATGCACATAAGTCCATTCCTGCCGAATATTTCGTTTTATATTCAGGTAACGGATTTTTTGACTTGTTGATTAATTTTATTTGCATAATTCTTTTTTGAAGATTTTTATTAGCAAAAATAATAATTAGAACCGACTGTACAAAAATTTTTTGTTGGAAAAAATATCTTATTTTTGTATTTCGGATTAAAAACCGTATTTTTGCACAAAAGAAATTTTTTAGTTATGAATCAATTATATACAGAATATAAATCACTGCAACCGTTTAAACCTGAAACACTTGCGCGGCTTAACAGAAAGTTTATGTTGGAGTTCAATTATAATTCCAACCACATCGAAGGTAATACTTTAACATACGGGCAGACGGAGTTTCTTCTTTTGTTCGGAAAAACTACCGACGTTGCGGATATGAAGGATTTGGAAGATATGAAAGCAAGCAATGTCGCCCTTAACATGATGAAAGAGGAGGCTTTGAGTAACCGTCCGTTAACAGAAAACTTTATCCGGCAATTGCACAAGACATTATTGCGCGAGGACTATAAAGTGTACCGTCAAAAAAACGGAGTTTCAACTTCGTATACGGTTCATGCTGGACGTTACAAAACCCGTCATAACAGCGTTATAACTAAAAGTGGAGAAATGTTTGAATACGCTTCGCCGGAAGAAACTCCCGCCTTGATGTCTGACCTTTTGCAATGGTATAACGGCGAGGAAAAAAGCGGCAAACTTTCGCCGGCAGAATTAGTTTCTTTGTTCCATTACCGTTATATCAGGATTCACCCTTTTGAAGACGGTAACGGTAGGATTGCAAGACTTTTAGTAAATTTTATTTTACTCCGCAAGAATTACCCGATGATTGTTATCAAAAGTGCTGACAAAGAGAATTATCTTAATGCGTTAAGTACTTGCGACGGTTTTACGGGAACTTCTCCGTCTGAGGGGGCGCACGCTGACATTTCAAAGATTCAACCTTTCGTTTCGTATGTTGAAAAATGTCTAAAACGTGCTTTAACGGTTTGTATCCGTGCCGCAAAGGGCGAAAGCATAGAAGAAGATGAAGATTTTGTAAAGGAATTGAAGATTTTGGAGCGGCAAAAACGGCAGAATTTAGCAGCCGAAAATTCTCAAAAACAATTTTGCGAAACCGAAGTTTGGAATGTTTTGGAGTTAGTTTTTTTTCCGTTACTAAACGAATTTACGAAAACAGTAGAAAACACAAATTCGATCTTTAATTTCAGTCAAGTTGAGCAGTGGAGTTTGATTTCCAAAAACAGAACGCAAAAGGATAGTTTGTCGCTTAACGGTGTTTTTCGTGATACGGCAAATCCTCAAATAAAGGATTTTGTCAATAACGCAAAATCTATGTGGTATATATGCAAAATGTTGAATCCTCAAAACCCGCAAAGTACTGATTTAAAGATAGAAAAAGAGTTTTATATTACGTTTTTTGACAAACATTATTTTGTAGACGGTATTTTGAACAAAAATTTTCCTTACGGCAAATATCCGTCCGAAGAAGAGCGCAAAGAAATTGTTTCGCAGTTCAAAAAAGATATTTTGACGGCGTTAAACTAATTAAAATATTGGGAATATGATACATATTCCCAATATTTTTTATTTCTGAGAATTTCTGTTTAATATAACGGTTAGTGTTGATACAATTTTATTCAAAGCAGTTTCATCTTGTCCAAGGTTGATGATTTCCGTTGGTGAACTGATATTGTTTACCGTTATCACGACCGAATAGTCATGAACAACAGAACTTTGTGTAGTTGAATGTACCGTCGTAGTTGCCGTCTCCATTGTTTTTTTCGCTGTGGTAGCACCAATTATTGCTCCTGCACTTCCCGCAATTAATCCACCAACAACCGCTCTACCCAACATATTGCCAGTATCTGTTTTTGCTGTAGAGACAGAATTTGAAGTTGATGTCGCTGCAGAATTAATTGTTATAGGATTATCCCGAACTTCAAATGCAAGAATATCGTGAAATTTATATTTATGCTCATTAATATAAACTTCGTTTGTTGCATCATTTATTGCAAAATGATTGTATAAAAGAAGTTTACACCCTTTCCCATATTTTTTTTCCGCTTCTTTTTTATCTTCCTCCTCCATTTTCTCACGTGCTTTTGCTGTAAGTTTATCAGCTTCTTTGGCTAAATCCTCTTTGACCATCTTTTCCAATTCGATTTTTTCTTCCATTGTTATATTTTCCTCATTGAATAATTTTTGGTTTTCTATTATTTCAGGTTTTGGCATTGCGTAGGCATTAAAAAACCATACTCCCATTATGATAAGTGTTAAAAATGAAACAAATGTTCCACCTTCATACGCTTTGAACGATTCCCCATGAATTGCTTGCATAAATGCAGTACTTGATGCCAAAAACGGAAAAATATTTAAGAGTCCTAATATTACACTCAAAAACCTTATTGTTATATCTACACCTTTTTCTGATTCAGCAAATTTATTCATTTTGGAAACAGAAATTGTTTTTTTAATGGTTTTTCGTAAAAAAGGCCAAATGAACAATACTTGAATTACACCAACCAATAATACACAAAATACCATTGCCAATTTTCCATATAAGAAAAAGCCAATAAATGGAGCAGCAAAAGCCGGTATGAACAAAAGCAAATTTTGCCTATCAATTAAATCTACAGTTGTTTGTCTCGTATCATACCTTTTATCTATTTGTGTTATAGGCTGATGTGTGAATACGTCGATAATTAATTTTGCCAATTTAAATTTACCGTGAGCAATATGATTATTGTATACGGCTTTAAAACAATCATTATCCAATTCTATTTGTTGTTCATAGGCGTTCCGAATTACATTTTCGTTAGAACTTGATACTAATCCTAAAAATTTGTCCGTATAATATATATCGGTTTGAATGTTTTCTACGGAAACAAGTTTTTTAGCTGTAACTGCAAATCTTGCCCATACAGAAACTGCATTTTTTATTTCCGATATACATTCATTCTTAGTTGTAAACTCATTAGGCAAAATATCAAGTATCAGCAATACATCAACGGCTGTTTTTAATATATCGTCAGCACTTGTTCGTAAATTATTGACTTTATCACTAGTACCGTGTTTTTCAAAATCATTACGTAAATTTTCCATAGATGTTGCCAATGCATCAATAATGGAATAAAATTTATTTAACATAATAGTGTAATAAGTCTCGGACTTTACAAAATCACTATCATTTGAGGCAAAGTCTTGACACTTCCTTACAAACGCCAAAATTTCCTCTTTTGTGTCAATTTTAGCTTCATCGAAGTCTTCAAAAGAATATTTATTTTCCATGTCTTACTATAATTTTTAGTTAAACAATTCAAATTTAAGATAAGACAAGACTATTAAAAAAAAAAAATAGCGCAGCCTCACCATATTCTCTCTCAGGCTCACCACAAGCCCCAAATACGCTATGAGAAGTCTGCGCAAAAAGCACAACTCCTGCGTATTTGGTTTGTTTGCTCGTTTTCTATTCCGAGGTGGTGATTCGAGAGAGAAAGATGAGCAATAAAATATTTTTGTATTCCGTAGAACACTGCGGCAAAAATACATAAAAATTCGTAAAACCTACAAAATAATTCTATTTTTTTTATAATTTTGTCCGCATAAAAAAACATAATCTTGATAAAAATGGACGTAAAACCTGATAATCAAAATATTGACCAACTTTTCGGGACAACAACATACTATATCGACTTTTATCAACGCCAATATAAATGGAATGAAGAACCCGTAAAAAAACTGTTGGACGATATTTTTTATAAATTCAATGACGAGTATAACCGATACAAAAATTCCGACATTGAAATTGATAAACTTATTGATAATTATAGTTGGTATTATCTTAATACTTTTGTTACCAATAAAGTTTTAGGTAAGGATTATGTGGTTGACGGACAACAAAGATTAACTACTTTATCATTGATTCTAATTAAGTTACGACATAAATCCATAACATTAAATTCCCAACTTAGTGCATGGATTAATAACAAAATTGCAGGTTGTTCAGGTTATAAACAGAATTTTTGGATGAATCATGAAGGCAGTTTAGATACTCTTGAAACAATTCATAAAAATGGTATAATAGAGAAGCCCTCGGATAACACCATAACATCTAAAAATCTTGTAGAGAATTACAAAATCATTTCAAATTGGATTGATAGAGAATTACCTGACACCGATTTGAAAAGGTTTGACACTTTTGTTTTCTATTTTTTAAAAAGATTAGTGCTAATCCGTCTTGACATAGAACAAACAGATGTTCCGATGGTTTTTGAAGTTATTAACGACCGTGGTGTCCGTTTAAAACCATACGAAATTTTAAAGGGAAAATTGTTGGGACAAATTCAAAAAACAGAACTTGACACACTTAAACTCAATGATTTGTGGGATAATATCGTCAATGATATAAATTCCGTTTATGAAGATGAAATAGACCGATTCTTTACGTATTATCTCAAAGCAAAATTTGCAGATACAAGGGCGGAAGGCAGGAAATTTGATAATGATTATCACCGCACTATAATGAGTATAAATACTTTGGGATTAGATCATAACGAAAAGAATGTCAAGCATTTTTTATTGAATGACTTTGAGTATTATGCGAATTTATATTTCAAAATCAGGAAATTGCGCGATAATCTGAATAAAGATTATATTTACCTGTATTACAATGGTTTAACACAAATGGATACTCAATTTCAATTGATTTTAAGTGCGTGTTGCGTTAAAGATTCTCAGGAAGATGAAAAAATTAAACAAATTTCATACGAAGTTGACAGATTGTTTTGTCTTTTGCAGTTACAGCGTAGTTATGACAGCAATTTATTTGCTTCAAAAGTGTATGATATTTCCGTAAGACTCAGAAATTGCCAATTATCAGAAATACGCAATATCTTCGACGAAGTTCTTTTGTCCGTACTTCAAACGGCACACGGAAATACAGAAATGAAAGATGTTTGGAATTATAGTCTGTTTAAAAACGTAGGAATTGACCTTGATAAACGTTTTTTGCGTTATGTATTGGCTCGTGTGGAGCAATATATTGCAGATAATACAAATATGAATATGAAGCAAAATCTTTATAATCTTGTAATTAACAGAGGTGCTGCTAACGGTTTTCATATTGAACATATTCTTGCAGAAAATGTTGAAAATTACGGTCTTTTTAATAATGATGAAGAACGTTTCAGAAGTGAAAGAAACAGGTTAGGCGGATTACTGCTGATGAAAGGTTCTGATAATATATCGTCAAGCAACGAAACGTATGAAAACAAATTGAAAACTTATTCTAATACTTTGTATTGGAATGAGACACTTCGGGAAGATAGTTATAAATCGAAACTTGATTTTACCAAGTGGATATTTGCCGAAAAACTTAATTTTCATCCTATGAATATTTTTGGACCTCAGGAATTGGAAGAAAGGCATAGATTATTGTCTGAATTAATACAAAAAATATGGAAATAAAACCGTATTTTTGCACAAAAGAAATTTCACTTTAAAAATTTATAAAAACTATGGAACTGACATTGAAAAACGGGCATTTGGATATGCCTGTTCCCGACGGAATTGATTTTCGCGAGGAAATAAAGAAACTCAAAAAAGAAAAAAACGCCGTTATTTTGGCGCATTATTATACGACGGACGAAGTTCAGGAAATCGCGGACTACACGGGCGACAGTCTCGGTCTTTCGCAACAAGCCGCTAAAACCGATGCCGACATTATCGTTTTTGCGGGCGTACATTTTATGGCGGAGACGGCTAAGGTTTTGTCCCCGACGAAAAAAGTTTTGATTCCTGACCTTGCGACATCTTGTTCTTTGGCGGATTCGATTACCGAACAGCAACTCAGGGACTTAAAAGCGCAATATCCCGATTATACGGTTATCTCTTACGTCAACACGACGGCTGAAATCAAAGCCCTGACGGACATTGTTGTAACTTCGTCAAACGCGGTAAAAATAGTTTCGCAACTTCCTGAGGACGAAAAAATTATTTTCGGACCTGACAAAAACCTCGGAAATTACGTTCAGAAGATGACGGGCAGAAAAAACATGGTGATTTGGCAAGGCGGTTGTCATGTTCACAGCCGTTTTGACGCAAACGCGCTTAAAGAATTAAAGGCGAAATATCCGTCAGCAAAAGTTCTCGCTCACCCTGAATGTCCCGAAGAGATTCTTCAACTTGCAGATTTTGTCGGAGCGACTTCTTACCTTTTGAAAATGAGCGTAGAACAGCCCGATAAAGAATTTATTGTTGCCACCGAGCCGGGAATTTTTTACGAAATGAAGAAGCGCAACCCCGGAAAAACTTTCATTCCCGTACCGAGCAACGACGGACACGCGCTCAATATGTGCGTTAATATGAAGCGTAACTCTTTGAAAAAGATATATTTAACGCTCAAATACGAGTTTCCGCAAGTAGACCTTCCGAAAGAACTTTCAGAAAAAGCGGTCGTTTGTATAAACAGAATGATGGAGATGAGTTAATTTTATCCATTGCCAATGTATAAAAATAACAAATTTTATACATTGGCAATGGATAAAATTGTTATCTTTGCGCCAAAATGTTACTAAAATGGCAGTTACAAAAGACATAATCAGGGTTTTAATCAAAGAAGGTCAGGAACTTATAGAAAACATTGAACTCTATGACCGTCCATACGATTTTGAGCCTAACGGCAGATATGTCCTCGTGGGAATACGTCAGGCAGGAAAGTCATACATGCTTTACAAAAGAGCCAAACAATGCTTGAAACAAGGTACAAAAAAAGAAGAAATCGTTTACATAGATTTCGACGACGAGCGTTTATTGGGCTTCAAGGCGGAAGATTTTGACCTGATTTTGCAGACACATAGTTTGGTTTATGATTGCAAACCCGTATTGTTTTTTGATGAAATTCAGAATGTTGATGGTTGGGAACATTTTGCGCGGCGGTTGGCAAACCAAAAATATCAGGTTTTTATAACGGGCAGCAACGCTAAAATGCTCAGCCGCGATATACAGACGACTCTCGGCGGCCGTTATATAAGCGGAAATATTTTTCCATACTCGTTTAGAGAATATCTTGAAGCACAGGATATTACGCTCGAAAAAGAATGGCAGTACGGTAAAAAACGATTAATTGTTCAGCAACAATTCATTTCGTATATGCTTTGGGGCGGATTTCCTGAACTGCTTAATTATCAAAACAAAAGACGCTGGCTTAACGATTTATACGAAAAAATTATACTCGGCGACGTAATTCTGCGCAACCGTATCAAAAACGAACTGCCGCTCAGAATGATTATTAAACGGCTCGCTGACAATATTTTACAGCCGACTTCATACAACAGACTTGCAAACCTTATGAAAACTGCTGGGTTTAATACGTCCGTTACTTCGGTTATTGATTATATTAGTTTTGCGAAAGATGCTTGTCTTATGTTCGCGTTGGAAAATTTTACGTCAAAATTTGTAGAAAAAACAACCGTCAAAAAGCATTATTTTACAGACAACGGACTTTTAAGCATATTTCTTTCTGACGGACAGACTGCATTGTTGGAGAATTTGTGCGCAGTATTTCTCTATCAAAAATACGGAGAAAAGTTATATTTTTACAACAAAAACATCGAAGTTGATTTTTACATACCCGATGAAGATTACGGGATTCAGGTTTCATATTCGATTTCAGACGATACGACACGCCGCCGCGAACTTTCCGCTTTGGAAAAATTGGATGGTTTTATGCCCATGAAACGTATGGTTGTAATTACTTTTGACGAAGAAGAAACCGTGCAACTCTCTAACGGAAAAACAATTGAAGTAATTCCCGCTTGGAAATGGATGTTGGAATAATGTTTTGTAGAATTTTTGAAAAAATCTGTTTATCTTTGCAAAAAAATAACCATGAAGAAATTCTTTGTTATATTATCGTTTTTTATAACCGTAAACGCTGAGGCACAGGAAGTTAACCCAAACGGTTATAACAAGTTTTATTATCCTGACGGCAGCATTTCGAGCGAAGGCACTTTGAAAAACGGCCAGCCCGACGGTTTTTGGAAAACGTATTATCCGGACGGTGTTTTAAAATCGGCGGGGCGGCGCACAAATTTTCAACTTGATAGTCTTTGGCTGTTTTTTGACGAAAAAGGCGACACTGCAACCGTCATAAACTATAATTACGGCAAAAAAAACGGCTATACGCTTACTTACGCCGACAACGTTTTGAAATCCAAAGAGTTGTACCGCGACGACAAAAAAGAAGGCATGTCGTTTTATTACGAAAAAGGCGTTTTGAGCGAAGAAATCCCTTATAAAGACAACAAAAAGCAGGGCGAAGGATACCGTTACAACAAAAACGGAGACATCGTCGCAGTTATGACCTTCAAAAACGGCTCTCTTATCGACCAAAACAACATAAACCGTGTGGATTCGCGCGGAATGAAACAGGGCGTTTTCAAGACTTTTTATCCCGACAAAAAGGTAAAAACCGAATGTTACTACAAAGATGACAAACTTAACGGTTATTACCGCGAATTTGACCAGAAAGGCAAGGAAACCTCAATCGTGCGTTACATCAACGGCGAAATTCAGCAGGAAAACAAAAACGCGCTTGCTTCAAACAAAGAAACCGTAAAAGTGAAGAATGAATTTTACTCGGACGGAACGTTAAAAAAGTCAGGCGGTTATAAGGATTCACTTCCTGTGGGAGTTCACCGCGTTTACAACGAGCAGGGCAAAATAAAATCTTCCGAAACTTACAGTGAAGAAGGCAAAAAAATAGCCGACGGAATCGTTGACGGAAAAGGCCGCGAACAAGGCAAATGGACGTTATACGATTCGTTAGGAAGTGTCTCTGGCAAAGGAAGTTACAAAAACGGCAAACGTGAAGGCGAATGGTCGTTTTATTTTTCAGGCGGTCAGACGGAACAGAAAGGCGTTTATAAAAACGGCAATCCCGATGGCAAATGGGTTTGGTATTATTCTGACGGCAAACTCCGTCGCGAAGAAAATTTTGCTAACGGCAAAGAAGAAGGTCTTTATTACGAACTTTCCATGACCGGCGACACGCTTCAAAGAGGTGAATTTTCAGAAGGCGAAAAATACGGTCTGTGGATAACTTCAACCGGCGATGCTTTGGTTTTAGAAAATTTTGTTGACGGCGAACTTCACGGCGATTATACGGTGTATTTTTTACCGTCAAAAAAAATAAAAATCGAAGCCAAATATCTTCAAGGCAATTTTCACGGCAAATACCGCGAATTTTACTCGGACGGTAAAATTAAAACCGAAGGTCAATATGTAAGCGGCAAAGAAAACGGCGTATGGAGATTTTACTCCGACGACGGACTTTTAAACACCGAAATTGAATATTCACAAGGCGAAATCGCAAAAGTGGACGGAAACGCAATGCCGAAAAAATAAAAAAAATCCCGTCGGAATCGACGGGATTTTTTTTATTTCAAAACTTTGTTTGCCTCGTTTCGGATTGTGTTTTCGATTAACGATTCAAACGGTTTTAACAAAAACGGTACTTTGCCGTTAACAATGACTTTGCCGTCTGAAACTTTAATGTGTCCGGCAAGGTTCATTCCGTTGAAACTGCATGAATAATCGCCTTCGTTACCGTTCCAATTCTCCTGAATGCCGCCGACTTTGTCCTGATGCTCAGTTTTGAGTTTCGTCAAGAAAGTCTTCATCTTTTCAAGGGCTTCCGCCTGAGAGTATTTGTGGTTTATTGTTATCTCCATGATTTTTTATGTGTTAAAAAGTTAGACATTCTTTTATAAACTCCACTCGTATCCGTCTTTTGTGTCTTTTATCTTCACCCCTGCCCTATTCAAATCGTCGCGCAGTTTGTCGGACAAAGCGTAATTCTTTTCAGCCTTAGCGTTTTTCCTTAATTGCTGAATCATATCTACGAGATTGCCAATAATTTCGCTATTGTCAGATTTTTCATCTTCGGCTCTAAGACCGAGGATTTCAAAGCACAAATCGTTATAGAGTTTTTTTAACTCGGTTAAGTCCGCCTCCGCGAGGCTTTCTTTGCCGTCTTTCATGAGGTTTATGTGCTTAACGCCCTCAAAAAGGTGTGAAATCATTACCGGCGTGTTAAAATCGTCGTTAATGGCATCAAAACATTTTTCTTTTAATTCTGAAACAGAGAATGACGAAGTTTTGCCAGGAGTTAAATTCTCTAACGCTTTAACGGCAGAAAGAAGTTTTTCAAGACCTTTTTCCGAAGCCTGCAACGCCTCGTTAGAGAAATCCAACGTTGAGCGGTAATGCGCTTGAAGGATAAAGAATCTGACCGTCATCGGCGAATAAGCCTGTTCCAAAAGTTCGTGCTGACCGGCGAAAAACTGCTCTAACGTCATAGCGTTGCCGAGAGATTTTCCCATTTTTTTGCCGTTGATGGTTATCATGTTGTTATGAACCCAATATTTAACACTGTCGTGTCCTAATGCTCCGACGGCTTGCGCTATTTCACATTCGTGATGCGGAAACTGCAAATCCAAACCGCCGCCGTGAATATCAAAATATTCGCCTAAATACTTGGTACTCATAGCAGTACATTCAAGATGCCAACCCGGAAAACCTTCACTCCATTTGCTCGGCCAGTGCATAATGTGAGCGGGCGAAGCCTTTTTCCAAAGCGCGAAATCACATTGATTATGCTTTTCGTCCTGACCGTCAAGAGTACGGGTTTTTTCCAAAAGGTCTTCAACATTTCTGCCCGAAAGTTTGCCGTAACGGTATTTCTCGGCGTATTTCTTTATGTCAAAATATACCGAACCGTTAGACTCGTAAGCATAACCGTTTTTCAAAATCTTGTCAACAAGAGCCTGCTGTTCGATGATATGCCCCGAAGCATGCGGCTCTATTGACGGCGGTAGACAGTTCAAAAGCCTCATATTCTTGTGATAATCCTCGGTGTAAGTTTGGACAACTTCCATCGGTTCGAGGTTTTCGAGTTTTGCTTTTTTAGCGATTTTGTCATCGCCCTCGTCAGCATCATGCTCCAAATGTCCTACGTCAGTGATGTTTCTCACATAACGAACTTTATATCCGAGATAACGTAAATATCTGAAAATCAAATCAAAAGTTACCGCAGGACGTGCGTGTCCGAGATGTGCCGGACCATAAACCGTCGGTCCGCAAACGTACATACCAACATACGGCGGATTTATCGGTTCAAATTTTTGCGTTGTTCTGGTTAACGAATTATAAATTAATAAGTTACTCATTTCATTTATCTATTATTTCAACAATTTTTCCATGTTCATAAATAGCAATCTTTATCAGTTCGCCCTTTGAATTATAATAATAACGTTTTCCGCTATCAAGCGCACCGTTAATAAAATATCCGTCCATTTCTATACGCTTTGTCTCCGGGTCATAAAGTTTGCGAAAACCCGTCCCCCGGAACATCTCAAACGAAGGTGCTTCTTCATTTGCTTTCGGCGGTTTAGGCTTTACGACCGGCGGCTTCTCTACGGGCTTGTCAACAGCGGCTATGCTATGTTCGTCCTGACGGTTGCGGAAAGTTCGCGACGAAGCAACGTCATAAACTCCATTGTTATAAACGATTTCGGCTTTTAGGCTTCCCGATTCATAATACTCTTTCGTGGTCCCGCTCAACCGTCCTGACATCCACTGACTCTCAGCCCTGAGCCTTCCGCTGTCGTAATATTCGGCAACAAGTCCCTTAGCCATACCGTTTTCCCAATAGCCGGACATCGTTAAATGTCCCGTTTCGGAATAATACTTTTGAATACCGGATCGTAAAGTGTTATCATCATAATTTAATTCACGGGCGATTTTTCCGCTGCGGTAAAACATCTTGTACTCCCCTACCCAACCGAAACTATTCCAAACGCCTTGTTCAGAAAGATTTCCGTTTTCGTAATAGAGTTTCGCAAGACCGGACGGAACGTTGTTAAGATACGTGATTTCGCTTTTCTTGTTACCGTTTCTGTAATATTCAGTCCAACAACCCTGTTTTTGACCGTCAACATATTCGCCTTCCGAAAATTTTACTGAATGGAGCGTATCGTAATAATAAATCCAAGTACCGGTCTTCTTCATTGCTTCATCAACACGGTTAACCGTATCTTCCTGAGCCATCAATGTATTGACAATCAGCAAGATAAAAACATTTATTAATATAACGCGCCTAAACTCCATCTCTTTTACTTATACGAAAAATCACCGTCATTTGTTGCAAAATTGGTTAATTAAATTTTGCGCATTGGGATAATTATTTTCAACAGCGGAGTGAAAATCCTCACACGCCCCTTCCCTATCGTCGATGTTAATTGCATAAATGCCTCGCAGATAATAGTAATAACCATTCTTCGGGTTTATCTGAATGCATTTCGATATATCTTTTTTCGCTAAATTTATGTAATCTTTACGTTTCTTTTGGTCGTTTTCGCCTAACGTGCGGTAAGTTATAGCGCGGTTAAAAAACGCTCCTTCGTTCAGAGAGTCCAACTCTACGGATTTAGCGAAATCCTGCAACGCTAAGTCGTACTGTTTAAGACCGTTATAAGCCAGTCCCCTGTTTGAATAAGCCGAAGCGTTTTCGGGAAATCTTTCCAAATACTTGTTGAAATCTTCAATCGAACGGTTGAAATCTCCGTATTTTCCGTAAGCCACTCCCCTATTTACGTAAACGTCATAGAGATTCGGATTTAATTCCAAAGCACGGTTAAAGTCGTTTAAAGCTAACGCAAAGTAAAACGTACATGAATCTTTGTTAATGTTAGTAAACCTTTCGGAATACAAATCGTAAATCGCTGCCCTACTCTGAAACGCCGGCGCGAAGTTCAAATCGTATGTCAGAGCCTTAGAAAAGTCGTTTAAAGCAGACTTTTCGTAAAGTGTATCAGACGTTAGTTCAAAAACATCGTTTTCCGCCAGTCCCCTATTGTAAAATGCGTGCGTATAATCGGGTTTATTCTTAATTCCTTGCGTGAAACAATCGATTGCAAGTTTTTTATTTTTAAGATATTCGCTATCGTCTTTCTTTTTGAGAGTTGAGTCTGCCATCATGTTAATATAACTGCCGAGATTGTTCCAACCTATAACGGCTTCCGGATACTTCTCAACGCAATCTGACCATAGTGTACGGCTGTTTTGCCATACTTTTTCGCGGTTTATTGTCATAACGCAAAGCATAATCGCATAAACGGCGAAAATTCCGTAAAGCGTTTTTTCGCTATTTTTATACTTATTTATCAGTAAATCAATAACATACGCCAACAACACCGACAAGCCGACTGACGGTATGTAAGAATATCTGTCAGCATACATCGCACTACCGACCGGAATAAACTGCAATAACAGAGCAATATTGAAGATAAAGAACAGCAATCCGAAAGTAAAGATTTTATCTTTTTTGTACATAAAGAAATTCAAGAGAATCACTGCGATAAACACCGGCACCGTAAGCCAATATAGAACCGGAACTGTACGGTTAAGAATATCGGGGTAGGGGTAGAGGCAGGCGAGTTTTACAGGCAAAATAAAGCGCAAAATGTACTGTAAAAAGCCGTTGCTACCAAACGCAATTCTCTGATACACTTCATATTGGTCGGTTTCGGCAAGTGCGGTAGAAACAGCCTGCGCTTCCACGGAAATAAGACCGAAAACCATAGAGATTATAAAGAACGGAATCTTATTTATCTGTGTTTTCCAAAAATCTAACGATATAAAATACTTCTTGTCACGAAGTAATTCTTCATCAGTAAAGAAATAATCTATAAGAAAGAGAGTTACGGTCAGAGACACTGCTTGTCCCTTAGATAACGCACTGATAATGAAGATGATAATAGAAAGTATACAAAACATTACTTTTTGTCGTTTTTTATAGAGAATATAACAATATAGCGACAAAAAGTAAAACATTGTATAAAGAACGTCTTTTCTTTCAGCAATCCATGTTACGCTTTCCACGTGCAGGGTGTGAATTCCGAACAAAAGCGAAATCACGATAGGGTAGAGGCGTTTTGTAAATAGTTGACTGAAAACAAGATAGACTAAAAACACCGACATTAAATGCAGTGCGATGTTAATCATTATGAACGTGTAGGGGAGAACCTTACCGTTTGCGCCGAGTTCAGCGATTTGGTAGTTCATATTCAGCGTTAACATCGTCAGAGGGTGGTAGTTACCCATAAAATATTTTTCGCCCGGGTCGTCGGAGAAAAACATTTTAGAAACCGTTTCTTTATCAAAAGTTCTTAAAAGCGGATTGTCGCCGATATATTTATCATCGTCCCAGTTAGTTGCCTCGTTGTTAAGAGAAAACGAGTAGACGAAAGCCGTAACGATAATTATCAGTATAACAGGCAGATAACGTTTTAAGAAACCGTTATTTTCCTCCGAAAGAGGGGAGGAGAAGACGGGACTTTCCTTCGCGTTGCCTTTTGTGCCGAGCGTCATTCCGCGGACATATTTTCCTTTCATATACTTTTTTTAAGTTATTTTTAATTTGCAAAGTTATAAAAAATTTTAAAAATGAAAGAAAAAAAAATTTTTACGTTCGGAAAATAACTTTTTACAGTTTTTTTTTGTACTTTTGCAGCCGAAAAAAAAAATATAAAAACATAGCATTGACTGTTATTTGCGTTCTCCTGAAAGCGTAGGAAACTTTATCAGAGATAACGGACTCAAAAACAGCGGATTAGCATCTTTCTCTATAGCGGAAGAAAAGGGCTTGTACTTCCAAGTAGCATCAATGTCCACAGCCATACGGCATGGGCATTTCTTTATGGAAGTACGAGGTCTCTTTTTCCTACGCACCTTGGAGAACGCTTGAAGAGGCTCATGCCTTTTTTGTGTCAAGAATGTGAGTGATAGTAAATGCGCTAAATTACTATCATTCAAAATGTTAACTAACGATAATCTTTTGTCAAAAGCCCAGTCGGAAACAATAAGTTTGTTAAGATTTCCGATGGCGTTGCTTGTAATTTTAATTCACAATAACAGCCAATATTATTATGATTGGCATTCAGAACTTGATTTAATGTCGTTTGAAGGTGCGTGTTTCTTGCTCGGACACATTTTAAGGCTGTTTGCGGGTATTGCAGTGCCGACATTCTTTATGATTTCGGGATTTTTGTTTTTCAACAATTTTAGGGAATTTTCTTGGGACGGTTACAAGAAAAAGATGAAAAGTCGCGTTAAAACGCTGATTATCCCGTATTTACTATGGAATATAGCGGTTTGGGCAGCGTTGCTTGCTGTCAGAATAGTTAAAATGTATTATATCGGCGAGACTTGGGACTTTGTTCTAAATTTCATTGCAGAAAAAAATATTTGTTTTCTTTGGGATATAAATCATTGGGGCGATGCCAACCGTCCGTGGCTTTGGTGGACAACGTATGCAACAGGTCCGATTGACTTACCGCTTTGGTTTTTAAGAGATTTGATTGTCGTAACGGTGCTTTCGCCGCTGATTTATTGGTTTGTTAAAAACTTAACAATCTTTTCAATAGTGATTTTATTTGCGGCATACGTTATGAGTTTTTGGATTACGTGGCATGGTTTCAGTTGTACGGCGTTCTTTTATTTCACGCTCGGAGCGTATTTCGCTATTAACGGTAAAAATTTTGTGGAATTTTGCGGACGTTATAAAACGGCAATTTTAACGGCGATGGCAGTATTTTTTACGCTAACGATAACGCGCTGGATTACTGACGATTACAAAAGTATAGTAAGAAATTTATTTTATGTTTCAACGGTGTTAACAGCGGTTTATACAGCATCGTATTTCGTTACCAACAAAGGTGTAAAAGCCAATCCGTTGTTGGTTTCGAGTTGTTTCTTCATTTATGCTTCTCATGCGGCGGCGTTGCCGAAATCTCCGCTGTGGTTGGTTCAAAAAGTTTTTAATTTCATAATTCCGGGCGGAGGATATTTTCACCAGATAATTTGTTACGTGGTAGTTCCGTGCGTAACGGCTGCTGGATTAGTTTTCGCTTACTGGCTGTTAATGAAGTGGTTGCCTAAAATCGGAAAAGTATTTTGCGGCGGAAGATAGGGGAGAAGTTTTTTTGCAAAAATGAGAAAAAAGAATTATTTTTGCAGAAAATACTTATAATTATGGAGCAGACGTTAACGAAAAAGAAAAAAAAGACGGTTTCAAAAGAAAAACATCTTGAAACATTGTCGCTGACATATAATCCGAATGATAAAGCAACAATAGCAATTATAAAAATTATAGAGAATTGCGGATTGTTTAACGTGGTATATGGTCTTGATGATGAAGATTATGATGAAAATATTGAGCCATACACGATTGAAGAATTGTATCAAAGGGCAGAAATTAGTCGTAAAGATTACATCGAAGGACGTGTCTATACAACTGACGAAGTTATAAAAATGTGTGAATAATATTTTTAGAAATCGCTGTATGAAAGTATTGTGGACACAATTTGCTTTAAAAGAAGTGAGAAAAATTTCCAATTATATAGGAAGAAAATTCGGACAAAAGGCAAAACAGGATTTCTTGCAAGAAGTTCAACATATAGATAATCTTCTTTCGCAAATGCCAAATATGGGAAAAGTAGAACCTTTGTTGGCGGATTTGTCAATAACTTACCGAAGCAT
Source organism: Bacteroidales bacterium (assembly GCA_017417315.1). Lineage (GTDB taxonomy): Bacteria > Bacteroidota > Bacteroidia > Bacteroidales > UBA3824 > UBA3824. The sequence continues at coordinate 52,179 of JAFPZK010000031.1, forward strand.
AGTTTTGGCTCGTCTTGACAAAATTGTATACTATATAGAAAATAATGAAATTATTATTTCTGACTTTTGGGATATGCGCAGAAATCCGAAAACATTGGCAAACAGATTGTTAGAATAAAATTGGCGGGTAAAGATATGCCCGCCTAAATCGATATTAAATTCGTTACTCATTAAAATAGTCCACAGAAGTATTACTTTTAGGTCCTGAAAAAGTTTTCTTTTCTCCGGGTTTGACAGTTACTTTCTTTTCTCCTTTTGTGGGATTAAACAAGTATCCGTCTGTCTGAACAACTTTTATTGTATGTTCTACATTTGCAGTAACTAAATAACTATTAGTACCCGGTTTTGTCCACTGATCCTCCAATTTATTATCAATGAAAAAATCATAAGGTTTTGAGGAATCGTGTTTAATTACTATCGTGCCGTATTGTACCTCAGGACTTGTATTAGTACTTGTTCCTGAATTGGTACCTGAGTTGTTAGTATTACTTTGCTCCTTTTTTTCAGGTTCGGGTTCATCATCTTCTTTGCTACAAGCAGGGAAAAAGACAGCCATGCAAAACAGTGCTAATACACTGTAAATTAAATACTTTTTCATAACTATATTAATTTTTTATGCCTTTTGCGGCTCAGAAAGGACTTATTAAACTTTTTTGAAAACAAAAGCGCGAACCGCATACACTTAAAATTATATCTGATTTTAGAGGTCGTGAGAATTACCTGAACACAAAGATACAATCATAGCAGTCCACGCCTA
>JAFPZK010000032.1 GCA_017417315.1 Bacteroidales bacterium
ACTTCATCCTCTTTCCACTCAACTGAAATTGAAGATGTTGTCGTTTTGGTTACACCAAACTGAGAATTAGAGATGTCAAATTTCTCCAAATCATCATCATTGATTACTACCGGTGTAGGATTTACTTCCGGTTCTTCATTCTTGTCTTCGTCTTTTTTACAAGCCGAAAACATCATCGCGGTTGCAGCTACGGCAACCAAGAAAAATTTAAATCTTTTCATTTGAAAAAAAATTAAAGAAATTAATATTTAAAAACTTTGTGAATTGTCCATGTTATTGTTCCTTTTCCCGGCAAACGATACGAAATTTTGTACGGATACTCTCCTCTCGTATAACTTTGCGGAAAATCGTTATTCAATATCTCCCGTTCGGTTTTGTCTAAAACAGCCCCGGATTGTTTTTTATTGGAAATCAAGGTTTTAGCAATACGCAAATCTTTATCACACTCAAATATAACATTGTATGTTATCATGCCGTGAGGATATATGCCGGTTGCAATTCCGCTTTGTATCTCATTATCAGTAAGCGTGTTATGATTTATTGACAATGCATTGAATATCGTCATTGCATCCGCAGGTTTGAAACTAAAACTACGACCTCTTGCAAGTTCTTTCTCCGAAAAATTGTCGTAAACGTATTTGTAAAGCGATTTTTTGTACCATTCGGTATTTTCCAAATCAGCTTCTAAATAAACAAGTTTATCGGTTTTTCCTCTAACTTGCTGTTCCAAAATATCAAAAAAGTCGTCGGTTTCAAATCCTTTGGAAATATTTTTCAAGTAATTATCTGTTCCGTCCACAAATGCCTTGCCGTCGAGGTCGATTGAATTTACTTTTTCTTTCAACGTATTGTATTTGCTTACACGGAAATTGATTGAACATATCTGTTTGGTTTCCAACTGGTTGAAATCTCCTTCTGCCGTTATATTCCTTATCGAATCGCCGTCCACAATTTTGTAACCCGTTGTTACATTCTCGTTTTGAACCGCAATTCTTTTAGGAATATTTACAATTTCGAGTTTATAGATGTTCTGATTGTCAAATGCAAATTTTGATAGGTCAAACGAAAGTTCATATTTTTCGTTTGTAACTTCCTCACTCTTAAAGTGCTCAAAATCTGAGGTTTGAGACTTACCGTCAAGCGTTGAAAATCTTAATTTCTGCTCGTAACCTTCCGGAACTTTGTCAAACAGATAACTGTAATTTTCACTCAAACAGATGTAGCCCGTATTTGTCTCTTTCGGATAAAAATTGTACATCTTGTCAAGCGGATACGAACAAATCAAGTGTTGAGGCAAAATATGGTCAGGACGTTTTCCGGAAGTGAATTTCGTTTCCATCCGCTCCACGTATTCCGTTCCTTCTGAATCTTTTGCCACTATCCAATCGTTGCCAACTCTCTGACGGAATGATACTTGCGCCATAAGTACAAATTTTGTTGTGCTCTCCAACGCCTCGTCGGGATTAAACGAAATTATCAATCCGTCGCTGCTGATATCCATCGAGCCTTTCACCTCTTGTTTGGTGGCAAAATTAACAAGTTTTAAGGAATCTACAAAAACTTTATAAGTGTTTTTAACTCCGTCAATTTCCAAAGCCATTTCATTTTTGCAATCAATATTTAACAACATTTGTGGCGAAACAAACACGTTTACGGTGTCGCTGCCGTCAGCCGGTGTCATCGATGCAATTATGCTTTGATCCAAAAGTTCCTTTTCTTCAACGACTTTGCACGGTTCGCCGATTTCAAAATTCAACGAGCATGTACCTTTGAACAACCCGCCTAAAACGCTGTATTTACAACCGACTAAACCCGTGAAATAGAACGGATTAGGTCCTGCGCCCTGCAAAACTGCGGCGGCTGCGGCGTCCATGATATTAAATTTGCGTCGTTTGCCCAAGAATTTTACTTGGATTCCGATGCTCGCGTCCAAATACGCCCAAAGTTGCGCGTTTGCGTACCAGCCGCCAATGCCTAAGGGACTTGTATTGCCTTCGCAATGAGAATTTTTACCGTAATTTGCTAACAAAAATCGCCGCCCGCTCCTACTTCCAACTGTGCGAAAAATGGCCACGGCTCTACGGAAAAACCTGTCTCAAAACCGGTTCCGAATGCTACGCCTTTACCGTTGGAAACTGTGAGCATGTCTCTTCGGGTTCTATATTTTAACATATCGGAACTTGAGAAAAGCGATGTAACTTTTTGCGGCGGGTCGGGCAGTCCCGGCAAATTGTTTCCAGCCATGAAATAACTGTTGATGTCAAGTTTCAAAAGCGGTGCATCAACTACGATTCCGCATCTGTCATCCGGCGTTCCCAAATGGATGTACCAATCTTTCGGACTGAAATACGCGGTGGCGTCCACCAATTTTTTGTTTGCGCCCTTGCCGTAAATCACGCCCATATCCATAAACGCTCTCAAATATGTGAAAAACGATTTGTTAACAAAATCCATTTTCATAAGTGTTGAGGCGGTAAGCGGATATTCGCGTTTTACTGACGGTTCTGCTTTAGGTTGATTTTCTTCTTTTTCGTCTTCATTTGGAAGTTTATTCAATGATTCGGCAAAATCCTGGTATTTTTTACTACCACTCAAGAAAACGGCGTCGCCTTTAAATTGTACATAATTCAAGCCCCAATTTCTATTAAACTGTACTTCAAATGTCGTCTTTGCATCACATAAATCTTTGTTAACTATACCAAATTTCATGGATGCCAAAAAGCCGAAACCGACGTTTAAATCCGGTTTGTAATACAATCCTGAAGGTGCTTTTCCGATTATTGAACCGTTATCTGTCTGATTCATACGGTTGTACGCACCGCCGCCAAAGCCGTAAACGTCGAAACACGGTGGAATTTTAAACAAAATTCTGCCGCCGTTGTCTGCAAACAAGTCTGCGAAAAAATATTTGTTGTTACCAACTCGTCCAAACAATGCTGTTGCTTCAACATCCAACATATCAACGAGTTGCATTTTAACGTCGCCACGAAAATAATTGCCGTAAATTGGGTCGTTTTTCTCGAACATCACATCACCGTAAACGCTGAAAGTTGAAGAATTGTAGTCAACAAAAAATCTTGAAACGGTAAACTTTTTCAGCTTAAAACGCTCATAATCACCAAGTATATGGAATTTTCCTCCGGCTGTAATTTTGTCGGCAAATGCGATGTTCGCTCCAAAATTCAAGCTGTCGTTTCGCATTGAGATGTCGTTAATTTGAATTTCCAAATTACCAAATTTTGCTGACGAAACACCTTCCGACGACCAAACTCCCGGGCGAAAATACGGTTTTTCTGCACTCAAATACATGTCCTGAAAATCCAACTGTGGCACGTGCAACGGCGATTTTTCACCGCCGGCATTGATTGTAACATTACCGTTTGCAACAATTTCCGGCACAAATTTCCCGTTACGAAGTTTCAAATTCAGTTTTGAACTTTTGTCCAACTGCAATTCTGCGCAAATAAAATCCAATGTCAGCGAGTCGCCAAGATTTGTACTAATGCCAAATTCATTTTCCGCATCGTTGTAAAGTGCGTCGTAATGATGATTGGAAAATCTGCCAAGTGCTTTCCAATTGAAATCGCCGTCAAATGTGATTTTTTGTATTTGATTTTTTAACAATTTTAGTTCTACATTATCAACGTCAATATCAAAATTTTTGGTTGTATCAAGCAGATGACCAAGGTTTTGCGCGTTTGCTGACACGGTAAAGCCATTGTTGTCAGCTATAAAATAATCGCAATCTATCGTGATTGATTGTGAAGTATCCTTGCCAAGATTTTTCGGAAGCATCAACTGCGATTTTCCGATTGAAACGCCGCGCCAAAGATTTTTTTCGGCGGAATTAGTGTTTGAAAAATAACCGTTCGGAAAATTAATTTTGGTACTTGTTACGGTTTCGCTGTTGTCAAAATCGAGACCGTCCAACGTGAAAATCCAATCTTTCAATTTTTGGAATCCGAATTTGATTTTTTTGTTGAGCGAGAATGTAAAATTATCGATTTCCTCAAAATCCAAACTGGTTGAAAATCTTGGTATCGTGTTGGAAATCTTGTTGTTATCGTCATAAAATACTAAATTTGTTGAATCGATTTGAATATCGGTTTCGGCGTGAAATTTCTGAATTCCTTCGCAATCAAACTCGGCAAATGTTCCGCTTTTGAATGTAATTTTGAAATTTTTACCGACTGAAACCGGCTCAATAAGTTCAATTTTTCCCGGCGAACAAAGTCCGCTGTTACCGTTTACCGTAATTTCTCCATCAAAACCTATCTTACTGTCTTTCAGTGGAATAACGCATGATAAATGCAGTTTTGAAATATCGTTGTCTTCTCTTTCGATATGTGAAACCACGAGCAAATAGCCCGCAGTACTCTGAATTCCAACAGGTAACGGAAGTTGATGTTTTTCTCTCAATTCGTTGAGATTTTTGATATAATTTGCCATCTGCTGAACCTTGTTTGCGAGATCCATTGCTGCGGCAAGACGACGTTTGTCCGACGTGTCCAAACGGTTGTCAATATCAAGATATTCCTGTCCGTAAGACACGGAAAACATTAATAATAAAGCAATTAAAGATACAAGTCTTTTCATTTTTTTGGTTAGTTGTTTATAAATATTTTTTTAACACCGAATTAAACGGATTAAGACAAATCTGAATTCTTAAACAAATAAAATCATAATCTTCGATTTTGATTTTTACGAATTTAACGAATTAGTCTTCTGAGAGTTAGCTTTCGTTAAAATTCGTATTTTTAATTTCCGAAGGAAAATAAAAATCTTCGTTCAATTATAACTATTGGTTTTATTCGTTTAATTCGGTGTTCTAAATTTTTTCCGTTTTTTCCGTTGTTAAATACACAAAATCACAATTCCACTTTGATTTCGTTGCTCAAATCGGATTCGCTGCCGTCGGCGTAAACCACTCTAACGCAATACGAATATGTAATCCCGATTTCAAGTCCTCTGTCCGTAAACGACACGCCGTCAGATACTTGCGAATATGTTTTCAACGGTTTGTCGTCAACTTTTTTGTAGACAATTACCATGCTTGAGGTTTTGCGCGACGGTGTTGTCCATATTAAAGTTACGTCGTTCGACAAAATTTTCTTTTTCAAAACAATCGCGTCATCTTTGTCGGTTTTGGGCATTTCAAACGGCATTTTAGTGATGACAGATTTGTTGCCGCTGTCGTCAAGTGCCTGAATTCCATAATGATACGTCTCGCCAGATAATGCAGTTTGATCGGTAAATGCAAGTTGTCCCGCACTTAAAACCGTTAATGTGTCAAAATCTTTTTCATTTGCTAACTTTCTGTAAATCAAATATTTTTCCACGTCTTTTGACGGTGATGGTATTATTGAAATCAACACTTTGTTTTTCTTGTAACTGATATTTTCAAACTGCGGTGCTATAGGCGGAATTTTGTCAAATCGCTTAATTTCAGCCGTTTCCGACAGTTCTGACTGATTGTCACGACTATCTACTGCATTAATTTTGTAGTAAACTGATTTTGATAATGTGTTAAGATTAATTGTATCAACATAAAACGTATCTGCAATCATCTTGGATGCGCACATCATAAAATTTTTGTCAGGAGAGTTCGAGCGGAAAAGTCTGTATCCTTTTACATCTTCGTCGGGATGAGCGTTCCAACAAAGGAAAACAACGCCGAGGCTATCGCAATAACCGTTTGGTTTTGAGGGCTTTGCGGGCGGAATGCTGTCTATCAACTGCGCATAAAACGGAAACGGATTCAGTTTTTCTTCCGCATCGTTGTAAACCGACAGAAAATAATAATTATCATAATTCGGATTGTTGTCAGTATAATTGGTTTCTGACGGATTCAAACCTTTATAAATCAATATCTTCTTATCTTTCAACGATTTAGAACGATAAATTTTAAAACCCTTGATTTCAGCAGAAGTTTGATAATACCATGTTAATTCCACTGAATTGTTGTTAACTGTCTTAATATCAGCAAAATCCGGAACTTTTTCAAACGGCACTTGCAATTTTGCGGTTAAAGCCTCCGATGCGGGACTTTCCTCACTGAACGAATCAACACCAATAATTCTATATTGATACGTTAAACCTTTCTGTATCAACGTGTCAGAATAGAATATTTTATCGTTTTTGCCTTGCATGGGAATTGCAATTGGCGTTTCGTTAAGACGGTTAAAAGTTTTGCCGTTATCAGTTGATTTTTCAATATAATAACTGTTAAACTTCTGATATTTAGATATTTGCCACCATAATACAATTTTCTGTTGTTCGCAATAGAAATACGGCTTTTCGGGAGCAGAAACAGGCTGATACTCAGATATTCCCGTAAAAACCATTGCAGTATCGGCGATTAATGAATCCGCATTTGCAAAAGTGACTTTGTAAAGGTATTTTTCGTCAGGGTTAGCGGTTTCGTCCTTGAAATACAGACCAGACAATTTGGCTGCAACTGCCGACATATCAGCACTATACAACGCGAAACCGAATCTGCGCTCTTCGTCCTGACGCTTTTTGTAGGCTTTGAGCGGCAGAAAATTTGTTTCCGCGTCCTCGTATTCACCAAAAATACATTCGCCGGCAACCATGGCGTAATTATCGTTTTCGTATTTTTCCCATTCTGACTTTTCGGCTAACATTATCGGATTGGGTGTCAATATCTTACGTTCTACTAGTTCTAACAATTTTCCGTTTTTAAGTATCGTGCTGCGCTCGATTACATATCCGTTTTTTATTCCGTGTTGCCACGCCTCAAAATCCGTCGGCGCCCACCGCAACTCAACA
>JAFPZK010000033.1 GCA_017417315.1 Bacteroidales bacterium
AATAACTCAGATATTCTAACGTCATCATACCGTTGAACATCTTGGGTTCGTTACGTTCCAAACTTTCATACGAAAAGCAATAATTGTCGCACCACGGTTTTATGAAGTCAACAATCTCCTTTGTCATCGTATCGGGTTCGCCGTCTATCATACCTGCTGACACATAATACTTTATCATTTCGGTAATTTCGCTTTCAGAAAATCCGAACATCTGGTTATAACCCGGCTCGTTTGAAGCGTATGTGGCGATGTTAAAACCGCTTGTAAGGTCGTCAAGGGTTACGGGCGAAACTCCCGTAATAAATATGCGTTCAAAGTTACCTTTAAATTTCTTGAAAATATCCCTATAAAAACCTTCGCCGTGAGTGATAGTTTTGTATATATCAGCACCTTTCAGCGACCAAACGGTGTTGGTAAAATTATCGTATTCGTCAAGAATAAGATAAAGGTGATTGCCGTAAAATTTTGCTTCGTTGGCTATTCTGTTGATTCTCAGCGGAATATTTTTTTCTTTTGTAATATTGTCTGCAAACCCCGGATAATACATATCTTCATATTTTTGAGCAAAAGCCTCCAACTGACTGCCCAAATATTGAATGAAATTGTTTTCGAGTTGTTCAAAACTGCCCGAAACTTGCGAAAAGTCTAATTTGAGTACTTGATAATAATTTCTCCATTTAGTAGGGTGTTCGTGAATATATAATCCTGAAAAAAGTTCATCGAAATCATCTTTTGCCTTAACATCGTAGTAACTTTCCAACGTGCTGAGAAACAAACTTTTACCGAATCTACGCGGACGGACGATAAGCATATAACTGCTATCGCGCTCAATCTTTGCTATGTATTGAGTTTTATCCACATAGTAGTAATTTTCCCTGCGAATGCGGGCAAAATCATATATCCCTGATGGTAAAAGTTTTACTTCGTCTTCCATAACCGTAAAGTTTTATTTTTTGCAAAAATACAAAAAAAATCTTTCAAAAAAAACTACAATTTCAAAACTTTTTGTACCTTTGTACTCGGATTTTTGACACAATTACCTCAAAATCCGACATAATGTATTGAAAACGAAAGCGTTATGCTTTTCTTGCCGTTGGAGACGTGAGAAATTTTCAAATTTGTGCAAGAGACAGCATAGCGGTTTCGCCTATGTTATAGGCGTGAACTGCTATGATTGTATCTTTGCACAAAGGTAATTCTCACGACCTCCAACGGCGGATATAATCGACAAGATTCATTCAAAGTATATGCGGTTCACGCTTTCTTATTGTTTAACATTCTTCCGTTCCGCAGAGAGACAAATCAGGACAAAGTGGTAACTGATTTTAAAACACTCAAAAAAGCCGCTAAAAATGCGGACAAGGCGTTGCCGACAGTCAAAATGGCTCTTATCGGCGATACGGCAACTCAATTACTTGTTACGGCAATCAAGGGTGCAGCCTTTTTAACGGGATTCAACGCCGATTTGTTTGAAGCCGAGTTCAATCAAGTTGAACAGCAAATTTTTGACCCGTCGAGCGATTATCATAATTTCGGCGCGGAATAACGATTATTTTTCAATCATCGCATAAATTTCTCACTCATTTTCAGAGTATTAGCCCTGATGATAGGAAAAACGCCGCTCAAAACCGTATCGACTTTCTATCGCAAGCCGTGCAGGAGATAAACGGTAAAACCATTATTTGCAACTATCCCGAAATCGACGATTCCGCTTTCGGTCAATACGGTAACAAAACCGAAAATTCCGCAATTTTTCAGTTTAGAAAACTTAACTTTTTGTTAGACGAATTTGCAGCGCAGAATCCTAATGTCTTTATCTGCGATTTGTCAAGTTTGCAAAACAAATTCGGACGGGATTTTTGTTTTGATTCTTCCGTTTATACTTCTACTGAAATGGTGTTATCGGTTGATATTCTGCCGTTTGCAGCACAAAGAATCGTGGATATAGCCGCCGCACTCAAAGGCAAATTCAAGAAATGCCTTATTATGGATCTTGACAATACGCTTTGGGGTGGAGTTATCGGTGATGACGGTATCGAAAACATTCAACTCGGACACGGGTTGGGTATCGGAAAGGCGTTTTCTGAGTTACAACTTTGGATAAAACAACTTAAAGAGCGCGGCATTATCCTTGCCGTCTGCTCAAAAAACAACGAAGAAACCGCCAAAGACCCGTTTGAAAAGCACCCCGAAATGGTTCTCAAACTCTCTGATATAGCGGTATTTGTCGCAAATTGGAACACCAAAGTCGAAAACATTATGAACATACGCCAAATTCTTAACATCGGCTATGATTCAATGGTGTTTATTGACGACAATCCGTTTGAAAGAAACATCGTCAGGGAAAATTTGCCGGAGGTAACGGTTCCCGAACTGCCCGAAGACCCCGCCGATTATCTCGAATTTTTGTATAACGAAAACCTTTTTGAAACGGCTTCTTTTTCGTCAGGCGATAAAGACAGAACAAAACAATATCAAGTTGAGGCTCAGCGTGTTAGCGAAAGAAAAAAGTTTGATGACGAAAACGGATTTTTAAAAAGCCTTAATATGGTTTCGTCAGTTGACGGCTTTACGAAGTTTTTAACGCCGCGAATTGCGCAACTTACGCAACGCAGTAATCAATTCAATCTCAGAACTATACGCTATACCGAAGAAGATATTTCAAGGCTTGAAGCGGACACGAATGGGCACAAATGTTTTTCGTTTACGCTTGAAGACCGTTTCGGCGACAACGGTATGATTTGCGTTATCGTTTTGGACAAGAAAACGCCAGAAACGCTGTTTATTGACACTTGGCTGATGTCTTGCAGGGTTTTGAAACGCGGAATGGAGAATTTTACGCTCAACACGATTGTAAGGTATGCTTGTCAAAACGGTTATAAGGAAATTATCGGCGAATATATTCCGACGTTGAAAAACGCAATGGTTAAGGAGCATTATCCGTCGCTCGGTTTTAAACCTATTAAAGGCGTTGACAATCAATGGGTTTTAAAGGTTGAAGATTATCAAGAAAAACAAGTATTTATTAAAGAGAAATAAAAATGGAAAGAACAGAAATTTTATCACAAGTAACGGACATTTTCCGCGACGTTTTGGACAATGAAGAAATCGTTTTGACGGAAAATACGACTGCAAACGACGTTGAAGAATGGGATTCTTTGAGCCACATTCAACTTATCGTTGCAATAGAAAAGCATTTCAAAATCAAATTTACCTCGCCGGAGATTCTTTCGTGGAAAAATGTCGGGGAACTTTTGGAAACAATAGCCAAGAAATCAGCTTAAAATGGAATTTAACTCTCTGAACTTTCTTTTGTTTTTCATGATAACATTTGCGGTTTACCACCTTTGTTATCAGAAAACAAAAGTAAAGAATATTGTACTTTTAGTTGCAAGTTATGTGTTTTACGGCATTGCGGATTTGAAAATGATTCCCGTCATTGCCGTAATGACAATTATATTATACTTTCTCGGTGTCAAAATTGAGAAATTTTTAAACGATGACAACGACCAAAAAGCGCATAAACTCGCTGTTTTTTCGGCAATTATCGGTTTGTTGCCGCTGTTTTATTTCAAATATTTCGGATTTTCTGTTGAATCATTTGCGAAACTTTTTTCTACATTAGGATTCAATACAGAAATTTCTTCGTTTAGGATTTTGATGCCGCTCGGAATTTCGTTTTTTACATTCCGTTTGGTAAGTTATGTTTTGGAAATTGGTCGCCGTAAAATGTCGGCGGAGAAGGATTTTTTATCGTTTGCTACATACGTTGCGTTTTTTCCGTGCATAATGGCTGGGCCGATAGACCGTCCGAATAAGTTTTTGCCGCAGTTGAAAACACCGAGAGTTTTAGATTCTGAGTTTTTGACCGAGGGCGTAAGATTATTTGTATGGGGTTGGTTTACAAAGGTTTGCATTGCTGACAGAATGGGTGAATACGTGGATGCGATTTTTGGTAATTATCAGGATTACGGAGCGTTGTCAATAGGAATTGCCGCACTTATATATCCGTTGCAAATGTACGCTGACTTTTCAGGTTATTCAAATATGGCGATAGGCATCGGACGGCTTTTGGGCATTGAAGTAGCCGAAAATTTCCGTCGTCCGTTTTTTGCGCAAAACGTTGCCGAATATTGGCGGCGTTGGCATATTTCGCTGACTGGTTGGTTGACGGACTACGTTTTTATGCCGCTGAACATCAAATTTCGCGACTATGCAAACCTCGGCTTGATTATGGCAGTGATAATCAATTTAATAGCAGTTGGTTTTTGGCATGGAGCAAATTGGACTTTCGGCTTTTTCGGTTTGTATCACGGCTTGTTGTTTATTCCGCTTGTCTTGTCGGGAAAGATGAATAAAAAGACAAAAATCACGTGGATAAAAGGCTGGTTGATTTCGCCGCAAAACTTTTTAAAAATGGCTTTGACGTATTGTTTGGTTGCGTTAGGTTTGGTGTTTTTCAGGGCTGAAAGTATCGGTGTTGCGTTTGATACGATAGGTCAGTGTTTCACTGGGTTAGGAGCGGTTTGCAAAGAAGGCGGAAAGTTGAACATAGCGGTTTTTATGTTTTCGTTGATGATACTTTGTGTTAAGGATTATTTGGACGAAGGCAAATTCAAGTTCGGGATTTTGAAGACAGGAGAGAAGGTTTGGTTTACGAATCTTCAACTTATCGGTCTGATAATCTTTATTTTGATTTTCCGTGGTGATGCGGTAAAAGAGTTTATTTATATGCAGTTTTAAAAAAGTATAGGAAATGAAAGATTTTTTGTTGAAAGTTGTGCTACCGGTAGTAGGGGTAGTGATGGCGGGAATGACGGTTGTAGAATGTATTGCCGAAACAATGCCGAAGGATAACTATTATAAAAGGAGAGTTGAATATCTAACACAAAACGCAGATTCTTTGCAATTGCTTGTACTTGGACCGTCCTCAACAATGATGTCTGTTATTCCGCATTTGCTTGACAAAAAGGGGTATAACGCATCAGAGAGTTCTCAACCGGCAAGAATGGATTATTGTTTGTTGAAGCGTTTTATTGATAAAATGCCAAAATTGGAATATGTTATTTTTAATTTCAATGCGTCAACATTATATTCAAGGCAAATAGTACCCGGCGGTGACGGTGAAATTCAATTGTATAATTATTCGGTGCATTATGGTGCTGATTACTATTTTATGTATAAGTATTATGTTATGGGAGGTTATAAGGCTATAATGTCAGCATTTAAGGGAGGAGATAATGACGAAAAACATATGGAAAATGACGGTTTTATAACATATCAGCCTCATAAGTGGACAGAAGCAGAAAAAGAAGAAGTTCATAAAAAATGGACGAGACATTCAGATATAAATGATGAAGGTCGGTTTGTTGATAGCATTGTAAATCTTTGTGAATCAAGGAATATTAAACTTATTTTGTTAGCACCTCCAATCACTGCCGATTATGTTGATTCTAGAAAGCCCGAATTAGATGAATTACGCCAAGTATCAGAAAAATATAGAGGTCGCAAAAATATTTATTTGGTAGATTATTTACGTCCATCGTTTATTGTTGATAGCCTTGATATGAGGGATTGGGCGCATTGCAACCCTAATGGAGCAAGAAAAGTAACGCTTGCTTTGAACGATTCTATCCGCAAGTGGGAAGGGCGGTGTTCTAATTGACAGATATTGAAGTTTATAATTTGCGGTCGAAATTTTTTGACCGCAAATATTTTCAAATTTCCTCCATTTTCTCCACTTCAAACCCTTTGAACACCATCACAATTTTATGCAGTTTTGACGTGCCAATCATTTTTATAATCTGAGCATCGGCTGCGTAAAGGTTTAATTGCTTGGTAGCGGCTTCTAACGCCTCTG
>JAFPZK010000034.1 GCA_017417315.1 Bacteroidales bacterium
CCCTGCGGGCATTTGTTGTTGGCATAGCGGTCCTAAAAGAGCCGTTCATGAATGGCCAAACAATACGTTCTTCGGTTCGTATGTTGCTGCGGCATACGGCACTGAAAGCAACGAAAAAGAACCTTACGCCCTCAAAAACAATATCAATCCCGTTGTTTTGAACACTGACGGTTCGATTGTAGGTTACAAATATTTTAACTTTGATAATTTTAACGGCAAAAACAGCATTTGGCTTATGCTCGGAATGATACCTGAGGGCATTGACGGCAAGATTGAAGTTTTCATTGACCGTCCGTGGGCAAAACAAGGCGGAAAACTTGTCGGCACTCTTGAATTAACTTCACAAATGCAGAAAACTTCCGCAGAATTTCCGATAAAACTCAGCGGCATTAACGATTTAAAAGGCAAACATGCGGTCTATTTGGTTTTCAGTTCTCAGACCAAAGAAAAATCGCTTTGCACGTTAGAGACGATAAGGTTTGCGGGAAAATAAGACGGCTTAAAAATTGCAGAAAATAATAACAAAAAAAAGAGGCAAAATATTTCTATCTTGCCTCTTTTTTGTTATTAATAGTATTACTATTCCGCCTTCAAAATAAACCAGTTCTTTTTTCCTTTCTTGACTAAAACATATTTTTCGTCCAAGAGGAAAGAGTTGTTTATTACGAGTTCGGCATCCGAAATTTTCTCCTGATTGATTGAAAGTCCGTTTTCTTTGATTGTTCTGCGAACTTCACCTTTTGAGGCGAAACATTTCGACTTTTCCGCTAATAAATCCAAAACGCCGATACCGCTGCTCAATTCATCTTTTGAAATCGAAAACTGAGGTACGCCCGCAAAAACTGCTAAAAACGATTTCTCGTCCAAGGCTAACAACTGCTCTTTCGTTCCCTTGCCGAACAAAATCTGCGATGCCGCAACTGCCGTTTTGTAAGCCTCTTCGCCGTGAACCATTATCGTTATCCTCTTGGCTAATTCCGATTGAAGAACACGCACCGAAGGATTTTCTTTATGTTTAGCGACAAGACCTTCAATTTCTTCTTTCGATAACAACGTGTAAATCTTTATGTATCTTTCAGCATCTTCATCTGAGGTGTTTATCCAAAACTGATAAAACTCGTATGGAGAAGTCAGTTTTTCGTCCAACCAAACGTTGCCTTTTTCCGTCTTTCCGAACTTTGTTCCGTCAGCCTTTTTAATAAGCGGACACGTCAAACCGAAAGCCTCCGCTTCGTTGCCGTCAATTCTGCGGATTAACTCCATACCCGTCGTAATGTTGCCCCATTGGTCAGCACCGCCCATTTGAAGTTTACAGTTTTTATACTTTCTCAAATAGTAGAAGTCATAACCCTGCATTAACTGATATGAAAATTCCGTAAAACTCATTCCTTCACGAGAATCACTCGCAAAACGCTTCTTAACGGAATCTTTCGCCATCATATAATTAACGGTGATGTGCTTGCCGATGTCGCGGATAAAACTAATGAACGAAAAATCTTTCATCCAATCATAATTGTCAACTAATTCGGCTTTGTTAGGAGCGTCGCTTTCAAAGTCCAAAAACTTTGCTAACTGCGCTTTAATACATGCTTTGTTGTGGTTCAACGTCTTTTCGTCCAAGAGGTTACGCTCGGCAGACTTACCCGAAGGGTCGCCGACCATACCCGTCGCACCGCCAACCAAAGCAATAGGTTTATGTCCTGCCATCTGAAAATGTTTCAATATCATAATCGAAACCAAATGACCTATATGCAACGAATCAGCCGTCGGGTCAATACCAACATACGCCGTCGTCATCTCTTTCGCTAACTGCTCTTCCGTTCCCGGCATAATATCATGTATCATGCCGCGCCATTTCAAATCATCAATAAAACTCATTTTTTATTTTTTTTCTTTGTTCTTTTTTGAAAAAAAGAACCAAAAAACTTTTATATTCGGCTCGTTTCACTCGCCGGATGTTAGCACCGTTACAGTAAGAACGTCCGGCGAACGCAGTGAGCCGAATATAAAAGTTTTCCGGTTCCCTTTTTTAAAAGGGAACAAAAAATTAATATTTAAATCTTGATAAAAATTTCATATCATTCTCGAAAAACATTCTGATGTCGGTAACGCCGTATCGGAGCATTGCGGTGCGTTCGATACCCATACCGAAAGCGAAGCCTGAATATACTTCGGGGTCGATACCGCAGTTTCTGAGAACGTTAGGGTGAACCATTCCGCAGCCGAGAATTTCTAACCAGCCGCTGTTTTTGCATATTCCGCAGCCTTTACCGCCGCAAATCGAGCATGAAACGTCCATTTCGGCACTCGGCTCGGTGAACGGGAAATACGACGGACGGAGACGAATCTCGGTTTTTTCGCCGTAAAATTCTTTCGCAAAATACATTAACGTCTGTTTCAAATCTGCGAACGAAACGTTTTTGTCAATGTATAAACCTTCGATTTGGTGGAAAATACAGTGCGAACGTGCTGAAACCGCTTCGTTTCTGAAAACCCGTCCGGGAACTAAAACCCTGATAGGCGGCTGTTGTTTTTCCATAACGCGCACCTGACCGCCGGAAGTATGCGTGCGGAGCAGAATATCGGGATTTGTCTCGATGAAAAATGTGTCCTGCATATCGCGTGCGGGGTGTTCGGGCGGAAAGTTCAACGCCGTGAAATTATGATAATCGTCTTCTATTTCCTGACCTTCTGCAACCGTAAAACCGAGCCTTGAAAAAATTTCAATAATCTCGTTTTTAACCATCGTAATCGGGTGGTGAGAGCCGAGGTTGTGATTAGGACCGGGAAGCGTGATGTCTAAGTCATTCGGCTTTGACAACTGGTCTTCAAGAGCCTCCTGAGCGGCGGCTATCTTGCTTTCAACCAATGTTTTAAGCGAGTTAATTTTCTGACCGTACTCACGTTTTTCTTCCGGTTTTACCTTTTTGAACTCGGCAAAAATCTCATTTAAAATACCTTTTTTTGAAAGATATTTCAAACGGAGTTCTTCGGCTTTTTCTTTTGTATCAACGGCGAAGGTTTCAACCTCGGCCATCAAATCTTTAATTTTTTCTATCATCTTGATATACTTTATTTTACAACCGTAGCCTTAATGATTTTGATGTCTTGTGTCGGACGGTCTGCTTTGTCTTTTTCTGCGCCTGCAATTTGGTCTACAACGTCCATTCCTTCAACAACCTGTCCGAAAACCGTATATTGAGCGTCCAAAGTCGGTGCGCCGCCTACTTCTTCGTAATCTTTCAACTGCTGGTCTGAAAATTCAAAACCGTAACGGGAATATTGTTTTAATGTTGAAGCGGGAGTTTTCTGTCCGTCAACGATATAAAACTGCGAGCCAGAACTTCTGCGCATGGGATTGCCTTGGTCGCCGGTTCTTGCTGCTGCTACTGCGCCGCGTTTGTGATAATGAGCGGGGACGATTTCGGCGGGAAGAGTGTAGCCCGGTCCGCCTGAACCTAATCTTGCGCCCGCTTCGGCGGTTTTGCTTTCGGGGTCGCCGGTCTGAATCATAAAGCCTTTAATAACACGGTGAAACAAAATGCCGTCATAAAAGCCTTCGTTAACTAATTTCAAAAAATTGTCCCTGTGGACGGGGGTGTCATTAAAAAGTTCGATTTTAATGTTTCCCAAAGATGTTTCTAATAATATCATAGCGTTTTGTGATTTCTTTTGTGCGAGGCTTGCCGTAAAAACGGCAAATGTCAGCACCGTTAACAAAAAAATTTTTTTCATAAAAAAATAGTTTTTTTTTTACGGCTGCAAATTTAAGTGTTTTTTTTGTTTTTTAAAAGTAAAATTTTTAGGGATTTTCTTTGAATATTAATTTTATGTATACTTTTTTTGAGTTTTTTTTTGTTTTTCTGTAAAAAGCAATTAAATTTGCGGCAAAAAATATTGCTGATGAAAAAAAAGGAGCAGAAAATATCTTTATTTATATCGGTTATAGTTGCCGCAGTTATGTTTACGGCAATGTCGGTTGTCTGTAAGGACGGTACGGCGGATCATACCGTTAATATACTGAGGGTGATTATTCCTTTGGTCTCGGGCGTAGTTTTGTATTTTATATTGACTAAGGTTTTTCATCAATTTGTAGCCGAACAGGTAAAACCTATTTACGGCACTTTGGAAAAATTTTCAAAACAAGACGAGGAGTATAAACTCAAACCCGTTTCTGACGATACCAACAAAATCGTTGCTCAGGTTAACGAGGAGGTTGCTAAATGGGTGAAAGACAAATCAAAAGAAATATCAATACTTAAATCAAACGAAAAATACAGAAAAGAATATCTCGGCAACGTTTCGCATGAACTTAAAACGCCGCTTTTTAATATTCAGGGTTATATAACTACCTTGATGGACGGCGGTTTGGACGACCCGGAAATCAACGTAAAATATTTGCAGCGTGCTGAAAAAAACATTAACCGCTTGATTTCTATTGTTCAAGACCTTGAAACTATTTCAAAACTCGAAACAGGTAATTTAAAACTCGTTATCGAAAATTTTGATGTTGCCGATACTATAAAAGAGGTGTTTGAATTTAACGAATTAAAAGCCGAAAATAAGAAAATTTCGTTGAAATTTTTTCAGAAAACCAAAACTTCGCCGGTTATGGTTGCGGCAGACAAGATGAGGATTTATGAGGTTATCAACAACTTGGTAGTAAATTCGATAAATTACGGCAAAGAAGGCGGTACGACCTCAGTAGGTATTTTTGATATTGACAACAAATGGCTTATTGAGGTTCAGGATGACGGCATAGGAATCAGTGAAGAAAACCTTCAAAGAGTTTTTGAGAGGTTTTTCAGGGTTGACAAGTCGCGCAGTTCGCAAAACGGCGGCACTGGTTTAGGGCTTGCAATCGTAAAGCATATTTTAGAGGCTCACGGTGAAGGTATCACCGTAAAGAGCAGAATTAATGAAGGTACGACTTTTTCATTCACGTTGAAGAAGGCTAAAATATAAACATATTACTATGGAAAATTATAAGATTCTACTTGTTGACGACGAAACGGACATTCTTGACTTTTTGTCGTACAATTTAAAGAAAGCCGGTTACACGGTTTTTACGGCTAACAACGGCAAAGACGCTTTGAAATTAGCCAAGCAATACATTCCGCATCTTATCATTCTTGACGTGATGATGCCGGAAATGGACGGTATAGAAACCTGCGAAGAAATCCGCAAGCAACCTGCTTTGAATAATACGGTTGTGGCGTTCTTGACGGCAAGAAGCGAAGATTATTCGCAAATAGCCGGTTTTGAGGCGGGTGCTGATGATTACATCGCAAAACCGATAAAACCGAAAGTTTTGGTTTCGAGAGTAAGTGCGCTTCTTAAACGTTTCGGCAAAACAGAAGATACGCCTGAGACTCCCGAAAGCAATATTATCCGTCTCGGCGACCTTGTTATCGACAAAGAAAAATACACTGTTATTAATAACGGTGAAGAACTTTCGTTGCCCAGAAAAGAGTTTTCATTGCTTTTGCTTTTGATTTCAAAACCCGAAAAAGTTTTCACCAGAGAGGAGATTTATTCTGCAATTTGGGGCGACTCCATTGTTGTCGGCGACAGAACCATTGACGTTCATATCAGAAAATTGCGCGAAAAAATCGGCGAGGATTATATCCGTACCGTAAAAGGTGTCGGTTATAAATTTGTTGATTAAGCACATTTTATTTACATTAACTTTAAATTTTTTATCATTATGGAAGTAAAAACAAGCGGCGGTGCAAATAAACCGCAGGGTAAAACGGTGTTATTAATTGTGGTTCTTGTCGGACTTTTTTTTGTTTTTCTTGACAGTTACCAAGTTATTGAGCCGGACGAAAGGGGTGTTGCTGTAAGACTCGGAGAGATTACTTCCGACGAGCCGATTCAACCCGGTTTTCATTGGAAAGTTCCGTTTTTGACCTCAATTGAGACATTTTCAATCGTGCCTAAAACTTACGAAGTAACTTTTACCGTAGGTGATGACGGCGCGATTACCAAGGATATGCAAACTCTCGGTGCAACGGTTGTTGTCCGTTATAATTATGACGAAAACCGTATTATAGAAATCGTTAAGAAATACAGAAATTCGTCAATCATCGAGAATGCGATGAAAGATTGTATTAAAGCATCACTTAAAGAGACGACGGGTAAGTACTCTATTTATGACTTAGTTAGTCAACAAGATGCAATTACGGCGCAGGTTTCGGAAGTTGTATTAAAGCGTATGCAGGATAATTATCCTGTCTTGATAAATTCTACGACGATAACTAATTTTGACTGGTCGGAGGATTTTGACAAGCAAATCCGCGAGACAGCAAACCGTACTCAGCAGGTTAAACAGGCCGAACAAGAGGCTAACATAGCGGCTGCTCAGGCTCAGAAACTTGTCAAAGAGGCTGAGGCAAGAAAACAAGCGGCAGAACTTGATGCAGAAGCCGAAATCGCAACGGCAAGAGGTGCGGCAGAGGCTAAAAAACTTGCAGCCGATGCTCAGGCATACGAAAACCAGAAAATTGCTCAAAACCTTGCTACAATGCAGGCTCAGTGGAATTATGAAGTTAATTTGCAGCGTGCTAAAAACTGGAACGGCAAAGAAGTTCCTGATGCTGCATACATTGTTCCGGGTACGGGCGCAGTAGTTCCGCTAACAAACGGGAAATAATTTATTAATACAAAGTTTATAAAAATTGAAAATTATATTAACCGTTTTTTTCTAACTTTGCGAAGTTGGAATAAAACGGTTATTATTTTGAAAAGCGGTGTATATCTTATAATCGGAGCGACGGATATGGTCGGGGCGCATTTGGCATGCGTTCTGCTCAAAGAGGGGTATACTGTACGCGCAACGTATTGTGAAGGCGATGATATAAACAAAACAAAACATTATCTCAGTTTTTATTCTGACGATTACGCAAATATTTTCAACGAAATAAAATGGGTAGAGGCTTGTCCCTGTAATTATGATTCTCTAATTGAGGCAACCAGTGGCGTTGATGTTGTTTATGTTTGTAAGTATCCGATTTTTAGTGTTAACAGAAAGTTACAGGATTATATTGAAGGTCTAAAAAATTTGCTTTCGGCTTTAAGAGAAACTAAGGTTGGTTATGTTTATTATATTTCAAGTTTAGATACCTTGGGCGATGAGCCTGAATTTAAGGAAATTACCGAACAATCACAAAGAAATCCGAAAGGCAATTATCCTAAAATTTCTCAGTTGAATTATCTCTGTGAAATGGAGGTTTTGCGTGCTTTGAATGAGGATTTGAAAGGTTGTATCGTTAATACGGGAATTGTTTTAGGACCGGGTGATTGGCGTTATGATTCGTCGCGGTTGTTTTCGTTAGCGGCTACATACGGTTTTTATACGAAAGGTGTTACGGGGTTTGTCGGGGTTTATGATGTCGTGAAATGTCTTATGAGTTTGTCCCGTAGAGAAATTACCGGCGAGAGATTTATTTTGGTTTCACAGAATATGAGTTATTATCAGGTTTTGAAACTTATTTCGCAGCATTTCGGCACGGAGAGTAATTTAAAGTATGCGGGAGGTTTCAGAATGTTTGCTTATAAGTGTTGTTATATCATCAAATCGCTTTTGACAGGTCGTCGTCCGATTTTAGATTCTACATATTTCGACCGGATTGAGTCTTTCAAACTTTATTCTAATGCTAAAAGTCTCGGTATGTTAATTGTTGATTATGAAGATATTAGCGATGTCGTGAAAAAAATTTGCGATATTTATCTCAAAGAAAATGCTCCGAAAATGAAAAAATTTTATAAGTTTGCATGTTTAGTTTAAGAGCATTAGGATTTCAACGATTATGGACATCAGAGCGGTAAATAACATATCAGAAAAGGAAAAGGAACTTGACAAAAAACTCCGCCCTTTGACTTTTGACGACTTTAACGGACAAAAAAAACTCAGGGAAAATCTTGAAATTTTTGTCAAAGCGGCAAAATTAAGGGGTGAAGCTTTAGACCATGTGTTGTTTCACGGACCTCCGGGCTTGGGCAAAACTACGCTTTCTAATATTATTGCTAACGAGTTAGGCGTGGGAATGAAGACGACTTCTGGTCCCGTGCTTGATAAACCCGGCGATTTAGCGGGTCTGTTAACAAATCTTGACGAAAGGGACGTTTTGTTTATTGACGAAATTCACCGTCTAAGTCCCGTTGTTGAAGAATATTTGTATTCGGCAATGGAGGATTATAAAATCGACATTATGATTGACAAAGGTCCGGCTGCGAGGTCGGTACAATTGTCGCTTAATCCTTTTACGCTTGTCGGCGCGACTACACGTTCAGGACTTTTGACCGCACCTTTAAGGGCAAGATTCGGCATAAATCTTCTGTTGGAGTATTATGACGTTGAGGTTTTGTCAAGAATTATAATACGTGCCGCCGGAATTTTGAACGTTGAAATTGATGCGCCTGCTGCCGGTGAAATTGCCTCACGCAGCCGAGGAACGCCACGTATTGCAAATTCTTTGTTAAGACGAGTCAGAGATTTTGCACAGGTGAAAGGCACGGGGAAAATCGACCTTGAAATCACGAAATACGCTCTTGACAATCTCAACATTGATTCTCTCGGTCTTGACGAAATGGACAATAAAATTCTTTGTACCATTATTGACAAGTTTCAAGGCGGACCTGTCGGTCTTAACACCTTAGCGACTGCTGTCGGCGAAGATTCGGGAACGATAGAAGAGGTTTACGAGCCGTATTTGATTATGGAGGGACTGTTAGAACGCACTCCGAGGGGACGTGTCGTAACGGATTTCGCGTACAAACATCTCGGCAAAAACAGAATTTCTCCCGAAGACGAAATACAATTGGAATTATTTTAGGACTTAGTTCTTTTTTGTAAAAAAGAACCAAAAAACTTTTATATTCGGCTTACTGCGTTCGCCGGACGTTAGCACCGTAACAGTAAGAACGTCCGGCGAGTGAAACGAGCCGAATATAAAAATTTTCCGGTTCCCTTTTTTAAAAGGGAACAAAAAATTAAATCAGCGGAATGTTTGCTTCTTCACATTCTTTTCTCATTTCATCTGACCAAAGCGACGATTGAATTTCACCGATATGGGCTTTTTTCAAGAAGAACATACAAATTCTTGACTGTCCTATGCCGCCGCCGATACTTTCGGGAAGCGTGCCGTCAAGAAGACGTTTGTGAAAATAAAGCGTTTTGCGCTCTTCTTTGTTTTCGATTTTTAGTTGACGTTCGAGCGCGGCTTTGTCAACACGTATACCCATGGACGAAATTTCAAACGAGCGTTTAAGAATAGGATTCCACAAAAGAATGTCGCCGTTAAGACCTTCAAAACCTTCTGAATTAGGCGTTGACCAGTCGTCGTAGTCGGGCGCACGACCATCGTGTTTTTCACCGTTTTTGAGTTTCGCGCCGATTCCCATTACGAAGACAGCTCCGTATTTTTCGCAAATCTTGTCTTCGCGCTCTTTTGCGGTTGAGTTCGGATAAAGTTCCAACAATTCTGTCGTGCTGATAAA
Source organism: Bacteroidales bacterium (assembly GCA_017417315.1). Taxonomy (GTDB): domain Bacteria; phylum Bacteroidota; class Bacteroidia; order Bacteroidales; family UBA3824; genus UBA3824. The sequence goes on from JAFPZK010000034.1 coordinate 9,502, forward strand.
CTTAATTTCTTTCGGAAGAGAGGGTTTCAAAACGGGATAAGCCTCGTAAACCACGTATTCGGTTTTCAAAAGCACCGAATAAATCCTTTTAACAACGTCTTTTAAGAAGTCGATGTTTCTGTCCTGAACTTCAATATGACGTTCCCAGTCCCATTGGTCAACGTAAAGTGAATGGAGATTATCGAGTTCTTCGTCAGGACGAATGGCGTTCATATCAGTATAAATACCGAAACCGCTCGGAATGTTGTAATTTGCAAGTGTCAGACGTTTCCATTTTGCGAGCGAATGTACGACTTCTGCTTTTTGCTCGTTGAAATCTTTGATAGGAAACGTTACGGGACGTTCTACGCCGTTGAGGTCGTCGTTGATTCCGGTGCCTTTCAAGACGAAAAGCGGGGCGGTAACTCTGCGGAGTTTAAGTTCTGCGCTAAGACAACTTTCAAAGAAGTCCTTGATTTTTTTGATTGCCAACTCTGTCTGTTGAAGATCCAAGAGCGGCTTATAACCTTCTGGTTTTAATAATTTTGCCATTTTTATTGTCTGTTATACTTAAAAACATTATTTTTGCAAAAATAGCAAAAAATATTTGATTTCGTAAAAAAGTTTTCTGAAAATCTTTTGCGGGAAAAAAAAGAGTGTGTTAATCAAAACCGTACAACCTCATATACACCTTACAAACCTTCAAAAATATTTTATTTGAAAAACATTTGTAAAATCCCGAAAAAAATATTTCCTTTGCACAAAATAGATTACATCAGACTATGAGCAACAGTGAATGTTTACAGAGTTTTACGAAAAATCTGTTTTGGGACGTTGATACGCGGGATTTGTCAATGGACAAATATCCGTCGTATATTATTCAACGCACATTAGAATACGGTCAGATGGAGGATTGGCGCATAATCTGGCATTATTATGGTCTTGACAAAATCGTTGCAGAATGTAAGAAAATGCGTAGTCTTGATCCTGTATGTCTGTCGTTTATCTGCACGATTTCACACACAAAAAAGGAGGATTACAGATGTTATCATTTCAGACAGTCTTTCCCGACACAATGGAACTCTTAAAAGGGTTGATGAGGTTGCCGGTGTTGAGTGAAACGCGGCTTGTCGGCGGCACGGCACTTGCGCTTCAATACGGGCACAGACGCTCGGTTGATCTTGATTTTTTCGGTTTTGCGACAGAAGATTTTGACGAAGTAACACAAATTTTGAAATCAAACTTTAAATCAGTAACGCAAATATCATGTACAAAGCGTATAAAAATTTACTCCATCAATGACATTAAAGTTGATATTGTAAATTACGATTATCCGTGGCTTGAAAACTGCATTGAAGAAGACGGTATCAGATTGGCTTCCGTCAAGGATATTGCTGCAATGAAAGTCAACGCGATTATCGGGCGCGGTACCAAAAAAGATTTTGTAGATATATATATTCTGTTACAACATTTTAGTTTTGAAGAACTTATGCAATTATATCTAAAAAAATACACTGACGGTTCAGAATACCGTGCATTACTTAGTATGTCATATTTTGAAGACGCCGACCCTCAGCCTATGCCATATATGTTTGAGCAGGCAGATTGGGACAAAATGAAAAAGGTGATACGAGCCGAAGTGGAGAGGTATAACGGCAGACATATATAATTTACCCTACTGTCCTGAAAACAAAATCTCCTTGATTGCAATTTGCTTTTTTGTAATCGAAACCGTAAATCCTCATATACGCCTGACAAACCTCAACCGCACCGCTCAAAAAACGGCGTTGAAGTGTTAATCTTTGTCGTAACGGTAACTTTCATTTCCGGCGTTAAAACCGTTCCGTTGGCGCGTTTTATGCGCTTGGGGGTGATTTCAAAAACGCGGCTCATAATTTTTTCATTGATTTAGCAAGTTCATTGGCAAATTTTCTAAGTTCATTCGGTGGAATTTCCGCTTTCTGACAAACATCGTTATATAATTCGTCATCCTTTAAGTTGTTGATTTTCGCCAAATAACCTTCAAAAACACTGTTAACATCTTCGTTTGAACCTAACCAGTGGTTTAATATTTCATCAGCGAACTCTGTTTTATAACCCCATTCAATGAATTGTTTGGTTATGAATTTCCTTGCACCATCCTTATCCGGACGACCTTTTAATTCTTCATTGGCTTTGGCTATCATAGGTAGAAAAATAATTTTGCCGACCTCTTTTGCCAAATCATTGACGCTGCAATTCCTTTCTATTTTCTTCTTATTTTTCCGATTTTTGAAATAATATATGCCTCCAATAATGGCAGCCGCAGGAAGAGCGACAGACATAGCCGCAGTTGCTGCTGTTGCCGCTGCTGCTCCTGCAAAATATCCTATTCCAAGGGACGATGCAAATCCTGCGAAACCTGTGGTGGCGGCAACCATTGCGCTACCGCCAACGACAGTACCACCAACTCCGATTCCAATACCGACTGACTCTAACGTTTTTTTGAGAACAGGATTGTATGTATAATGTTCTAAAAACGCCTTTTCATTTAACAAACATTTTTCTGCCATAATAATTTACGCTAAAACTTTCTTGTTAACATAATTACCGCATGCTGCCATAAAATTTTTGAACATTTCGGTATTTACAAGATCTCTTATTAGAGAAACACCGAGAATGATCAGGTCAAAAGGCAGCAAAAGACCGTTTAAGAAAAAACCAAAAAACGGAATGTTATTGGCTATTGCGTGCAAAGTTCCTATTATCAGCAAACCGCAAGCCGTATTTGGAAACCGCTTAATTGCCTCAAATACTAATTTTAAAGCCATTTTGCCTGCTTCTACCAATACTCCGCCAACTTGCGTTGTAATTTCCAACATAGACAACATTGCATTTCTTAACTTTGTGTTATAAGAAGGAGACAACCTCTGTTCTGGCGGCAAAGTTTTTCCGTCAGGTGTTTTGTTGAAATTGAGGTTGTTAATCTCCTCTTCCCAATCGATAAAACGATTGTCGTCTTGAATTGTTAAAATGTTCTGTTCCATAATTTTTTATTATATTAATCGTCAAACAATATAATTTTAAAATTTTAATTTAATTTTATCCCGTAAAATTTCCAGCCGTTTTTACCTGATTCAATCAAATCAATAACTTTTGTATCTTTTTTGATACTTGGAAAATATAGTATAAAAGTGGTTTTTACACCTTTTTTTATCGCTGTCTTTTCTGGTGAAACTCCTATTCCGTCTGTATCTGTTAATTGAATATAATTTCCGTTTACAATAATATATGTTTTGTCATCAATTGCAATATATGAATACGAACCTTTTGTGTTGTCAACGACACATTCAATAGCAGTATAACTGTCTGTTATTGTAATTTTACTGATTGAAACACGCATTTTATTAGGTGCGTTTTTTACTCGCGGATTATTTATGATTTTCGTGCTTTCTGTATTTTGATTAACAATTTGATTGTTTGTAATTTGCTGCTGGGCAAATTTTGTTTCATTATCATTTGACAAGAGTGCATCAGGGAGATAAGTCTGCCTCGGTTTGTAATTTCCCAATAACTGACTTAAAATAGTATTTGTCTGATTATCGAAGAACAAAAAGTAATCATTTGCTATACCGAAAACTATTTTCTCCAACAAATGTTCTGACAGCAAATAAGTTAATTTTTCATCATCATTCATATTTTGCCATGTTTCTTCAAATACATCCTTTGCGTCTGAAATTATCTCACCTACATCAATGCCATTTGATTTTTGATTATTACCACTTGGTTTTGACTTACTATTTTTGCTGCCCGTATTTTTTCTGCCGCCAGGACTACTTTTACTTTTGCCGCCAAATTTACCGCGTCCTCTACCAGAGATTAATTCTTCAACCGCAGATTCAACAAAGTCCATAGCAAATCCTTTGGCTTTATCCCAAGTTTTATCTTGTTCGTTCTTCACCCATGCTGCAACAATCTCTTTCGGCATAGTTAAATCTACTCTAATTGTAGTCGGTGCGTCTAAAATTTTGATTTCATCGGGGCAATTATCATCATAATATTTCTTATATGCTTGATTTACTTGCTCTTTATAGTTCTTTAAACAGGAAATCGAATCTATCCATGCCTGACATATTTCGTGCGTTATTTTTTCATCCCACTCTTCTTTGAAATCATCGTCGCTGTCGAATATTTTTCCAAATACTCCTTTGTAATCACTGATTACTTCTGCCAATGTTTTGTTCATAGGCTTCTTGTTACGACAATCGTTTATGATAATCGGTATAATGGTGTCTATCAAAAACATTTTTTGATTGTCAGCATAACGCCAAAGCCTATCTTCCGCATATTTCAAGATGGTATCACATTTATTTATATATAACGTATTTACTTCGTCATAAGCCGGTGTATTTTCCACTATGTTTTTGACTTTTTGTAAATCTCGGAATTTACACGTATCCAATTTGGGAACTATTGTTTTAGAGAACAAATTATCGGCAAAATTAATTTTTGCTCTTATTTCTTGATAATATTCTGCACATTCAACTATTGTCCGTTTATTAAATTCGTCCAATAGTTGTTGTTCATTAGATGGCGAACACTGATACGCAAGAATCAAACTCAATAAGATAAAAATTGATAGTAAGTTGTTTTTCATATTTTTAAAAAATTAGTTTTTGCCAAATATACTCTTTTTGAAATTTCCTTACAAGCAATCCGTGTCGGAATTTTTCCTACACTTATGTAGGATTTTTTACCACACTTTCCTCGTATTCTGCCAAATCCTTGAAGAAATTTCTTTTCAAAACCTTTGAAATCCTTTCCAAAAGTTCGATGTTTATGAATTTTCTTTCAAAGATGTCGTAACAGTTTGAACGGTCGCTGTTTATGGCTGCGGCAAACCATGCTACCGAGCGTTTTTGCCGGTCGAGTTCTTCGCGGATAAGATGTCCCAAATGAAATTCGCCTGTCATTTTTCTAAAAAGTTTTTTACTCTTTTCCCGAAACACAAGCGTACAAAAAAAGCGTGTAGCCGTTTTTTGTGTGCTTGTTTAAATTTAGAAGGCTCTGGTAAACCTTTGGTGATAAATAAGCGCAAAAACGGCTCACGCATATAGCGTGAACCTTTCGCGACTTATTCTCTCACCAAAAATTGACCAGATTTTTCTAAATAGAGAATAAGAGCGCAAAGCCCGAAAATTCTATGTTAAAATTCTGCGTAAAGTTAACAAACTTTTTCCGGCTTTGCCAAATTTTCAATGCACTTTTTTCTGTGAGTTTTACTTTAATTGTATTCCGTAAAATTTCCAGCCGTTTTCTCCTGACTCTTCCAAATCCAAAACCCTTGTATCTCTGTCTATTGGTGGAAAATACAAAGTAAAATATGCTACTTTGCCTTTGGGAACTTCGGTTTTTTGAGGCGAAACGCCTATGCCGACAGTCCAACTCATTTTCTCCGCCGCCATATCACTCTCATTTAATGTGATATATGTTTCAGGGTCAATAGTGATATATGAATACGCTCCTTGTGTGTTGTCAACGGTACATGCAACAGCAGTGTATTCATCTGTCAATGTTATACGGATAATTTTTACACGCATTTTGTTAGGCGCATTTCTCACAACCGGATTGTCTATTTCCCTGACGGTTATAGAACTGTTTTCAAATTCAGGCTCGGTTTTCTCTGCCAGTGTTTGTTCTGTTTTTACCAACTTTGAAAACTTAAAATCCGTCGTATTTATGACACTGATTATAGTAAACAGAGCAAAAATTCCAAGCACGATAAATTTGGCTATTTTCTTGCGTTTTTTTGCGGTCGAATTTCTTTCAGAAGCTGAAATGCTTGATTCTGAGGTGTTTGTTAATTCATCTCCGCAATACCGGCACGAACTGCTTTCTGACGGAATCAGCCGTCCGCAGTTTTTGCAGCGTATCATATTGTTTGTCTGTATGTTCATAATGTTTCCTGTTTGTTAATAATTTCAGAACTTCTCATAATATCAGCAACATCCTGCAAGTCGGTTGCCATCTGAATTTTGCGTTTTATAGACTCTGTTATAAAACTTACAATCATAATTTGTAACAACGAAAAGGCTGCCGCTGTTATTATAAGTAAAATTGCTACAATCAGATAACCCAAAAACCTTCCTCTGAAATAGAAGTTAAATTCACCTGTCAACGCCATAAAAATATAGGCGAGTACTGTAAATGCTGTAAATGAACAAAGGCTTACGAAAACGCCTGAATTGTTGCAAGTGTGAATAAAATCGGCTACAAAGGTTATATTCGGGTAACGGTTTTTGATGTTGACAAGGTCGTTGCCGTGTTTTGTCCAATATTTGAGCGTAACAATAAAGATAAATGTTGTTACTCCAATCCACAGAAATAGCATAAACTGAAATACTGTATCAGACCAACCTTTGAAAAATGTTGAGATTTTTGAATACTCGATTCCAACCCATGACAACATACAGAGCAGCAAAACTGCGGGCAGTAATCCGTTTAGTACTCCCATTACATAATAAAAAATTCTGAATCCCTTTCTGACGATGTTGAGGTCGTCAATCATAGAGACTAATTTGTTTATAATTTTTTGCATAATAGAACATTTTAAATTGTTAGACATTATTTTTGTCAAATTTAGTTTTTTGTTTTTTCTGAAACAAGCAATCCGTGTCGGATTCTGTCCTACATTTGTGTCGGAATTTTCACCACAGTTTCCTCGTATTCCGCTAAATCCTTGAAAAAATTTCGTTTCAAAACCTTTGAAATTCTTTCCAAAAGTTCGAGATTAATGAATTTACGTTCAAAGATGTCGTAACAGTTTGAACGGTCGCTGTTTATGGCTTCTGCGAACCATACTACCGTGAGATTTTGTCTGTCGAGTTCTTCGCGGATAAGATGTCCCAAATGAAATTCTTCTGTCATTTTTTTAAAAAGTTTTGTGGATTTAAATTTTCCGCAAAACAAAAAACCCACTGCGCCAAAACTAAGCACAGTAGGGGAAAAGTTGAATTTGTTATTAAAGATTGTTAACAGTTTTGTTTTGTGTCGTGCAAAACGTTATCTTTGTCGCGATAATCAAAACATTTTGGAGGTATGATTATGGACGATAAGCCATTCATAGTGTCTTCGCACGACACAAAAATAGATACAGATTACGCCGATTGGTTGACGGACATCAAAAGCCGTTACCGTTCGGCACAGGTGAAAGCGGCGGTGCAAGTCAACGCCGAAAAACTTCTGTTTAATTGGCAACTCGGACGCGACTTGGTAATCAAAAAAGCCGAGGAACGTTGGGGTGCAGGTGTCGTGGAACAAATTAGCCTCGACCTCCAAAAAGAGTTTCCAAAGGACAAAGGATTCTCTACATCCAACCTTTGGTTTATGAAAAGATGGTATCTTTTCTATACTGAAAATGCTGAACCCGAAAAACTTTACCAACTTGGTAGAGAATTACAATGGTCTGATAATCAAGTTGCTAAAAAACTTGAACAACTTGTTCAAGTTTTTACAGACAAAAAAGTCCACCAAGTTGGTGGAGAATTTCCATTGCCTTTTGCACTTGTTCCGTGGGGACATCATATTGAGATATTAAAAAAGTGTAAGAACATTGACGAAGCCCTTTTTTATGTCGGTAAGACTATCGAACAAGGGTTGAGCCGTGATGCGTTAATCAACTGCATCAAAGCCAACCTTTACAAGACGCAGGGCAACATCGTCAACAATTTTGCTGAACATCTGCCTCCGTTGCAAAGCAAATTGGTGCAGGAAGTTTTGAAGGAAAACTACGATTTTGGTTTTGCAACTGTGCAGCACGAGATTTATGACGAATACGACCTCGAAGAGGCTCTGTCTAAGGATGTTGCGTCGCTATTGTTGGAGATGGGAACGGGATTCGCATTTATTGCACGGCAGAAGGAATTGGTGGTAGGCGGACATACACGGCGCATCGACTTGTTGTTTTATCATATAAGGTTGCGTTGCTACGTGGTCTGCGAACTGAAAGCCAAGCCATTTGAACCTGAATTTGCCGGGAAACTCAATTACTACGTTAACGCCGTTGACGAACTTCTCAAAACCCCCGACGACAATCCCACAATAGGTTTGTTGATTTGTGCAGACATGAACACTGCCGATGTCAAATGGTCGTTTAAAGGGATTTCAACACCGATGGGCGTTGCTACTTATAACAACATCCGCATTGAAGACGCACTGCCGTCGCCCGAACAACTGAAACAGCGCGTGGAACTTATGCAAAGGGAGTTTTCAAAGAAAAAGAAGAAGGAGCAATCAAATTAATTCCTCGGAAAATAAATTTCTGCCATTTTTCTGATTTTTTCTGCGATTTGGGTTCTAAGCCATTCGGGTTCAATGACTTCAACACTTTCACCGTATGAAAGCACTGTCTGCTGAAAATCAAATGCCGGCTGCAAAAAATATTCAAAAACTGAATAATCCTGATGCGTTTCAGTTTCTTTTTGCGAATGATGAAGCGGCAGCGAGCGGAAAAATTTTTGCTGGTTGTTCATAACTTTTAACTTTACAACATCCGCTTTCACAAACCCCGAAATCACGCCGTAACAGTCTGCAAAATATTTTTCCGCTGAAAATTTTTTCGGATATTCAAATTTTTTGTCTGCGATTTCCAACTCTGATACTCTGTCAAGCGCGTAAACTCGGATTTGCCCCTCTGATTTTTGTGTTGTGATATACCAGCGGTTGTGCGAAATTTTCAGAGCGAGCGGCGCAATAGTCAGGGTTTCGTTATAATCGCGCCAAAAACTTCGGTAAGTGATTTTTACAAATTTATCCTCCCGCATAGCCTGAATCACCCTCGGCAAAAATCTGTGTCCCGACGGAATCTCTTCAAACAAAACCCTGTCTTTCAGATGTTTGGTTTCTGACAGCATATTGTTGACGGCGAAGTTGTTGAGCAACCAGCGGCGTATTTTTCCGTTTTGAAAACCGTCAGAATCCTCGATGAAATATGTGTTGTCGCTTTTGTTGCAGGAGATGTTGAGGTCAAAAAGTGTTTCGATTTCTTTCCGGTGATTGTCAAAAGTTTTGCGCGGAATGTCCTTGCCGTCATAAAGGTAACATTCCGTCCATTTTTCGTTGAGACGGCGGAGGGTGATTTTTCCCGCCTCGTAAATTGTCGTAACTTCCCAAATATATCTCGCAAACAGATTTTTTGACATAATTTTAGCCGCAAACCATGTTAAAACTTTGATTCTATGTCCATCATTGCATGAAGTATTCTGACAATTTCTACTGTTCCGTTATCGTCAAAGAGGTAAAAAATCAAATGTTTACGGCAACGGCGGCAATACAATCCGTTCATAACGTCAAAATATTTTGTGCCGTAATCCTTTTCTGATTTGACAATCTTCTTTATTTCAGCGGTAATATCTTTATGATATTCAGAGGCTTGTTGTCTTGACCATTTTTTCAAGGTGTAAAGCCAGATAGATTCCAAATCTTCCAACGCTGCCTGTGATATGCGATACTTAGCCATTGCAATGTTTTTTTTCTAAGTATTCTAAATGACTGTCCAAATCAAAATCGTCATAAAAACCGCTTTGAATCCCTTCTTCTACTGAGGAACGGAGATTTTTGATTTTTTTTTCACGTTCTTTAAGCAGCATAAGGGCAACGCGGACAACTTCGTCAGAGTCCCTGTACCGCCCCGAAAGTACAGCGGAATTTATAAAATCCTGATAGTTAGTGTCTAACGAAACTGAAATTGTGTTCATAACAGACTGTTTATGTTAAAATTTTGCGTAAAGATAACAATTTTTTTTATGGTTCGCCAATTTTTCATCTTTTTTTAGTTCACCCTTATTCCGACGAGAGTCATGTCGTCTACTTGAAGCATGTCGCCGCGCCAGTCCTGAATCGTCTTTTCCAAAATTTTGCATTGTGTGTCCGCAGGTTTTTCCGCAAACGAAATCAACATGTCTAACAGAGTTTGTAGCAAAAACTTACGTTTCAGGCTGCTGCCGAGTTGGTCTTGTATGCCGTCCGAAAAAGTATAAACCATATCGCCTTTTTCGATTTTTACGCTCAAAGTCTGAAAATGCTCTTTTTCAATGATGTAACGGCCTACGGGTATATTGTCGCCTTTCAACTTTATGCTTTTGCCTTTACGGATTATAAACGCCGTCTGATTGGCTATCGCGTAACGCATTTCCATTTTTTCAAAATCAAAACAGCAGATGGTCATGTCCATACCGTCGTCAACGTAACCGTCTTGTTTAGAAGAGGTTAGAGTTGTTTTGATAAATTCGCGTATGCGGTCGAGAACCTCTCCGGGATTTTCGGCATCGTATTCCGTTACCAAAAACTCTTTTAACGCCGAAATGCCCAACATCGAGAGAAACGCTCCCGGAATACCGTGCCCAGTGCAGTCGGCGGTTACAATAAACGGATATTTGCCGCATTTGCCTGCACGGTAAAAGTCGCCGCTGACAATGTCCCTCGGACGGTAAAAAACAAAACTTTCGGGAAAAACCGCTTTTACTTCTTCAATTTTTGAAACGGCGGCGCGTTGAATCCGTTTGGCGTAGTTGATACTCGAAAGCAGTTTTCTGTTAACGCTGTTAACCTCGTTCCACTGCTCTGTGATGATGTTTTTCTGACTTTCGATTTCGTCGCGTTGAGCTTCGATTTCGGCTTTTTGGGAGTTGAGAAGTTGGTTTTTGTCAGAAAGAATTCTGTTTGCCTTGGCTTGTCCCAAAAAATTCTGAAAATCAGCAACAAACCCGCTATCAGCGCAGCAATTATTACTATCATCGTGTTTCTGTCGGACTTGTAGCGGGCGGTTTCGGCGGCGTGAAGTTTTTCTGCGTTTTCGCGCTTGACCTCTTCAAGCATACGGGTACGCTCCACTTCCGAATTTTTTATGACGTCAAGTGTGCTGTCGTTGAGCGTTGAAAGTTTGTATTCAAGAAGTTTTTCGTGATGTTTCAAGGCGTTTTTGTAGTCGCCGAGAAGTGAATAAACCTGATACAGATAATCGTTATAATTCTTTAACACGCTGATTGAACTGTTTGCCGTTATGAAAGTCTCCATTTTCAGCAGTTCAGTAAGCGCGTCGTTGTACCTTTTATAAAAGATGAGATATTCTATAAAGGTGTAACGGTGCGAAATATAATCATAATCCGCGCCTATTGACAGAAAAAAGTTTCCGGCTTTTTTTACATATTTATAACAACTGTCGGCAAACTCTTTTTTGCCTGTTGACTTTGCCGCCTGAATATAAATGTTGGCAAGATTGGAGTATGCGTCGTATTTGTATTGAATGTCGTCGTAATTAAGATAACTTATCGCCTCAAACAAGTACACTGATTTTGTTAAATTTTCGATTGCGGAGTCTATTTCGGATTTGCTGCCCATGGAACTGCCGATATTGTTGTAACACCAACCCGCATTTACCGTGTCGTTTGCAGCCAAAGCGTATGTCAAAGCCTTGCGGTAAGTTTCTTCGGCATTGTCATACAATGACATATTGTCGTAAATTCTGCCTAAACCGTTGTATGCCATTATCAGGTTTGCAGTATCCTGCGCTTCCACGTAGTATTTTATCGCCATGTTGTAATACGGAAAAATGCTGTCCCTGATGTTTAAATCTTCGTAACAACTGCCGATAATTAGAAACGTATGTGCCGCCGCTTTTGGCCTTGAAGTTTTGTTGAACAAATCCACGGCATTAAAAAGGTATGTCAACGCTGTCCGCGACTCGTCCTGCATCCAATAAGCAAAACCGAGATAATCGTAATTTTTTGCTTTTAACAGCGAATCCGTTTCTCTGCAATATTTCAGGGAAAGGTGAGCGTATTTCAGACAGGTGTCAACGCTGCTTGTAATAAAAGCAATTTCGGTGTAACTTTTTGCTTTTACGCTGTCCTCTACGGCGGTGTCGGCAAGGTTGAGAAGGCTGTCAATTTGATTTTGTGCGGGGTCAATGAAATCGTCGTCAACCTCCTGCGAAAACGCGGCGGTTGACTTTAAGAGTAAAATAAAGAGTGTTAATATGTTTAAATAACTCTTAGGTTTCATATATTGTATTTTTTTAGTTTATTGTAAAGCGTCGGACGGCTGATGTTTAGTTGTTTTGCCGCTAACGAGAGATTACCGCCCGATTGATTGAGCGCGTTTTGTATCAAAAGTTTTTCGGCATCTTCAAAACTTTCCGCTGCAATCTGAACGTTTTGTGCAGAACCTCCGCTGCTGTTTAACTGGAAATCACCGCTTTTCAACGTTTCTCCGTCCGATAAAATCACCGCTTTTTCTATAACGTTTTGAAGTTCGCGGATATTGCCCGGCCATGAATATTTTCTTAAAGTAATTACACCTTCAGGGCTGATACCTTGTACGTTACGGTTATATTTTTTGTTGAATGTTTTTATAAATCTTTCTGACAGAGGTACAATATCGTCGGGACGTTCCCTAAGCGGCGGCAGCCATATACTTATCGTGTTGATTCTGTAATAAAGGACTTCGCGGAAAACTCCGTCGCTGACAAGTTTTTCGAGGTTCATATTTGTGGCGCAGATGAGGCGTATGTCAACCGGAATTTCCTTGAATCACCGACTTTTGTGATTTTGCGGTTTTGAATAGCACGCAAAAGTTTGGCTTGAAGATGAAGCGGAATATTGCCTATTTCGTCAAGAAACAGCGTTGAAAGGTTTGCAGCCTCAAATTTGCCTTCGTGGTCGGTTTTTGCATCTGTAAACGCGCCTTTTACGTAGCCGAAAAGTTCGCTTTCAAAAAGTGTTTCTGTAAGCGCACCCGCGTCAACGGCAACCATTTTTTTGTTTTTGCGGGTTGACAGTTTGTGGATTTCGTTTGCTAAAACATCTTTTCCCGTTCCGTTTTCGCCTGTAATTAAGACAGTTGCGTCCGTCGGAGCGATTTTTTCGACGGTGCGTTTTACGTTTTCCATTTGCGGCGAGAGTCCCCAATACATTCCGCTTTTAGAATTTTCTGACTGAGTTTTCGGAGCCTCGTTTTGCATTGCTTTGTCGCGGGCAGAGGTCAGGGTTGCTATGAATTTTGAGTTGTCCCACGGCTTTGTAACAAAGTCGAATGCGCCTTTTTTCATGCCTTCAACGGCGAGTTCTATGTCGCCGTAAGCGGTAAAAAGTACGACTTCGGTTTTCGGAGCAACGTTTTTTATTTGCGTTATCCAATACAAACCTTCGTTGCCGGTGTCCGTATCGGCTGAGAAATTCATATCCAAAAGTACGACGTGAGGAGAGAATTTTTCCAAAACCGAAATGAGCGTTACCGGCGACGGAAGTGTTTCAACTGCCTCAAAATGAGCAGGTAATAATATTTTTAACGTGTTTCTTATTCCTAAATTGTCATCAACGACTATGATTCTTCCTTTTTTCATTTTACTTTTGTATTGGGTTCTTTTTGCAAAGTTAAAACAAAAAATGTTATCATAAAAAGTTTTTTGCTAATTTTGCGCCGGAAATTGTTTTTACTAAAAAAAATGGATTTTTTGAAAAAATATATTGCGGAGATTTTGACGGCGGTTTTTGTTATCGTCTCAGTTTTGATATTTTATGCTCCGATGTTTGCGTATCAGGAGGGATTACAAATTTTTATGTTCAATCATGAGTTCTTGATTGATACGTGTTTAAGACCGGGTGGTTTAAGTGATTATTTAGGTTGCTTTTTTGTGCAGTTTTTTATGTATCCGCATTGGTTGACCATAATTTTAACCTTGCTGATTCTTGGAGTTTTGCTTCTTTCGGAAAGCATTTTTATAAAATATGCGGATAAAAACTTTGCTAAATTCTTGGGACTTTTATGCGCACTCGGAATGTTTGCCGTCGTGACGGATTTTTCTGTTTTGTTCGGCGGTGTGATTGCTATTTTACTCTCTCTTATCGTTGTCAAAATCAATTCTTTGACCTCTAACGTTATTGTGCTTTCTCTTTTGACACCTTTGGTGTATTGGTTGACGGGAGGTTGGTGTTGTATAATTTACGTTTTGGGAATCGCGCTTAATTTTCCGTTGAAAAAAGGCGGTGTTTTTTTCTTTGTTAATTCGTTGACTTTGGTGTTTAGTTGGCTGATAACCAAGAATTTAATGCAGGACGACGGTTTTTATGAAACTTTTGCCGGCGTGGATTATAACCGTTATCCTGAAAATATCCGTTATATTTGGTTTATAGAAATTTTTATTGTTGTATTGTGTTTGATTTTGTCAAAAATAAAAATTTCGCTTAAAAAAAACATCGTAAAAATTCCGCTGTATCTTGCCGCTTTTGCCGGTTTGTTTTCGGTTATGATTGCAAAATACAGTCCGGCAGCAATGTTTGATTTTAAGATTGATAAATTAGTCAGATATAAGCATTGGAACGAAATTGTTGATATTTTTGCTAAAAATGATTTTTCGACACCTTTGTCAGAATGTTATCTTAATATTGCATTAAGCGAACTTGGAGTGCTTGATTCTAAGATGTTTAATTTTGTACAACTCGGCACCGAAGGACTTGCCTCAGAAGAAATTGATACTCAGGCAAAAAGTATCGTTAACAGCGAGATTTATTTCCGTCTCGGACTTATGAACATTGCCGAAAGGCTTTCGATTGATGCGATGGAGAGTTGCAATACGTTTCAAAAAAGTGCGCGTCAATACAAGCGTTTGGCTGAAATTGCCATAATTCGTGATGATAAACCTCTGGCGATAAGATATTTACGAAAACTTCAATCGACTATTTTTTATAGTGCGTGGGCTGACAGAGTAGAAGAATATCTCAACACCAAAGACGAAAAATTGGCTTTATCGGATTGGAAAATGAAACCTTTGCCCATGACATACGATTTCTTTTTCGGGACTAATTACGGCTCCGATTTGTTCTTTTATCTTTTGGGCAATCAGCCGCAAAATCGTAAACTTTTCAATTATTATACTTGTTATCTTTTGTTGGAAAAAAACATCGGCAAACTTTATAATTTTATCGGTGAATGTAAACTCGAAAAACCCGTCGGCAGACATATTTACGAGGCTTTGTTGCTTTATATGTCGCAACACAACCCTCAGGAATTTGAAAAAATGCTTGCAAAACCCGACGAACTTACACAAAAATTTCAGAGTTTTAATTCTTTTATGGTCTCTGGCGGAAGCAATGATGTTTTAAGGGCAAAACAACTTTTCGGCAATACGTATTGGTTTTATTTTTATTTTATGCGTCACCAAAAATAAAAACGCGGCAAAAGGTTTTGGGATAATGCCTTTTAGAAGCCGCGTTTCGTTACTCAAAAAATCAAACGTACAAGTTTAGGTTTTTTTATCTACTATCTTTTGGGCAAAGTAAATGAAAATTAACCAATTATCCAAATTTTTATGTAAATTTTTATAGATTTTTTTGAATTTACATTTGACAATTATTTATTTACTTTTTACATTTGTAAAATTATGGTTTATAGTATATTAGAACCGTGTTTTTTTTACATTGGCATTACATTTGTAAAAAAATTTTTTTAGTAGGAAATAAATCACTATATTTACGCTCTGATTTTTAAGGAGTATTTTTTTGCATAAAATGTTGGATAAAAGCGGTTATATTGTCATATTATTTTTGTTGTTTCAGTCGGTTTTTACGCTTAATGGGTGTGAGGACGGCGGTTTTTTTGCTGATGAAAGGAAAAAATACCGAGTCGGCTTGTCGCAGTGTGCTAACGATACTTATTGGCGCAAACAGATGAACAATAGTATCAAAGCCAATGCTACGCAGAGTAAGACCATAGAATTAATAAAAATAACCGACGGCGAAAATTCCAGCAGCAATCAAATTCAAGACATCAAAGACCTTGTTCACGAAAAAATAGACCTTTTGATGGTTTCTCCTAACGAAGCGGATTCTCTTGTCGATATTATTTCGGAGGTTATGGCTAAGGATATTCCCGTTATTTTGATAGACCGTAAAATTAATTCCGACAATTATACGACTTTTATCGGTGCTGACAACACTGAAATAGGAGGTAAGGCAGCCGATTATCTTAATCTTTTGGGTAACGGCAGGGTAGATATTTTGGAACTTCACGGACAAGCGGGTGCTTCTGCGGCGCAGGAGCGCAGTTTCGGTTTTAATTCTCACCTTGATAAGAAAAAAAATTTTCATCATACGGGCGACCTTTATTGTAATTGGAGTCGTTGTTTGGCGCGAGAGGCGGTTGCAAAGTTTTGGCAGGAGGGCGGACGCTGTAACGTGATTTATTCTCACAACGATGATATGGCAATCGGTGCATGGGAGGCTCTTGACAGTTTAGGTGTTGATACCGACTCGATAACTATTATCGGTACTGACGGTGCTGCCGGTGAAAACGGCGGTATTAAGGCTGTTATTGACAAAAAAATAGACGTTACGTTTTTTTATCCTGACGGCAACGAAGAGGCAATCGAATTTGCTGAAAAGATTTTGTCAGGACACGATGTCCCGAAACAAAAACGACTGAGTACGGTTCAAATCGACGGCAACAATGCTGAGGGGTTGTTAGGGCAAATGATGATGTCAAGAAGGCAGGAAGACAGAATTATTGCTCAAAACGAAACTATTGCAGCCCAAAGCGGTCAAATTTCAGGACAGAGAATTTGGCTTGCTCTTATTTCTTTCGGTATGACTATTTTTGTGGTTATGTTTATTATAACGATGAGGCTCTACCGAAAGGACAAACTTCACAACGTACAACTCAACGAAAAAAATGCTGAAATTAATGCGCAAAAGGAGGAGCTTGAAAATCAAGCGGTTTACCTCAGTCAAATGAACGAACAGTTGAGGATTAGCAAAGAAAATACTCTCGGTTCGATACGTTCGGCACAGACTATTCAAAACGCGCTTTTGCCTACCGAAGAAAATTTGAATGTTTATTTCAACGCCTTTATAATATATAGTCCGAAGGATATTGTCTCGGGAGATTTTTATTGGTACGGCACCGAAACGAATGGTGCGGTGTCCACTTATATTATAGGTGTCATTGATTGTACGGGACACGGTGTTCCGGGTGCTTTTATGAGTTTAATAGGTATCAACCTTTTGGACCAGATCATCAAGCAGTACAAAATTACTTCTCCTGCCGAAATTCTTGCAAGGCTTAACGCGGCAGTCAGAGGTGCTCTCAAACAGGAGGAAACCGAAAACAACGATGGTATGGAAGCCGCCTTGTGTAGGATAGAAGTTGAAACTGAACCTGACGGCATAACAAAAAAATACACTCTTACATACGAAGGTGCTAAAATTCCGGTTTGTCATTATAAGAAAAGCGAAGACACGATGGAGATTTATAAAACGGCGCGGAGAGAAATCGGCGGCAAATTCCGAAACATAGAATCAACCGTAGTTTTTGAAAACCATACCATTGGTCTTAGCAAAGGGGACAGACTTTATATGTTCTCTGACGGAATAGGCGACCAAAATAATTATGAACGCAAACGGTATTCTTCGCGACGGCTTGTCAGCGCGATACAAGAATCGGTAAGTCTTAATATGCACGAGCAACGGGATTATATTTGGAACGATTTAAAACAGTTTAAGGGCGACTGCATTCAGAGGGACGATATAACCGTTATGGGAATAGAAATTGTTTAGAAAATGAAAAGTCGGAGTTCTCATATAAAACGTTTTTTGGCAGTCTTTGTCCTTGTGATGACGGCTGCTTTTTGCTGTTATGGGCAAAAGGGCGATTTTGAGAAGGAGGCTGTGTGTGTGAAGACTTACGGTGGCAAAGAGTTCAAAAAGTCGCTGTTTTTTAGCGGTATGGCTGTTGACAAAAACGGCAGTATGCTTTTTGCAACTACGAGCGGGCTTTTTATAATGACGGGACAGAAGACTGTCAGATACAAGACCGAACATTTTTCGGGAATTTCACGTCTTATAGTTGACTGCAAAAATAATATTTTCGGTTGCGGAGACAATGATTTCGGATATTTTGAACCTCAGGAAGACGGTGGTTTGCATTATATTCCTCTTACGGAGCGGTCGGAAATTTCCGGTAAAATTATTGACGATGTTGCCGAGATAGGTCAAGATATGTGGTTTTTTAGCCGTAAAGGTGTTTTTCGTTATGACAAAGATAAAAATATTACGCAGATTTCTGATACCGGCGCAGTAAAAAATGCCAACTCTTGTAACCTGCCTTTTTATATTGACACTTACGGTAATCTTTTTTATCTTTCGGACGGCAGAAGATATTTTAAAATTGCTTTAAATAATTTGTCCCTTAACATTTCCCGAACAGAAATGTGTTTGACGGGCAAAAATGCTGATTTGTTTTTGACCGACGGCAGAGTTTTTTTTCGTATTGACAGAGAAAAAGCAAATAGTACTTTACCTTTGAATGACAGTGATTTAGTTCGTGTTACTTTAAATCATTCTTTTAGTGAAAACGTGCGTTCCATTACCACGGCATACGATTCGGTAACTAAAAAAACTGCCGTTGCAGTTAACTATGAAATAGCGGTTTTTGACGAAAATCTTAACAAAATTACCGTTGTTGACACCTCAAATTCGTTACCGAAAGCAGATATTTATTACATGCTTTTTGATAGAAAACATAATTTGTGGGCCTCGTCCGTGTATTGTGTAGCGAAAATAGAACTCAACACGCCGCTTTTGTATTATAATCACAGGCACGGAATTTCGGGTACGGGACTCGGCACGGTCAAGATAGGGGATACGCTTTATCGTTACGGTTTTGACGGACTTAAAATTGCTAAGTTTGGCGATTGTCTGAGGTTTGAAAAAGTTGAGTTTTCGGACTCGGACGTTATGGGGCTTATTTGTTGGGGCGTACAAAAAATCGAAGGCTCGGTTTTGGTGTTTACGACAAAAGGTATTTTTGAAGTTTGCGGCAAAAAGGCTGTAAAACTTCTTGACAAGAAGAATGTTTATCAATGTGCAGTTTCAGAAAAGTTTCCGGGCAAGATGTTTATTGCTGCTTTCGGCGGACTTTTGGTTGCCGATTATAGAAAGGATAAAGCGTTAGAAATCAGTAATTTACATACTGTTGACGGTATTGATTTTCCGCTTTGGCATATTATCTCAGACAAAAACGGAATGTTGTGGTTTTCAACGGTTTTTAGCGGCATATATTACGTTGTGCCCAAGGACGGGGATTTAAACAAGTATTCTATCGTTAAAATTGGCAACAATTACAACGGTTTTAAATCGCAACGGCAGATGAATTTTTCGGTTGACGATAACATCAACATTTATGATTATAACCTTTATCGGGCAAAAATTCCTCAAAAAATTGATTTTCTTTCAAACGAACTGAGTTTTTCTTTGGACAGTTTGCCTGTTGCTTATTCAGAATTTGATGACAATATGCAGTGTATTCATATTGCTAATTCTGACAGCGTTTTGTTTCGTGATGTTGACCGTTATGTGGTTGCGGGAATCACGCCTGACAGTTTATTACTTGACACCTTGGCAATAAAACTTGATACTTATACGGTATTTTCGGCACAGAAATACGACTCTTTGATTTTTATTTCGAGTGAGGCGGGGCTTTTGGTCTACAATATTAATGCTCATGACGGTGTCCCCGAAAAACAACCTTTTGATGTTATGATAAATTCTATAACCGTCAACGGCAAAAATGTGTTTTCGGGTTATAAGTATTTTGAAGAGGGCGACGAAAGAGTGTATTCTCCGGCGGGTAAAAAATATGTGGATTTAGGCGAAGATATTCGTAGTTTGGAAATAGGTTTTTCTGCTACATGTTTTGAAAGTCCTGAAAAAACTGCTTATAGTTATTTCCTTGAAGGTCACGGTAGTTCATGGTCGTTATATAAAACTGAGGATAAAGTTAATTTCGGACAATTGAAACACGGAGATTATGTTTTTAAGGTAAGAGCCAAAAACTATATCGGTCTTGAAAGCGGAGTAGCGGTTTATAGGTTTTCTATTCGTCTGCCTTGGTATCTTCGTTGGTGGGCTTTTTTGATATATTCCGTTTTTGTTTTGAGTTTGGTGGCGGTTTGGGTAAAATTTAAAACCGTTGACTTAAAACAGCAAAATTTGGAACTTGAACAGCGCAATCAGAAAATCAGCGATGAATATTACGCTCAAAATCGCAGATTGAAAATGATGTCGCTTGTGGCTTTGAAATCTGCAAATTCGGTTATAATTCTTGATTCAGACGGCGGGTTTGTTTACGTAAACCATTCGTTTAAAAGTATTTACGGATATAGTTTGGAAGATTTTAAGCGTATGTATTCTGATAATTATTTTAAGGCTGTCGTAATAGAAAACAGCGATAATGCCGAAAATATTATCCGCGCAAAAGATATGTGTCAGTCTCAATCCTTTGAATATTATCACCTTACGCCGAAAAGGGAGAAGATTTATTCTCAAATGACGATTGATCCTATTTTTGATGACAAGAACGACCTTTGTAATTGGATAATTGTTGAAAGCGACATTACGCAACTGAAAAAATCGAGCGAAGAAACCCTCGAACAAACCAAAGCCCTTACGACGGCTTATATGGAATTGGCGTCTCAAAAAACTGAAATCGAACATCAGAAACAACAACTCATTGACGCTAACATACAGTTAGAAACGGGTTACGAAAAAATTGCCCGTCAAAATATAACAATCACCGAATCAATGCGTTATGCACAAAGCATACAAAATTCGATTTTACCTTCTGACGATGCGATAGGCGAGTATTTGGACTTTTTTACATTGTATATGCCCAAGGATATTGTGTCCGGCGACTTTTACCTTTACGAAAAACTTCCTGACGGCGGTTTTATTACGATAGTTGCCGATTGTACGGGACACGGTGTGCCGGGAGCGTTTATGAGTCTTATCGGTTATGATATTTTGGAGCAGATAATCAGAACCTCCGGCATAACCTCGCCGGTAGAAATACTCGAACTTTTGAGCGAGAAGTTTTCAACTACACTCAAACAAGACAGCGAACACAATACCGACGGTATAGATTTAAGCGTTTGCAAATTTGAACCTGGTGAAGGATATTATGACGTAACTTTCTCAGGAACAAGGAGTTCGATTTATGTATTTTCCGAAAAAGAAAACAAAATATCTAAAATTCGCGGCTCGCAGCGGCAAATAGGCTACGGTTTTGAGGCCACCGACAAATCGTATAATTTTGAACCGCATTATTTCAAGTTTACCCCGAATGATTTTATCGTTATGCTTTCTGACGGTCTTATAGATCAGTGCGACAAAAACCGCCGCAGATTCGGTTCGCAACGTTTTTCTGAATTTCTCGTCCTCAATTCTGATATGCCGATGAGGAAATTAGGAAAACTTTTAGGCAACGAGTTACAAGATTTTATGGGTACTGCCGACCAAAGAGATGATATAACGGTCTTCGGATTCAGATTAAAAGATTTTGATTAAAAAAACAATTTTCATAAATGGAACTGCTATCTCCTGCTAAAAACCTTGAAACCGGAATTTGTGCCGTCAACTGCGGTGCTGATGCCGTTTATATAGGTGCTTCGGATTTCGGGGCGAGAAAGTCCGCTTCAAACTCCGTCAAAGACATCGAACAACTCGTAAATTATGCACATTTTTATAATTCAAAAGTTTATGTAACGCTTAATACTATTCTGTACGACAACGAATTACCTATCGCTGAAAAACTTATTTCAGACCTTTATAATATCGGTGTTGACGCACTGATTGTTCAGGATACCGGCATTTTGGAAATGAACATTCCGCCGATAGAACTTCATGCAAGTACTCAAATGCACAATTACGATTTTCAAAGGATAAAGTTTTTTGACGATTTGGGTTTTCGTCGTATTGTTTTGGCGCGGGAATGTAGTTTGGAGTTTATCAAAAAAGTACGGCAAAATATAAATGCCAAAATTGAATGTTTTGTTCACGGTGCTTTGTGCGTAAGTTTTTCAGGACAATGTTATATGAGTGCAAAAATCGGTTCGCGGTCGGCTAATAGGGGAGAATGTGCTCAGGCGTGTCGCTTAAAATATTCACTCTTTAATGATAAAGAAAAACTTCTAATAAAGGACTCTTATCTCTTGTCGTTAAAGGATTTCGCTATGTACGATAAAATTTCTGACTTGATGAGTTCAGGCGTTAATTCTTTAAAGATTGAAGGCCGTTTGAAAGATATTCCGTATGTAAAAAACGTTACCGCTTATTACAGAAAACTTATTGATTCTTGTCTTGAAAACCCTCATAAAAAGCCTTCGTCGGGAGAGTGTTTTTTTGATTTTGAACCTGATTTACGGAAAGTTTTTAACCGTGGTTTTACGCATTATTTTGTCTATGGAGACGGCGAAAAAAAAGCGAACTTTTTTTCACCGAAATCCATTGGCGAATTTTTGGGAACGGTTGTCTCAAAAAAACAAAATACACTTATTATAAAAGGTGATAAAAAAATTTCTAACGGCGACGGTCTTTGTTATATCAAGGATAACGCTTTGCGCGGTTTTCGTGTCGAAAAAGTTTTGCCTGACGGAGCATTGATTGTCAACACCGATGATAATATTATAAAAGGTGAAAAGATTTTCCGTAACCTTGACACCGAATTTTTAAGAAAACTCTCCACGGAAAAAACACAAAGAAAAATTGGTGTAAAAATTACTCTCAATCTTAAAAAAGATGACTTTTTTGCAGAAATTTGCGACGAAGACGGTATTAAAATAAAAACGCCAATACCATTCGCATTTCAGACGGCTCAAAATCCCGAAAAATCGCTTTCTAATATTGAGCAAAATTTTAAGAAAACGGGCGAGAGATTTTTCGTTACGGAATATTCTTGCATTTATGACCAAGTGCCGTTTATTCCGAACTCAGTAATTGCTGATTTAAGGCGGACGATGTTAGAGAATATTTCGCTTAAACGTGTAGAGCAATTCGCAGCTAAGCCGTCAGACAAACCACAAGGCGACGTTAAATATTTTAGAGAAACAGGTGATTACCGTATGAATGTATCAAACTCTCTCGCGAGGAAATTTTACGAAAAACACGGTTGTAAAATTGTTCAGCCGGCGTTTGAACTTTTGAAAAAAACTTCCGGCTTAGAACTTATGACCACAAAATATTGTATCCGTCGCGAACTCGGTTTCTGTCCGAAAACCTGCAAAAACGTCCCCTCGGAATGGAAAGCCGAAAGTTTCAGTCTGAAAAACGAGTACGGAGCTTTTGGCTTAAAATTCGATTGTAAGGATTGCGTTATGCGGATTTTTGCTTAAAAATCGGTTTTTACCATATTGAAATCCGTGTCTGAGTGTTCAGAATCCCAATGTGTCGTGCAGTCGGCTTTGCCTGTTTCTGCGTTTTGTTTGCAGACGTAGGTGCATGGGTCGTAGTCGTGTTCTATGCCCGGCGCAACGGCATCTTTGTCTTGACGGATTATCAGTTTGCCGTCTTCAAAAGAGATTTTTAGGTCAGCGGTGAATTTGTCGCCGGTGGTTTCTAAGTACATAATTTTGCCTTTGCCGTCAGCCTGAATGTCAAAATACATCGAAACGCCGATTGACGGGTTGTCAGAATTGACAAGACTTGTAGTGGATTTCCATTTGCCGACCGCGAAACTCATATCTTTGCTGTCTTCGGGAATATTGAGAGTTTCGCCGCCTTGATGTTTCAATGCCGAGGCTATTTGCAAAAGTCCGCCGATTTTAGGATTGGAGTTTAGCGGTTTTGATGTCTCGATTAGAGTTTTGATAATCTCCTTAGCGGAAATTTCAGGAAATTTTGAGCGCATAAGTGCCGCTGCTCCCGTTACGACGGGACTTGCCATACTTGTTCCGTCCATAAAATCGAACCTTCCGCCCGGTACGCTTGAATAGATTTTTACGCCCGGCGCACAAATGTTGGAATATTTTCCGAAGTTAGAAAAATCGGCTTTCGGTCTTGACGATTTTTGATATGCCGCAACGATTAACGCTTTGTCTGTCCGCGCAAAAGGGTCGATTCCCGCCATGATGTTTTGATTGCCGGCAGCCAAAACCAAAACCACATTTTCGTCCAAGGCAAACTGAAACAAATCGTTCCAAAAAACACACTCGTCTTTATAATAATTACTGATAAGTTCGTTTTGAGCATTTTGCGGCAATGACGTTACGTTTTCGTCAAAATACGTTCCGACGGAAAGGTTTACGACTTTTGCTTCGTGATGAATGGCATACAAAATGCCCGCTACTATGCAGAGAGATGACATATTTCCGTCTTCGTCAGCGATTTGTATCGGCATAAGACGGCATTTCGGCGCAATTCCGCAAACGCCTAAATTGTTGTCGGAGTTTCCGAGAGCCGTTCCTGCAACGTGAGTGCCGTGGTCTCCGTCATCGCTTCTCGGCACGCTGACTTTATTTTTGCCGCTGACAACACAATAAGGGTTAACAATTTTGCCTTTTAGTTCGGGGTGCGAAACATCAAAACCGTTGTCGCAAACGGCAACTATTACCGAGGAGTCTCCCTCAGTGATGTCCCAAGCCTCAAACGCCTGCACCTCAGAGAAATACCACGATTTTGCTGTGTTTGAAAAATCGGGATCTGCGGACGGCTTTTTGCCGGTTTCAAACACTGCGTCAGTAAAAGCAAGTTTTACATTTGTAAATTGTTTTAACTTGTTAATCCACTCTTTATAACCGCCTTCGCTGACTTGAACCTGCATAAGATTTATCGCCGTATCGTAGAAGACAATCTGTAAATCGTCTTTGAACTCTTCATGAAGGCTCAGCGCAAAATCTTCCATTTTAACGCCTTTTGCCACGGCTATGTTGACGAGGTCAGAAAAGACTTTTCTTTTTCCCGGGTCGTCAGGGTCAACGACTAATTTTGTGGTGTCGATAGCCGGCGGAATGTTGGGTTCGTCAGGTAAAATCTTTTTTATTATATCCTCTTTTGTATCTTGATTATCAGTTATTTCAGGCTTGTTATCTGAACAAAACCTTAAAATAAGAAATATTATCAGCATCAGCAATGCTCCGAGTATAAACCAAAGCCAAGGCGGAAGTCCGTTTTTACGGCTCTCTGTTGCCTTTGGCGGTGCGGGAGGCGTAGGCGGCGGAGGGGGAGTAGCCTCCGTAACGTGCGGCTCTGAGTGCGGCGGCGGTGGTGCTTGTGTTGTAGTTTCTTGTGATTGTGTTACAGACTGTTGCGGTGTATCATTTGAAGCGTTACTTACAACAGGTGAAATCGGCTTTTGAATTTTGCTTTCGAGTTTGAAATTTTCTTTGAAACTTTTCTCGGAACTAAGTCCCCAGCCTGCGAGGATTATTTTGTTGTCTTCTACCAAGACGTTGTCTAATGACGGCACTTCAACGCAGAAATCGAGGAGTTCGCCGAGTTCTTTTTCGTGCGGGTCTTCTGAGTTTTTAAGTCCGGCGGCAAACCGTTTTACGTTAGTTATCATCTCTTGAAGTTTTACACGTATAAACTCCTGATTTTGAGAGTTTAATTTTGTAAATTCCGTCGGATTTGAGATGTAATTACTAAGGTAAACGACTTTGTCGGAAGAGATAATCGGTTCGGGTACAAATTCGGCGTATTCATCACCGAGCGAGTTTTTTAAGACCGAATTTATCAGTGAATATCTGTTTATGACGGGGCTTCCGTACCAAATAACGGGGCGGAATGAGGTCAAATTTGCCGTATAAATGATTTTTTTTGCTGCCATAACTAAAATCTTTTTCGCAAAGATAAAAACTTTTTTGTGATTTTATTTGCCTTTTTGAAAAAAAAATACCGTGGGGTTTTACACCCTCGTCTATAATGTGTTGTCCTTTCAGGACTTGATTTGATGAAGGTATGGTTTCATTACACTTTTGCCAAAATATCAGCGATGAAATCAGAATCGAATTCTTCAAAGGCGAAACATTTTTTTCCTAAATCTTTTAGTGATGCTCCGATGTGATACAAAATTTGATTGTCAATGATTAAAAATCTGTCGTGCATTGTTGTTGTGAACTTAACCTCTAACAGCGGATATTGTGCATTAAAGTTTTGAATATCCTGCGCCGAAAGTTTGGTTTGCTGGTTGGTATAAATGGTTACGGAAACGCCAGTGTTTTTTTTCGTAAAACGTTCAAGTACAGATATATCTACATAATTATCAATCAAGATAATACTCTTTTTTGCCTGTGCGATAAAACTTTCAAACTTTGCGTATGCGTCAAAAATCTGTCCTTGGAAAAATATTCCTTTCGTATCGCTGACTTTATATTTATCCATTAGAGAAAATAGTTGTTCTATCTTTTTGTCGGATTCTTTTTGATGAAGTTTCATTGAAACAATTTCATCAAAGAGTTGCAGATTGTTTTGGTAAAAATGCCGCATTTGCACAAATGCTCGCATAATTTTTATGTTCATATCAACAGCAACACTGCTTTTCAGTACTGTTAAAGCATTGCAACCCCTTGTTCTGTAAAAGCAAAAGGCATGACGGTTGAATGTTTTAGGGTTTTGAACCGATCACAATTTGTGACCAGTTCATTTTTTTCGTCCTTATTTAAGACAAACATAAAATCATCAGGAAATCTTTTAATATTTCTTTTAACCGCTTGATTTAGCACTCTTGTTTCTACTCCGTACAATTCAGCAATGTCGCGGTCAATCATAACTTGCTGGTTACGAATAACTAAAATTTTATTCTGAATGATTGCGATTTCATTTTGTTCCATACAAATATTTTTATCGCAAATATAAAACAATTTTATCAATTTCCAAACTTCATTCGATTTTTTTCCGGGGGTGTGAACCCACGGTAATAATATCGAAATCAAATTCAACACATAAAAAAAATCCCCGATTTATCATCGAGGATTTTTTTATTTAGAGTGTGTAAGTTTCATTTAGAATCTGAAACCGAGTGTCAACATAGGACTTGCAAAAAATCTGTTTGCAAAGTGGTCGGCTTGAAATACCTTGCTGCCCTGTGGACATACTTCCAATAAACTATATTGGAATGCGTAAGGTGCAAATTCAACGCCTAA
>JAFPZK010000035.1 GCA_017417315.1 Bacteroidales bacterium
AATGCCGAATCGTAAATCGGATTTGCAATTAATTGTGCCATGACAAAGTATTTTTTTGATACAAAAAATTTCTAAATTTAGTTTCATTCGCAAAGTTAAGAAAAATTTTCGGAAAAAAGAAAACAAAAATTATTTGCACAAATAAAAAATGTAATTAGAAAATGAAGAAGAGATTTTCAGGAAATATCAAGCCTTTAACTGAAAAATTCTTAATAAAAAATTTTTATTGTAAATTTACTAAAATGAATTAGTTTTCATATATTTGCGCGTTAAAAAAAATTTAAAAAAATAGTCATGGAAGAAAGTAAAAATTTTATTGAGCAGTTGGTTGAGAAAAACCTTGAAGAAGGCAAAAACGGTAAACGAGTTCAGACCCGTTTCCCTCCTGAACCTAACGGCTACCTGCATATAGGACACGCAAAAGCCATTGCGCTCGATTTCGGAATTGCTAAAAAGTATAACGGCGTTTGTAATCTTCGTTTTGACGACACAAATCCCGTCAAAGAGGACACCGAATATATGGAAACCATAAAACGCGACATCGAATGGCTCGGTTTTAAATGGGGAAATATTTATTATGCTTCGGACTATTTTCAGCAACTTTGGGACTTTGCCGTTGAATTAATCAAACGCGGCAAGGCTTACGTTGACGAGCAGTCGTCAGAAACTATCGCCGAACAGAAAGGCACACCGACACAACCCGGAAAAGAAAGTCCGTTCAGAAACCGTCCCGTAGAAGAGTCTTTGGCGTTGTTTGAAAAGATGAACTCAGGTACGGTAACGCCCGGCACTATGGTTTTGCGTGCTAAAATCGACATGGCAAATCCGAATATGCACTTCCGCGATCCGATAATTTACAGAGTTTTAAACATTCCGCATTTGCGCACCGGCAACAAATGGAACGCTTATCCGATGTACGATTTTGCGCACGGTCAGAGCGACTATTTTGAAGGCGTAACACATTCGCTTTGTACGTTGGAGTTTGTGGTTCACCGTCCGCTTTACGACTTGTTTGTTGACTGGTTGAAAGAGGTTAGGGGCGAGGCTGACAATATGGACGATAACCGTCCGAGACAGACCGAGTTCAATAAACTCAATTTAAGTTATACTTTAATGAGTAAGCGTAACTTGTTGATTTTGGTTAAAGAAGGCTTGGTTGACGGTTGGAACGACCCGCGTATGCCCACGATTTGTGCTTTTCACCGCAGAGGTTACAGTCCCGAAAGTATTTTAAAGTTTATTGACAAAATCGGTTATACCACTTACGATGCGTTAAACGAGTTTGAACTTTTGGAAAGTTCTGTCCGCGAAGACCTTAACACCCGTGCCACGAGAGTTTCCTGCGTTCTTGACCCCGTGAAACTTATCATCACGAATTATCCCGAAGGTCAGGTGGAGGAGATGACGGCAACTGACAATCCTGAGGACGAAAACAGCGGCACACATACTATTGAGTTCAGCCGTGAAATTTGGATTGAAAGAGACGATTTTATGGAAGACGCGCCTAAAAAATTCTTCCGTCTTGGTCCGGGCAAAGAAGTCCGTTTGAAAAACGCATATATTATAAAGTGTCCTGAGGAGAATTTCTGCAAAAAAGATGAAAACGGCAACATAGTAGAAATCTATGCTGAATACGACCCGAATAGCCGCAGCGGTTCTGAGGGTGCTGACCGTAAAATCAAAGGTAAAACTCTTCATTGGGTAAGTTGCGCACACGCTTTGAAAGCCGAAGTTCGTCTTTACGATCGCTTGTGGAAGGTTGAAAATCCGAGAGACGAAATGGCAAAGATTCAGAAAGAACAAGGCTGTGAGCCGTTAGAGGCAATGAAACAGATGATAAATCCTGATTCTCTGAAAGTTTTAACTAATTGTTACATAGAGAAATATGTGGCAACACTTAAACCGTTTAGTTATTTGCAGTTTATCAGAATGGGATATTTCAACATTGACCCTGACAGTACGCCTGAACATTTGATTTTCAACCGTACCGTAACGCTGAAAGAAACTTGGACAAAGAAATAGACGGAATATTTTTTTGAAAAAAACTTCAAAAAAATTTTGTAGAATCAAAAAAACGTTATACCTTTGCGCCGTCATAATGAAAAAGGGACTGCCCAATGGTGTAATTGGCAACACGTCTGACTCTGGATCAGGAGAGTTCAGGTTCGACCCCTGATTGGGCAACAAAAAAAACAGGAAAATCTATTTTGACTTTTCCTGTTTTTTTTCTATCTTAGCGGTTGAATAATAAGAAAGAAGAATGGAAAAATCTACAATTTTAGTGGTGGATGACAGTGCATCTAATTTGTTGTTAGTCAATGATATACTGTCGAGTGAACCAAATTATGAAATTATAACGGAGTCTGACGGGGGGAATGTTGTTAATATTTTGAACAACAACAGAGTAGACCTTATACTCTTAGATGTTATGATGCCGAGAGTTGACGGCTTTGAAGTTTGCCGGAGAATCAAGGCTGATTTGGCTTTTAAGGATATTCCTATCATTTTTCTTACTGCTAAAATTGACGAGACGAGTCTTCTTGCCGGTTTTGAACTCGGCGGTGTTGACTATATCAAAAAACCTTTCCTGATTTCAGAACTTATCGCGAGAGTAAAAACTCATCTGCAACTCAAAAAAACTAACGAAAAACTCAAAAACGAACTTTTTCAGCATTATCTCACGCAACAGAGTTTGCAGACTTCTCAAAACGAATTGTCTGTAAAAAACAATATTGCGTCGGTTTTCCTTTCTGAAAGTCAGGAAGAAGTTTATCCGAAACTTTTGGAAGAGATTTTGAAGTATGTCGGGTTGAGTTACGGAGTTATAGGATATTTCAACGCAGACAAAAAACTTGTTTGTCCTTCGATATATTCCGGCGAAATAGAGTCGGACAAGAACTATGTTTTTGACCTTCAAGACATTGGTAATGTTGCGATTGCAGTTATCAAGCAAAAAACCGTCATTCAGAAAAACGAGGTAGAACCGCTGTTTTTTACTAAGGCGAAAGTTGCTTGTATGCTTTGTACGCCGATTGTTTATTCGTCTCAGGTTATAGGCTTGATTGCCGTTGCCGGAAAAAACAGCGATTATCTTGATAGTTTTAGAGAAAAACTCGAAGATATTGCGCATTTTCTTTCGCCGATTATGTACAATAGTCTTGAAAGAAAAAAAGCGGAAAAATGTTTGCAGTTTTCGGAGGAGAAATTCCGCACGTTTTTTAACTATGCGGAAGGCGGTATTTTTATTTTTAATTATGACGGCAAAGATTTTTCTCTTTCTGAAATCAATAAAGCGGGTCTTGCGATGACCGGCTATTCCAAAGAAGAACTTTATGGCGGTAATGCAGAAAAAATCATCGAACCAATATTCTTGGAAAAATACCGCGAAGTTATGAATATTGCTTCTGATGGCGGTTCGCAAATTTTTGAAACATATATCGTTACTCATGACGGTAAAAATATTCCCGTAGAGATTAGTGCAGGGCGTTTTACCTTGCAGGACGGCAGGATTTTTGTATTTAATATCATACGTGATATTTCTTTTAGAAAAGACCTTGACAAACAACTTTTCAACACGATAGTTGAAACACAGGAAAACGAGCGTCAGCGTTTTGCGAAGGATATTCACGACGGTATCGGCTCGTATCTTACAAGCCTTATAACATATATTAACCTTTTGGCTTCCAGCAAAATATCCGTTATGGAAATGCCGGATATTTTTGAGGAGATGAAAGAACTCGTCATGGAGGCGGCTGAGGAGTCAAAGAATATTGCTAACGACCTGATTCCCGATGTCCTTAACAATTTCGGACTTGTTGCAGGTATAAAAAATCTTGCAAAGCATGTTTTTGTGGACGGCAATATGCAACTGATTTTTGAGTGCGGAAATTTTGTTGAGCCTCAAAATAAGATGCTTAAAACTGCACTTTTCAGAATTGTTAACGAACTTTTTAATAATGCCGTAAAATATTCGCACGGTACTAAGGTAATTCTCATTCTTGAAACCGAAGGCAATTATACGCGCCTTAAATATATTGATGACGGTGTAGGTTTTGAGACTGAGGAGGTTATGAAACGGATTCAAGACAAAAAAGTTTCGGGCTTGAAAAACATTCAGGGGCGTGTCGCTAATTTTAACGGCACTTTTGATATAAAAACTTCATTAGGTAACGGATTGGAAATCAACATAATTGTCCTTAATTGATTAAATTATGGATTTGAGAAAGATAATATTGGTTGACGATAAAAAAGCGTTCAGACAGTCTTTCAAACTTCTTTTGCGCAAAGTCGGCGGCTCGGAAGTTGTTGCCGAATATGCCTCCGGCGAGGAGTTTTTGCAAAGTCTGACGGGAGATTTTTGTGCCGATATTGTTTTTATATCTTTCGAAATATCAGGGCTTTCGGGAATAGAAACGGTAAAAAAAGCCCGGAAAAAAAAGCCCGGACTTGTTATAATAGCCATGTCGCTTTCGGGTGAAAAACTTTATGTTGACTCTATGATAAAGGCGGGAGCGAGAGGTTTTCTGCTGAAATTTTCCGACAATTTTTCCATTCTTGAAACCGTTATGCGCCACCCTTCGGCGGAGATTTTTTATTCTTCTGAAATCAATCCGGGCGGCAACCTCAAACATTCAGATACGATACCCGTTTTGCTTATTGACGACAACGAATCGTCGCTTTTTATCAGTGAATATATATTAAAAGGTGAGGATTTTCAGGTTATTCCGTATCATTCGGCGGTTGAGGCACTGAATTTCGCGCTTAAAACTGCTGCGCCGAGACTTGTTGTAACGGATTATCTCATGCCTGAAATTTCAGGTATGGATTTTTCCTTAAAACTTAGACAAATTCCTGATTATAAAAATGTTCCGTTGTTGATGCTTTCCACTGAGGTAAACCGTGAGATAAAAAAACTGGCAGAAAAATGCGGAATTGATATGGTTTTGAAAAAGCCTTTTCAAGCCAAAGAACTTGTTACGGCGGCAGAAAAATTGATTTTTGAAAAAAAATATTGAAAAAAATTTGCGGAATAAAAAAAAAGTTTTTACCTTTCCCATCTTTGACACTTTATAGCATACAAATTCTCTATAACGCTGTAAATATCAATTATTTACAGCGTTTTTACTTTTTTAGACTTTGTAGTATAATTATGTTTTTGTTTGCGCGATGATAGATTTAATTCTTTTTAACATTATAATTTCAGTGTCCAAACGAAAACCGCTGATTTCAAATAGTTTGTCCGTCAGGTCGGTTCTCTTGAAAGTTGGGATAAATCCCTCTGAGGGAATGTGAAGTGCATTCATATCTTTTAATGTATCAAGTATTTGGTCTGTTGTGTATTCTGGCGAAAGTTTGTGTTCAAGCACCCTGTATATGAACAGCGCAACAAAGCATGTGGCAAAATGCGCTTTGATTGCCTTGTCGGTTCTATGATATACAGGTCTTGCCTTCATCTGCGTTTTCATTATGCGGAATGACTCCTCTATTTCCCAACGCGCACGGTTGATTTTCGGCAGGTCGACAATAGTATGGTGTCTTTTTCCGCTCTTGTCGGTGTACTCTTCCAAGTTGGTGCAAATGGCGTAGAAACCGTCGTACTGTTCTTCATAGTCAATTTTTTCCTGGTCAATTCGGAATCCGGCATTTATTGAGGCAAGTTCGCCGTCTGGTGTACATTTGTCTGTTACAATGTAACTTCTGAAACTTTTGGGCGGGTCAGCCGCATTCCCGTTAGATATTGCTCTTTCGGCTTTTTCTATGTTTTGTGAACGCCGTTGACGTTGGTATTCCATATATTTTAACGAGAATGAAACTATGCACCTCTGCTCCAATGCTGTTTGAGAGTTGGTTATCGGGTCTTCTCCATAGATTTTAAACCAGCGTTCTTTGTAGAATGTCAAATCGTAATACAGCTCTCTATTTTCGGGATTAAGGATTTCATCCATAGTGTATTGACGATTAGGGTCGTCAGGTAAACGCCATCCTGTGCCGGACATAGCCCAATCCTTGATTTTACCCGGAGATTTCTTTTGTCCTTCTGTGTTAGGAAGTGTCTTGACGGATTGTACCGTGATGAATTTGCGCCCTCCGATGTTATTGTAGAGTCTGTTGCCCGTTGAGGACAATCCGGCGTCAGTACACATAATAAACTCTTCTATATCCATGCGTTCGGTAATCATTTGCTCAGTCGGTCGCATGGTGGTCTGTTCGTTAGTGTTACCCGGATTAATATTGAAGGCTAACGGAAGTCCGTCTGCGTCCATAAAAATTCCCATTTGGACTATGGGGGTGCGACGGTTCTCTTTCGAGGCTCCCGGACATTTTAGTTCCGTCTGCCTTTCGGACTCGAAAAAAAAGTTGGTGCAGTCATAATAAATTACGGACGTGTTACGGTTAAGAAGGTTTTTACTATAATGGAACAATCTGTCTTGTAAATAGTTAATATTTTTCTCGATGACGACCAACGCTCTGTATATCTGATGCAGACTAACGGGTTTGACAAGTGCGAGGTTCGAGGAAAGTTTCCATGTTGTCAATTTAGAGGCAGGCCAAAGTATGCGGCTGATGACTAATTGCCGCATTATCTCGTTAAGATTGAATGAGAATTTGCTGTTGCGTTCCATGCCGGAACAGATTTTATCTATTCCGAGGTCATAATAGATTTTGTTGAGAATCAGGTAACCGATGTTGAATGATCGGTTGATGTCCTTGTCTATTATCCTATCAGCGTGGTAGTTAACACTGATAGTACGCTTGTTTAGAGCATCGTTTGAGTTCTCGATGTCAAGTTGTGTTTTTGCCCAGCCCCAAGCGTCTGCGACGTTATATTTTTCGCGGATTTCGGCCAATGTGCCGAGCCGTCTGACGTTTTTTTTGGTGCTGACACCGTTTTCGTCTCTAAACGATTTGGCTATGTAATAAATTTTGCCCTCACAAGGCTTTGATGGTGATAAGTGCATAATTATCTCAAAAAGTTAAATAAAGTTCACAAAATGCTACAATATACTACAAAGATAGAAATAATATTTGACACTGCAAAATATTTTGTATCAATTTTTTAGATTATTTTTCAAAAGGGGAAAGTGTCAAAGATGCGCCAAAGAACTTGTTACGGCGGCAGAAAAATTGATTTTTGAAAAAAAATATTGAAAAAAATTTGCGGAATAAAAAAAAAGTTTTTACCTTTGCACCGTCAAAAATAAAACGGTCGGTTAGCCAAGCGGTTAGGTACCGGTCTGCAAAACCGTCGAGAGCGGTTCGACTCCGCTACCGACCTCTAAAATTAAAGTCAATCATTATAAGTGGTTGGCTTTTTTTGTAATGAAAAATTATAGTACATTAAACACATTTTATGAAACACACTTTTATTTTATTAGTATCGTCATTCATTATTATAAATTCAGTGTCTGCACAACGCATTGAATTTGAATATAATGAGTTTGGAGAGAGGGTTTTGCAAAAATCGGTATTATATTATGATAAAGCCGATAATGATTCAGACACAAAGTCTCTTATTAAGGAGAAAAAAGTCATTTCTTTATATCCAAATCCTGTTTCGGATTTTCTTGAAATAAATTTCAAAGACGGAATTTATGAGGTTGTTTTGACTGACTTTACAGGGAAAAGAATCTGCCAATATAAAGATGTAACAAATAATTTGGTGGTTGATTTTTCTGATTGCGCGTCAGGTGTATATTTTATTAAGGTGTCGGACAAAATTGATGGGGAAATTTATAAGATAGTAAAGAAATGAGAAAAATAATATTCTTATTTGAATTTTTGTGTATTTTTAAAGTTGCTGTTTCGCAAACAACTGATTTTGATTATCCTGTCAAACCTGACTTGACTACAACTTCCTCAAATACGGTTTTACCGTTGGGCGGTGTATTTTCTGTCGGTGAGTTGGGAAACGCTGCTTATACTATTCCTATTGAAGTGCCGTCAGGAATTAACGGAATGTTGCCTCAGTTGAGTTTAGGGTACAATAGTTTGGCTGGAAACGGACTTTGCGGAGTAGGATTTAATCTCGGTGGCTTTTCTGTAATATCAAGAGTGTCAGGTAATTATTTTTATGATGGTTATACTTCTGATGTTATCGCTAATAATAATTATGTTGCGCTTTCGTTAGACGGTAGGCGGCTTATAAACGGCACAAACGGCAAATATTATATAGAAAACGACCCTAATGCGGATATAACTCTGAAAAACAATTCCGTTACAATAAAACAAAACGGTAAAACTTTGATTTATAATCCAATAAATACAAGTTACCAAAATTATTATCTTTCAACCGTTACTGATAATTTCGGGAATGTAATAAGTTATAAGTATTTTGTTGAAAACGGTTTTGTTTATCCGTCAACTGTATCATACGGAATGGGTATAGGTTCTGTTTTGATAAGTTTTGTTTACGAAACAAGAAATGATATTGTTAACGGGTTTAATAAAATTCCGTTTCAGATAAAAAAGCGGTTATGCAGAATTGACGTAAAAAAAAATGCTGCTGTTTGGCGGACATATAATTTGTCATATTCATATTATAACGGTTTTTCAATGCTTCAAAGCATTACCGAAAAAAATAAAGACGGTGAAGAAAAATTCCCTGCAAATTTTTCGTGGTCTACTTCTAAAAATTCGATTTTGAATTCTAAGAAGGAGTTTTCATTTCAAAATTCTTTAAGTTTGTCTTTTAAGGATATGATTTGTGTCCCGGGGGATTTAAATAATGACGGAATCAGTGATGTTGCTTTTGTTGATGACCATAACGCATATATTTTTATGGGCAGTAGAAACTGCACTTTTAGTTTTAAGGAGAAAATCGAATTGTCAAAAGATATTAGTTATGCAGACAAAACTCCGGATATTTTGAAATATATAATTGCATCAAATTTGGTTGTTGATATAGACGGTGACGGAGTATCCGAACTTGTAACTATATCAGAACCGCATCTTTCCGGTGTAAACGGTACGAAAGAGAAGCCTTATGAAATCAACATTAAGGCTTGTCGTGTTGGTTATCAAAAAACATACGATTTTAGATTTTCCATACGCAGTCAGGAAATGCCGGCTGTTACTATCGGAGACTTTTTTTCAAACGGAAAAAATAGATTTGTGTTAATAGATAAATCTGCTAAGACCTCTGACAATAAGTATGTTTTAAATATATACGGTCTCGGTGAGCAAAACAATAATTATACGTATAATTATTATAATGTCGGATTGTCAGGTCGTCCGGCGGGAATTTTAAACGGCGATTTTGACGGCGACGGACTTTTGGATATTTTGATTGTATCCGAGGGGGCATCGGCAGTTTTCTGGAATCGGGGAACACGTTCCGGCAGTATTTTTTCTGACGCTAATAAAACCGTAATCTCTCAAATAAATTCTGATTGTGCGGTTGTGCGTGTTGGTGATTTTGACTGCGACGGCGTAGCGGAAATGCTTTATAACAAAAAAGGTACAAGTGTTTTTTATATTTTGAAAAACAGCGGAAACCGTAGTTTCTCTTCTGCAACGGCAATAACTTTACCTGATATTTATGATATTGAGGATTCTAAAAAAGATGATGATAAGTTTTGTGTTGAAGTAACGGATTTCAATTGCGACGGTAAATCGGACGTTCTTATTTCTAAGGCGATGTATAAACGCCATAAAAATAAGAACTATTATGATTTTTCCCAAAATTATGATTATTGGTTAACTTCAAACGGGAATAGTTTATCAAAATATAATAGCAGTACTTGGTCAGAAAATGCAGACCCTTTATATTATCAGTTTATCACCGGTGATTTCAACGGCGATGGCTATCAGGAAATTTTGAGATTTGTTCCCGGAGATAAATGGTATATTTATCAAACTTCTCCCACTGATTATTACAATAAAATAATTAGAATTACAGAAAATAACGGCAGTGAAATTTCAATTGATTACGGCAATTTGACAGATAACAAGGTTTATGCGAGAGCCGGAATTTCAAAATATCCTGTGGTAGAGATTGCGTATCCTCTGTCTGTTGTTACTTCCGTAACCAAGAATAACGGAATTGCGCCCAAAGTGAGAACTAATTATAAATATGGGCAACTTTTAACGCATCTTAAAGGCAAAGGTATTTTGGAATACGAAATAAAAGAAGTTATATATCCCGATTTAAACCAAAGGTCATATACGATGATTGATTCGTGGAATATGGAGTTTTATGTTCCGACAAAAATTCATACAAGCAGTTCTGGTGTATATTATTCGTATAACGCAACGGAAACATCTATTACAAAAAACAATGGCAAACGATATTTTGTATATCCGTCAAAAATAACATCAACGGACAGGTATAATAAAACAACAATTATTGAAAATTCCTATAATACGGCGTTAGGATATTTGGAAAACCAAAAAACGACTTTTCCAGACAATAGTTATAAACTGGCGAAATACCAAAATTATGTTTTGGCAGGCGGTTTTTACCAACCGCAATTAATTGTAAATGAGCAAAAACATTCTGACGATTCAAAAGCGTTTTCTTCGCAACAGTATTTTGAATATGATACTAAAAACGGGTCTGTGAAGAAATCCGTAAGCGATTATAAAACAGATTTTGCGTTAACAACACTTTATGCTTATGACAATTACGGCAATGTTTTAAAAAAGACGTCATTCGGCAAAGAAAATGATTCTGTTTCAAATATTTACAGATATGATGATTCTCATCGTTTTGTAGTAGAAGAAACATCAAAACCGTTAAATTCCGTAACAAAATATGAATACGATAATTTTGATAATCTTATATCAGAGACAGACGTTACCGACAAACAAAATCCCTTGAAAACGGTATATAAATACGATTCTTGGGGACTTAACAACGAAACAGTTTTTCCCGACGGTACAAAACAGTCGACAATAAGAGGTTGGTATCATATAAGTTATTTTGTTGCAACGTTAGGAACGGCAATTCCTTGGACAAAAACAACATACGACAATGCCGGTCATATTATAAAGAAAGAAACAATAAGTGTTTCATCTTCTTTGAACACGCAGACGGTAACAACGGACTACTCATATTACAATATTTTTAATAAACCCGAAAAAATTACTACTAAAATCGGTAATTTTACAAGGATTTCAACGGATGATTATAATAATAGCGGCGACTTGATAAAGCACGTAGACAATATTGATACAATAACTTATAATTATTCTTACAATAAAACGGAAGTTACGGATAACGGACGGAAAACCGTAACGGAATACGATTGTTGGGGGAATATTAAAAAAGTTGTTCCGCCAGACAATGCACCTGTTTATTATGTTTATTCTTCAAACGGAAGGTTTCAAGCGGTTAGAAGTATTGATGCCGTTGTTTCGTTTCAATACTATCCTAACGGATTGAAAAAATCAATTACAGACAGTGATGCCGGTACTGAAAGTTATGAATATGATTCTTTCGGACGGATTATCACGCAGAAGCGCGGCAATGTTGTTACTACAAATACTTATGTGAAAGGACTTTTGTCAAAATCAAAATGCGGCGATATTACAACAACATATAGTTATGATAGTAAAAACCGCCTGAAAAGTCTGTCAAACGGAAGAACTTCAATAAGTTATGTTTACGATAAATTTGATAGGCGGATAAAGGAGGTATATTCTGTTGATAATAAGGATTTTACATATTTGTATTCTTATAATGAAATCGGTCAGCTATTATCAAAAACTTTTCCTGATAAATCCGTTGAAAAATATTCATACGATAAGTACGGACAAATTTCAAATATATATTTAGACAAGGAGAATATTTGGTTTTTATATCTAAATTCTTATGAAAAGGATGGTTTGCACACGACAGAGATAATGAACGGTGTTTTTAAAGATTCATATTTTAATTCTGATAACACTTTAAAATATGTAACATACGGTTCGCCTAATCAGTATAGTAGTTCAGACAGAATTGATTATACATACGATAGATATAAAAACTTGATTTCACGTAAAGGTAAAAATGCAGATAAAGAAACTTTTAGATATGATAATTATGACCGTTTAACGAAAATAAATTCTGATTACGAATTTCAATATGCACAAAACGGTAATATTTTGTTTCAGACAGGTATAGGCGGATATGATTATAAATCCTCTCAACCTCACGCAGTTACGGGTGTAGATAATCCCTATGGCAAAGTAAAATCGTTGCAGCAAATAGTGTCTTATACGCCGTTTAGAAAGCCGGCAACGATAACGGATAATAGTAATAAAGATGCTGTAAAAAAATATAATATCTATTATTCGCCTGATAATGAGCGTATAAAGACAGTTTATTCTTGTAATAGCAAAAATGTTACGACATATTATTTGCCTGATTATGAAGAAGAAAATTCTAACGGCGTAATTACAAAGCGTCATTATGTTTTTTCTCCTATTAGTGGCAATCTTGCGGCTGTAAATTTCAAGCAGGGCAACAAAAATGAATCATATTATGCCATAACAGACAATGTAGGCAGTGTATTAAAACTTGTTGATACGGGAGTTCATGATAAATTTTCAGCAACGTATACTCCTTTTGGAGTTCGGACGATAACCAAAAATGAACTCGGATATAATTTCCCGCGTGGTTTTACAATGCACGAACATTTGGACGAATTTGGCATAATCAACGCAAATGCTCGGCTTTATGACCCGTATTTGGCAAGATTTGTATCACCAGACCCTTTGATTCAGGATGTAACTAATAGTCAGAATTTTAATCGGTATTCGTATTGTTTGAATAATCCGTTAAAGTATACTGACCCGACGGGAGAGTTTGTGTGGTGGCCGGTAATTGCAAGTACAGTTTGTGGGGCGATTATAGGAGGTATATCATCATACAAAAATGATAATGAATTTTGGAATGGAGCATTAAAAGGAGGACTTGTAGGTTGTGCGACAGGTTTTATGGTAGGCATTACTCCATTTGGAAATTCTTGGTATGGTTCAACACTATGGGGGGCTACAACAGGTGCAATATCTGATGCAGGTATGGTTTGGGCTTCTGGTAATAATAACTATTCTAATGTTTGGCAGGGGGGAGTAATAGGGGGTACAATTGGATTTTTGTCAAGTGAACATTTTCAAAATTTTGTGAATAGGAAAGGATTTGTTTCTAATAACCAAGTTATTGAGAATTACTCGAAAGGTCTATATGATATTCCGACGGGTTCAACGTGGCAACAAGAAACATTGGATTATTTTGGTATGGATGCAAAATACATAGCGCATAAACCAAATGGCGGTGAATATGTGGAAAGTGATGGATTTTACGGAACTACGAATCCTAAAACAGGTATAATTAGCATAGGTGATTTTGCATTTGATAGTTATGACAAACTTAATTATACTTATCATAAAGAGTTGTATCATAGTATGAAAATACAGAA
The DNA here is from genome assembly GCA_017417315.1 of Bacteroidales bacterium. GTDB lineage: Bacteria > Bacteroidota > Bacteroidia > Bacteroidales > UBA3824 > UBA3824. Next base: position 13,404 of record JAFPZK010000035.1, read on the forward strand.
CGGAATTTCTTTGTCAACACAAACAGAACTCGGAATTAAATATAAATACTATCCAGAAGAACGATTAGGCTTTTTGCACACGTATAAAAACCAAGGACTATATATTAAGCACGGTTCAAATATCATATCAAATATACAAAAATATACAAATTTATGTGTTGGTATGGAGGATGAAGTTTTTCAAAAATTATGGTGGCACTTTATTTATAAAATTCCAAGAAGATGGTAAAGAAGTTATTATTCGTAGTTATGTCTCTTTTTTGTACGCCGGTGTTTGGACAATCAAAATGTTGGTGCGATAGCGTGTATACATATTATGACAAACTTTTCTCTGAGTGTCTGATTTTTCTTTGGGATTCTCCTCCTAAATTCAAAGAATTTAACGATGTTCACAAGATTCGTATATTGATTACACGCTATAATTGCGGTCTAGAAATGATTATAGACACTTTGGATTCGCCTAAGTGTATAAGATTTTTTTTGTCAGAAATAGATTCTGTAACCGCAGAAAACATCGTTTCTGAAATTAAAAACTGTAAATTTTCTGCGGCACTTGTAAAAGATAAAAAGAAAACTGCTCCATTGGGACTCGCACCATTTTCACCAACTATATTCGACGGTAAAAGAGCATTTTATGAACAACTGCCAAAACCATTGGTGAAAAATGTACAAAAATTTATCAAAAAAAAACTACAATACCCTGACACTCAAATAGAGTCTGGCTATGTACTGATATACATTTTGCTGGACGATAACGGCAACCACATCGGATATGAAATGCCGAAATATTCAGATTCAGTTTTTTGTGACGAGGTATTAAGAGTTGCTAAATTGATACCGTTTCAATCCCCGCCACAGAATAGTGGCGAATCCTTCGGTAATTTTTACCCGATATGTATAAAGTTTGATAAACGAAAAGCAAGGAAATGAAGGATATGAAAATCTATCCGCCATACGTTGAAATAATTAATTGATTATGAGAAATATATATCAATCTACGACACGGCATTATGTTTTTTCTCCTATTAGTGGCAATCTTGTTGCTGTAAATTTCAAACAAGGCAACAAAAGCGAATCATATTATGCCATAACAGACAATGTTGGTAGCGTATTAAAACTTGTTGATACGGGAGTTCATGATAAATTTTCAGCAACGTATACTCCTTTTGGAGTTCGGACGATAACCAAAAATGAACTCGGATATAATTTCCCGCGAGGTTTTACTATGCACGAACATTTGGACGAATTTGGCATAATCAACGCAAATGCGCGGCTTTATGACCCGTATTTGGCAAGATTTGTATCACCTGACCCTTGGATTCAGGATGTAACTAATAGTCAGAATTTCAATCGGTATTCATATTGTTTGAATAATCCGTTAAAGTATACTGACCCGACGGGAGAGTTTTTCCAGTACATAATTGGTGGAGTTTTGGGTGGTATACAAGGTTTTTCTATAGGAAAATCTGCCGGATTAAGTGGGTGGAATTTGTTTGGTGCAACAGTGGCAGGTGTTGGTATCGGTGCAATATCAGGTGGAATAGCAAGTTCAGTATCTTCTAACTCTATGATAATGTCAAACACATTAGGTCTTATGGCAGGTTCTCTGTCAAACTCAGTTGGTATGTCTGTGTTGGGGGCTACCTATGGACAGAATATACCAGTAAGTATGAGTTTTGGGTTTGGTTCCGTAACATTTGGTGAAAATGGTTTGGAGTTTGGATATTTGGGAGAGAAAGGAAATTCTGGTTTAGAGAATGTTGGATACGGATTAGGAGTATTGGCAAATATAAGTGATTTTTTAATAGGGTTTAATCCTCAAAGTGTGGATTTAGTTACTGAGCATTCTGATGGTACTGGTCATTCTGCCATAGTAGAATCTGTAACAAAAAATGATATGCCAAAGCCGGATGGTAACAAAACCATTATTTCAGTAGGTCCAGATAGACAAAATGATCCTAATGGTTCTTGGCATAGAATGAGAGGTTGTAATTCTTGGAATAATCATTCTCGGAATGGGGAAATTGTATGGCGGAATACATTAAAAGTAAACAAAAAAACTATGAATAAATACGCGAATTGGCTTAACCGTAGATGTGATGCAGGTAAATTTACATATAGTGTTGAGTTTAGTAGTTGTGTAACACATACATCTCTTGCATTAAATGCATCTGGAATATTTAACATAGGAATACATCCATATTGTCTAAATTTCCAAATGTATTTATGGAGAAATGGTATTAGACCTTGGACTTTTATTCCTCTAATAGTAAATCAATGAAACAGATAATAATCACGATTATAATTACATTATTCATATTTGGAAATGTAAATTCGCAGGTATATCCTATGATAATTAAGGATACTATACATCCTTTAAATTTTGTAGGTAATCAAAATACTGCATTAACCTACGAAGAAGGGAACTGGTTAAATTCTATTACAAATACTATGGGAATCAACTATAATTTTGTTTTAAAAAAAGTTGCTTTCTTTCATGGTGAGGGGGGACGAGTATTGGCAGATAAAAATTTATTTTTGAAACAATACATAGATACCATTCAAATACCACACTATATGGGGACTTTATATATATTTGATGAAAGTGCGAAACAAAAGGTGCTTGGATATGATGCTGCGATTGTCTTTGGTAGTAAAAGACTTGATACAACAAAAAAAATGATTAAAATTATTAGAAAAAAATGTAATAAATAGTTCTATTTTTGGGTCGGTATAAAAAAATAAGGTATGAATATGAAATACACTATAATAGGAATCATCATTATCTTACGGCTATTAATGCCATTTATATCAGTTGCTCAATCTTGGATAGAAAAGGAGATTGAAGGTATGAATGTCAATGATAAAAATGTTATTTTTTATTTTGCACGAATTAGCGATAGTTCAGGCATCGCCGATATGTCAAAGTTCAGGTTGATTAAAAAAAAGGGTAATATTCAATTCTGTATTATTAAAAATCTCGATGCCAAAATTGTTGGTATCAAATATCATAATGTGAAAGCATATCTCTCTGAGGTATATAATGATTTTGAATATATTTATGACGAATCAATACGCAAATATATATGCTTTTTAACGTATAAAACATTAATTAATAATGTGTTTTGTAGGTATTACTTGGCATTGAAAGATAATAATTGGGTTGTCTTTAAGGTTCAAAACCGTCTTCTTAGTGAAAGTGATAGAATCGGGAATAGCGATTTAGATATTTCGTTATTAAAACCGAAAGTCGAAATTTTATAAATAGGTCAGTTATATATGCGGGATATTATTTCTGATATTGGTTATAATGGTCTATACGGAAACAAAATAAACTCGAATTTGTCTATTGAAGATAATATAATTTTGGCATTAAAATCTTATTATAAAAAAGTTTATGGTATTGATAAAAATGTACGAATCATAAAAATAAAAGACAAAACAGATTGTTATTCTGTCGTAGTAACAACTGAACATAATGGTTTAATTGCCAAAGAGAAATTCAGTCTTGACAAATACGATTTGTGGATTATTGATTAGACGGTTTGACGGAAAATATAAAAAAATGTAATAAATAGTTCTATTTTTTTGTCGGTATAAAAAAATAATCTATATTTACGCCAAAAAAATGTTGAAATATGGAGAATAAGATATTAGGAGTAATACCGGCAAAAATGTCATCGAATAATTTCCCGAACAAGCCTATGGCTGAAATTTTGGGTATGCCGATGATAGGACACGTATATAACAGAGTAAAATTGTGTCCTGATTTCACGGACGTTTATGTGGCGACGGCGGACGAAGAAATCATTGATTACGTAACTTCTATCGGCGGAAAATGCGCCGTGATAGGAGAGAGCCGCATTAGCGCGACCGACAGGGTTGCCGAAGCGGTCAGAAAAATAGAAGCCGAAAACGGTGTCGTTTATGATTTGGTGGTTTTAATCCAGCCTGACGAGCCGATGATAACACCCGAAATGCTCGGTCGCGCTATCAGCCCGCTCGTTATGGACAAAAAACTTAAAATGACGACCTTGATGTCGGAAATCACCGATGACAAAATTTTCTTCGACAGAAACGAAATAAAAGTTGTTGTTGACACGCAAAACAATGCGATGTTTCTCTCGCGCGAACCTATCCCGACCGACAGCCGGGGTATGAAGTTCCCGAGAATGAAACTTGTCGGCATTGACGTTTTCAGACGCGGCTTTTTGAATGAGTTTAACGTAACGCTTTCAACACCGCTCGAACTCGCCGAAGGTATCGACCTTATCCGTATCATTGAAAACGGCATGAGAATCAAGATGACGCTTACCGATGAGGTAACGTTTTCGGTTAATCACCCCGAAGAATTGCCGAAAGTGGAAAGCCTTATGAAAGAACAGGAATATTTGTTAAAGAAATACATGAAGTAACATAACAGAAATAGTTAAAAATGAGAGAAGTAAGAGTAAGATTTGCGCCTTCGCCGACAGGTGCTTTGCATTTGGGCGGCGTTAGAACTGCGCTTTTTAATTACCTTTTTGCCCGCAAACACGGCGGTAAATTTATTTTAAGAATTGAGGACACCGACCAGACCCGTTTTGTGCCGGGTGCTGAGGAATACATCATCAAATCCCTCGAATGGATTGGTCTTGACATCGACGAAAGCGACCTCAAAGGCGGCGAATACGGTCCTTACAAACAGAGCAACCGTAAACACCTTTATACAAAATACGCTTTGGAACTTGTTGAAAAAGGTTTTGCATATTATGCCTTTGACACTCCCGAAGAGTTGGAAGCGATGAGAAAAAAACTCGAAAGCGAAAAAGCCTCGGTTCAGTCTTACGGACCTAAAACCCGTATGTCAATGAAAAACTCTTTGACTTTCGGCGAGGAGCAGACAAAACTTATGCTTCAATCGGGTGCGCCTTACGTTATCCGTTTCAAAATGCCCGAAGACGAAAAACTCGTTTTAAAAGACATTATCCGTGGTGAAATTAAGGCTGACACGTCTATTCTTGACGACAAAGTGCTTTATAAAAGCGACGGTATGCCGACATATCACTTGGCAAATATTGTTGACGACCATTTGATGAAAATTTCGCACGTAATCCGAGGCGAAGAATGGTTGCCGTCATTGCCGTTACACTATTTATTATATAGGGCTTTCGGTTGGTTGGACACGATGCCGGAATTTGCACATTTGCCGTTAATCTTAAAACCTGACGGAAAAGGCAAACTTTCTAAACGCGACGGTGACAGACTTGGTTTCCCTGTTTTTCCGCTTCATTGGGAAGACCCGAAAACCGGCGAAGTTTCAAAAGGTTACGAAGAGGCGGGCTATTTCCCTGAGGCTTTCTTGAATATGATGGCACTTCTGGGCTGGAATCCCGGAAACACTACTCAGGAGATTTTCACCAAAGAAGAACTTTGTCAACTTTTCAGCCTTGAAAAAGTCAGCAAGGCGGGTGCAAAATTCGACCCTGAAAAAAATAAATGGTTCAACAAGCAGTATTTGGAGAAAAAAACGAACGAAGAACTTGCCGACTATTTCATCGAAGACGCTAAAAAAGACGGCGTTGAAGTTGACAAAAATCGTGCTGCCGAAATTTGCGGTTTGGTAAAAGACCGTTGTCATTTTTCTCACGATTTGTGGAAAGAAAGCACGTATTTCTTCATCGAACCGACTTCTTACAACGAGGCTAACGTTAAGAAATTTTGGAAAGAGGATTCAGGAAAGATTTTGTTGCAGGCTCTTGAAGTGTTGAAAGACGAAACAGATTTTTCAGCGAAGAATTTAGAGGACAAAATTTCGGCTTGGATTAATCAGAACGGACTTAATTTCGGAAAAGTGCTTAATCCGATGCGCCTTGTTTTAGCCGGTGAATGTAAGGGTCCGCACATTTTTGACATCTTGGCTCAACTCGGAAAAGAGGAGGTTTCAAAAAGAATTGAAAAAGGTGTTAAAATTTTAGGATAAAATGTTAAAATATTATAAAAAAAACGACCCTTAAAAAAAGCATTTGCGAGTTCGCAAAATTATTATTATTTTTGCACTCGAAATAAGGAATTAAGGAATTTAGATGTTAATTTTTAAGGAGTATTTGTAAGAGTATTGATTGATATAGTTGTAAAAGTTTTTAATGTAGTTTTTTTTATAATTGTTGTTTCATTTTATTATTTTAATTAAATTTATTTAATTTCCCGCTCGAAAAGCAATTTTCGGGCGGTTTTTTTATTTTTAAAATTTTTTTCTCTGAAAAAAAGTGTTTAACTTTGCACCCGAATTTCCACGGTGGGCGGCGTTTTCTGCCCGTGCGATGGGAAATTGAAATTAATTAATTCAATTTTGAGTAACACAAATTTTATTTTAACACAATGAGATCATTTGATTTGAAAGGTACTGAACGTAAAGAAATCGGTTCTAAGTACGCAAAGCAACTCCGTAAAGAAGGACAAGTTCCTTGTATCGTTTACGGTAACAACAATCAGATTAACTTCACCGTTTCGCAGAAAGAACTTAAAGGTGCTGTTGTAACTCCTCATGTTTACATCGTTAACCTTAACATCGACGGCAAAGTTATCAAAACCATTATCAAAGACCTTCAATTCCACCCTGTTACGGAAGATGTTCTTCACGCAGATTTCTACGCTTTTGCTGACGAACAGGCTATCAGCGTAAAACTTCCCGTTAACCTCGTAGGTCTTGCACCCGGTGTTAAAGTCGGTGGTAAAATGAAACAATCAGCAAGAAAAGTAACCGTTAAAGGTAAAGCCGCTGATCTTCCTGAAAAAATCGACGTTGACGTTAGCAGTCTCGAACTCGAACAGTCTATCAAAGTTGCTGATTTGAAATTCGATAATTTCCAAATTACTGATCCTCAGGACGCTTTGATTTGCAGAATCCTTGCTACAAGGGCTACTGCTGCTGCAAACGCTGACAAAAAATAATAATTAATTTGTTATGAAATATCTTATAGTCGGACTCGGAAACATTGGTGCAGAGTACGAAGATACAAGACATAACATCGGATTTAAAGTACTCGATGCTTTTGCGAAGGCATCGGGTGCTTTTTTTAGTACCGGTCGTTACGCCTCTGTTGCCGAGGTAAAATACCGTGGCAATACTCTTATTTTGATAAAACCGTCAACTTATATGAACCTTAGCGGCAAGGCTGTCGGCTATTGGTCGGCACAGGAAAAAATTCCGGTAGAAAATATTTTGGTTATAGTTGACGATTTGGCATTGCCGTTTGCGACGATAAGAGTTCGTCAAAGCGGTTCAGAGGGCGGTCATAACGGTCTGAAAAGCATTACGGAGATTTTAGGCACTCAAAATTATGCCCGTTTGCGGTTTGGTATCGGCAACGATTTTCAAAAAGGCAGACAAGCGGATTACGTTTTAGGAAAATGGTCTTTTGAGGAGTTGAAACGGATTCAGGAGCGTACTGAGGTAACAACTCAGGCTATTTATAGTTTCGTAATTGACGGCATTCAGCGTACGATGAACACTTTTAACGGTAAATAAAAAATATGCGGATAGACAAATTTTTGTTTTGTGTACGTCTTTTCAAGACCCGTTCTTTGGCATCTGATGCGTGTGCTAAGGGCAGGATTCTTGTTAACGGTGCGCCCGTAAAACCTTCGCGTGAGGTAAAACCCGGCGACGAGGTTTCGGTAAAGTCGAATCCCGTTTATAGGAAATACCTGATTCTCAATCTTTTGAACGGCAGGGTAGGGGCGGCAAAAGTTCCCGAATATATGAAAGAAACTACACCCGAAGACGACCTTTTCAAATTGAAAATGATGAAAGACATTTCTTCTTTGTCTTTCGGAATCCGCGACCGAGGGACGGGACGTCCTACTAAAAAAGACCGTCGGGACATCGACCGTTTTTATGAAGAAGGAGATGAGGACGATGATGAATAGATGTTTTTTTTTGATATTGTCGGTAATATTCTTGTTTTCGTGTCAACCAATTGTAAACCAAACTGTTAAAGTTGACGCTGAGCCTAATCTTTGGCCTGATTACAGCGGCGTTACAATTCCTAAAAACATTGCGCCCCTTAATTTTTCCACGGTTGCTTTTGACAGTTTGGAGGCTGTCAGCGCAAAAGTTATTGCGCCGGATAATTCTGAATATACTTTTTCCGGCAAAAATTTTATCGCCTTTGATGAGGATAAATGGAGAGAAATTCTTCAAAAATCAGTAAACGGCGAATTTCAAGTTTTTTTCTCGGAGGTTAAAAATTCCACTGAATTTGTTTACAAACCTTTTGTTATAAAAGTTGCTGACAGCGAAATTGATAATTATTTGTCATACAGACTTATAACACCCGGTTATAAGATTTATAGCCGTATGGGGCTTTATTGCAGAAACTTAACTAATTTCTCTCAGACCACAGTTGTTGACAACCGGCTTCTTAACGCTAATTGTATTAATTGTCATTCTTTTTGTAAAGGCGACCCTGATTTGTCGCAGTTTCATATCAGGGGCGAATTAGGCGGTACGGTCTTAAAAAAAGGCGATACGCTTACCGTTTGCAGAGCCGTTACTGACAAGTTCAAACTTAATTGTGTTTATCCGTATTGGCATCCGTCGGGACGTTATATTGCTTATTCTCAGAATAATACGGTTCAGGCGTTTCATTGCGGCGACCCTAACAGAGTGGAGGTTTACGATATGGAATCGCGGGTTGTGGTCTACGACAGAGAAAAAAACAAACTTCTTACTTGTCAAGCACTTGATGAGGAAAAAACTTTTATGACCGAGCCGTCTTTTTCGCCGGACGGAAAGTTTTTGTATTTTACCACTGCAAAGGCTTTGGATATGGCAAAGCACACAAAAGAAGCGCGTTATGATATTTGCAGAATTTCTTTTGATGGTCAGCGCGGCAGTTTCGGCTTGGTGGATACCCTTGTAAAAACATCTTCGGATACTATGACGGCTGCTTTTCCGAGACCTTCATACGACGGAAAATTTTTGCTGTATACAAAGTTTAATTACGGACAGTTTGCGATTTGGCACCGTGAGGCTGATTTGTGGATTTTAGACCTTGAAAAAAATATTACATTCCCTTTGGAAAAGGCTAACAGTCAAGACGTTGAAAGTTATCATTCGTGGTCTCAGAACTCTGAGTGGATAGTTTTTGAATCAAGGCGTGATGACGGATTTTTCACGCGCATTTACATCGCGCACATCAACTCTGACGGTAAGGCAGACAAGGCTTTTCTGTTGCCTCAAAGAAGTCCTGATGACAATCGTAAACTTATGTATAGTTATAACGTGCCTGAATTGTCGGTTTCGGAATTTAAGGTTGACAAGTCCGTCTTGGAAAAAAAAGTAAAGAGCGGAGAAAAATTACAATTTGAATATTAAAAAAAATTTTGCAGACCGAAAAAAAGTTTGTATTTTAGCGGATTGAAAAATATTCAGAAACCAAACTTTATTATTGAAAATGAGTCAGCCAATTATAACTACTGATATTTCGGCTATAAGGCCTGTGTTTTCGGAAGGAACTGCCGAAAACATAAAGAGATACACGCAATTAAAAAAGATGTTCCATCATGGCAGGGAGTATTCCGTATTAGCCGAGCCTATGTTGGATGGTCCGCAAAAAATTACTTGGCATACGGAATTTGAAGGTACTCCTCAGCCGTTTTCAAGTCTTTCGGAAGATGAAAAAAACAAGGCAAAAGGTGTTCTGAAATATCAAGTTAATAAACTTTACAAAGCGGTTTTCAAACAACTTTACCGTAATAGTATGGACGATGTCGCGGATATGTTTGCTATCCTCGACTCTTGTATCGAAATTCCTGATTATGACAATATTTATCGGGTTCAAAACACTGACGGCAAAAGTAAATATGTTTTAATAAAATGGGGTTTTATTTCTGACGATTATAGTGCGCAGTCCGAATTGGTGAAAAAACTTATTCCTACCGCTGTTGATACCGTTAAAATAAAAGTCATCAAGAATCAAAAAGCCGCTCAGGGCGAGAGTGTTGTGGTTGTTTACAACGGTAAACCGTCTACGTTAACAACTGATTCAAAAGGTTTTGTCTTTTTGGAGGATATTCCTTTGGGTTCTAATTTTTCGGTAAAAACTCCCGACGGCGAAACCATTACCGAATATCTTTGCGATGGCAGTGATGAGTATCATTTTCTTATCGGCACCCAAAGTCTTGATATGAATTTTGTGATTACTGACTCTAATGGTCTTGCACTTTCAGACACGGAAGTGTCTTTCACATACGACGGCAAAACATATTTTGAAACCACTGATTCTAACGGCAAAATTTCGTTGAAGGATATTCCTGAGGGTACGGAAGTTGTTGTTAAACAGCGAAATATGAAAGAAACTTACATTTGTAACGCTTCGATGAAAGAATATGCTTTTACGGGTTCGAGACCGACGGCAGAAATTGACGTTGCCGTTATGAGCGATAAGGGCGAGTTTTTGCCGGGCGTTGACGTTAAGTTTACTTATCAGGACAAAGAAATTACTTTTATGACCGACCGTAACGGACGTGTTTCTAACGATAATTTTCCGCCTGAAACCGAGTTTAAAATCGAATGTAGTGCGCCTGATTATCAGAAGGCAACGATTACGCTTTTCTCTCACGAGGGGCTCAATATGGCAGAAGTCAAAATCAAGAAAGTATCCTCATTCGGGTCTATGACAATCAAAGTTGTTGACGACCAGCAAAAGCCTATCGTCAATACGCTGATACGATGTGAAAACGACGACCGCAAAATCGAAGTCTATACTGACGAAAACGGAGAGTTTATTATAGACCGGGTTAATTATAATTCTGATGTTATTTGTACGCAGATTATCAATTCGTTAGCATCGCACAGACATGTATTCACATTTACGGCTGACAATTCTGAATACGTTTTCAAGGGCGGTAAGATATTGGATAAGAGCAAAATCACTGACGTAGAAATCTTGGTTATTAACAAGAGAAAAGAAAAAGTGCCTAACCTCAGCGTTACGATTGACGGTATGCAGACTGTTTTGAACAAGGTTTCTGATAAAGACGGCAGAATATTACTTCCTGCATTAAAACGCGGCAATTATACCGTTTCAACGGAGTTTCACGGCAAGTATACGATGGTGGATTGCGAGTGGATAAAAGAAAAAGAGGTTTTGAGGCTTGTTGTGGGAAAACGCAAATACGGATTTTTGTTCTGGTTGTTGCCGTTGCTTGTGCTTTTGGGCTTTTTGGCTTACTATCTTTTGACTAATAAAAAGAACTCAACAGAGACGGGTACGGATAAAATTATTGCTGATACCGTAGCAACTGATAAGGATAATTCTCAGAATGTTTTGCAACCGCCTGTTGACACTACGACGATAAATGCCGCTGATACTATTGCAGAGACACCGAAAGAGGGTATTACGATGAGTATTTACGACGAAAAAACGGGCAATACCGTTCCTGGTGCTAAAATTTCGCTCGAATACGGTACGGGCAAGAATAAAACCAAGATAGAAGGTGTTGCTGACGAAAACGGTATGTTTAATTTCAAGGAAGTTCCTATGGATTCTACCTTGCAGATTAATGCAAAAATCACTGCTGACGGTCGTCCTGACTATATTACGAAATTCTTGTTTTCGCCTGAGAAAAAAATTATGTTGCCGGAATTTTCTGAGGAAAACAACGACATACCGGTAGGTTGCGGCGAGACGGTTAAATCAAAAGGTTTTCACTCTACTATTCAAACCGTTAGGGTTGATAAGACGAGCGGCAACCTTACAATCGGTTATGATATGTTTGATATTCCGGACGAGATTATAGTTTATAACGGCAAGGCCGGTGAAATCTCTGACAGTAAGATAATTTACAAATCTAACGGTTTTGTTAAAGGACCTTTCAAAAAGGCTACTTTTAAGTTTGAAGACCCGGAAGGTTTGGTTACGGTAAGAATTAACGGTGGCGACAATAAAAAAACCGAATGGTATTTCAAAGTTTATTGTCCGTCAAAAAATCAGAAAAACCAAAATAAAGGCAAAAAATGAATATAATTGCAACGAAAATTATTACAGACATTCGTTATCTGATGGGCAGTACGATTACTGCGCCTAATATGTACCGTCAGATAAAAGCGACGTTTCCTGAGAGTGACGTTTATAAAATATTTGCCGAGCCGATTATTTTGGAAGACGGCGTAAAAATTGCTTGGGCGAGTCCGTATGAGGGTTCTGCCGTTAATTATCAGCACCTAAGCGAGGAGGATAAAAGTCTTGCTCAGGATATTTTGAGTGCTGAAATAGGCAAGTTAATAAACGAGATAAAAAAGTTCGACAACACGGAAGTCATTGATTTTATTTACAAATGTATCGAAATTCCTGATTTAAACGATATTTACATCGTTAACTCGCCTGAGGGCAGACACGCCGTTATTACGCAATGGGGTTTTGTTAACGACACTCCGGGCGGTGAAAAAGGTCTTTTGACAAAGTTTATCAATATCAGGAAAATTCCGATGAAGTTTTCGGTTGTTTACAGCGATGACTTGTCGGTTGCGCCTTTTGAGGATATTGTTTTTGATATTGACAAAAAACTGTCGTCCGCAAAATCTGACGAAAACGGTATCATCGTTTTGGAAAAGATAAAGGAGAATGCGTTTGTAAAGGCTTTTGAGGCGGCAGAAAAAGATAAAATGCCTCCTCAGACTTTTACCTGTTACGAAAACGGAAATTATACGATAAAAGTTACGCCGAAAGGTGATATGAACGTCATTGTTACGGATCAGAATTCTGTGCCGCAGTCAGGAGTAGAATTTTTGTTTGAGCATGACGGCATAACAGAAAAGGCGGTTTCTAACGCTGACGGTCGCATTGTTATCAATAGACTTAAAAATTCGACTGCCGTAGCCGCTTATCAGCCATCTGAGAGCGGAGCAAAAAATAATCTCAACAATTTCATTTACAACCGTTCTACGCCTGAATATAAGATTGTTATTCAGGTGGAAACCTTGCAAGTGGAAGCCCCGAAAACGCACAATATGCGCTTTAAGGTTATTGACGAGAAAAACAACGTTATCAAAAGTGCCGAGGTCATCGTAAAATACAACGGCATTACCAAAACTCTCATAACCGATGCAGACGGTTATGCAGAACTTCAAGACGTTCCGTTAGGCACGGTCGTTGAAGCGAGAGCAAAAAAATAAAGAATAAAAAAAATAAACCTTAACACTTAACATTATGCAAACTTTTATTAACTCGGAAAATGAAGCGGAATACATTGTAAAGGTCAAAAGTAGAAATTATAAGTGGCTTTGGCTGTTGCTTTTATTGCTTTTGCCTTTGCTTTTGTTGTTGCGCTTTTCTAAGGACGTTGCTTTCGTTGCCTCGGACTTGGATAGTAAGAATGTTTTACAAGATGTAAATGTCGATTTTAAATATGTTGACCATTCTTTTATAAAATTAAATCCTTTTGGATTTTTAGTTAGTGATACTGTAAAATTAGACGGGAAAACTGATAAAGATGGAAAGTTGGTGTTTACAAAAGTGAATTATTCTTTATATTCGGTTTTGTTTCATTCTGCTGAAAATGCGGTTGTTATGGCATCAAAAGGGTGTCAAGCCTCGGATACTTTAACGCCTTTTTTTACTTCTCTTCAAGAAATTTTTCCATACGAAATTCTGTTAGGGCGACCGAAAACTTCCCTTACCTTTTTAGTTGTTGACAAAGAAGATAACGAGCCGTTACCCTATGCAATGGTTAAAGTTTTAGTTGAAGGTCAAGAATTTGAGGCTCAGACGATTAGTAATGGTATGGCTGAAATCAAAAACCTTCCGGGTTGTTCTAATTTGCGGGTTGACGGTTCAAAAGAAGGCTTTTTGTCAGATAGTTTGATTGCCGACATAGGCACTTTTATCGAAAACAGTGATAATAGGGTGTTAAAACTTGTGCCGCGAAAGGGGTTGGTAAGTTTTATAGTCAAAGACCTTGAAACCGATAAAACTATCTCAGGAGCCTCTGCAAAACTTGTTTTGAACTCCGAGACTTCGGATTTGACGGTTAATACAAACGGGGTAGGCAAGGGCTTTTTCGAGAATGTAAGTGCGAAATATGATTTTAGTATCGTTGTTTCTAAGATGTCTTATTTCGATACTTCAAGTGCAGTGTTTAAACTCACTGAGTATGAAAAACTTACAGATGAAGAAAAAGTTATCAAAATGCGTCCTTGCAAAAACAGTGTCGTTTTTCGGGATATTGACTCTCTTTCGGGCAAACCTATTGAAAATGTTGCGAATAAGATTTTTATTAACGGTGTTGAAAAAGGAGTTGCGGTTTCTGACGGGAAAGGTTGTTTTACAGTTGGAAACATCGGTCAGGACGATGAGATAAAACTTGTAGCAACAAAGTCCGGCATGAAGACTAAAACATGGAAAAGCACCGGCAAAAAAATTGCAGCCGGTAAGCAGTCTGCCCGTGACATAAAACTTCAATACGAGAGAATTTTACCGAGTAAACCTAATCCGGCAAAGCATTGCGGGGTTCATTTTTCGGGAACGCTTCTTTCAGATACTGAAATTCAGGGACATATTTCAAAAATTTATTCACCTGACATTTATGGCGAATATGTAGGCGAGGGACGTTATATCAGCAATCAGGCTGCTTTTCCGAAAGCGGTTCAGTATACTTTTGATGCGATAGCCGTTGATAAAAACACGCGCTTGATAATTTACAGTGAGCCTGATTTCAAAGGGAAAATACTTCTTGACGTAAAAGGACCTTGTCTTATTAACAACGTAAAGTGGAAAGATGAAGCGCGTATAAAAGATGTTTGTTCAAAGACGTTTTCTCCTGACCTTGAAGCCAATTATCCGAAGTCTTGCCGTAAATGGTCTGACTCCAATATGAACACTTGGGATTTCGGAAGTTGCGTGATTACATGTGATTAGGAAGATAAAATCCTTAAAAAAAGTACAAAAAATACATAAAAAAAGACTATCGTTTTTTTTCGATAGTCTTCTCTTTATTTTTAGTTACTCTTTGTTGTACCCCAGGCCGGGATCGAACCGGCAAGGATGTTACTCCATTGGTGTTTGAGACCAACGCGTCTACCAATTCCGCCACCAGGGCTTGTTGTTTTATTTCAACGGTGCAAAGATAGGTACTTTTTTTATAACTGCAAAATTTTTTTTAAGTTTTTTTTGTCTTTTTTTCAAAAAAATAAAAGAATGTTCCTAAAATCGCTGGTATTAAGAGATTTACGCACCAAATAAAAACCGAAGAAACTGTCGGCGCAGAAAAGTCTGAGGTGTATTTACTTAACACAAATACCGTTGCCGAGCATCTTACGCCTAATTCTAACAGCGCAGGTCTGGGTACAAAACTCATCATAGCGTAGATTAAAAATACTGACATCAAACCGTCAATAAACTTAGCGTTAACACCGAAAGCAATGATTGCCAAGCAGTTTTGAGACGAATAAACCAAATATCTGAGAAATGAAAAAAATATAAGCCTGAGTTTTTCGTTATGCTGATAATTACTGAAAAAATATAGTTTCCCTAAAAAACGTTTGTGCTTTGTTTTTTTTCTTACAAATGGTATTAAATATTCTGGAAACTGATAGCATAGTCCGGTTATCAACGTTGCTAAAAACGCCGGAAGTGTAATGTATAACGAATAGCCGCAATAAACGCATGCTATCGTTGCACAAAATATCATCACCGGCATTTGCGAAAGTCCGCAATAAGCGGTCGCAAAAGCACCTGAAATCTTGTTTTTTTCTTCTAAAACGGTCGGTCTGCCCACTGCTTCGCCTATTCTGTTAGGCGTTATCACTGACGGTAAAATTCCTTTCAAAACGCCTTTGATTGAGGTTTTAAGCGTTATTTTTTCGATAGGTTGGAGCGAAATTCTCCATTTTACCGCTTCCAACAACCAGTTCGGCACAACTAACAATACGGCTGCACCGAGAAGAAAGTAGTTGATTTCAAGCGAGTTTTTGTCAATATCCTTCAATTTTTCGAAATTATCTTTTGAAATATAGAAAAGCACTATATAACAGATAAATACGAAAACGAGCGTTATTATTCTCTTGTATTTTCGGATATACTTCATGCTGCGTTTTTATAGTTTTTGTTGATTACCGGCAAGAGTAACAGTAGCAAAAAACCGCCTATTAAGAATGTTAAGTCTTGATAACCGTGAGTTACGAAGGCGTATGCCCGTCCGCAGGGGTCTCTTGAAATACCGAAAAGCGCAAGCAGTTCTATCGTGATAAAATGCCATGTCCCCATACCGCCCGGTGATGGTACTACTACTCCGTAAGTGCTTAATACAAAGATAGTAAGCGTGTCTTGTGCTGAAATTCCTTCCGTGCAAGAAAAAGCCTTGAATGGTAGATACATGTCGAGGTAATAAACAAAGTTGATGAAAAAAGTGTGTGCTAAAAACTGCCATTTTTTCTTCATTTTCAAAATCGTGAAAACTCCTTCTTTGAAGTTTTTGATGACGGATTTTATTTTTTCACCTAACGAGAATATGTTTTTTTTGACGGCGTATTTAACGGCGAAAAATCCGGCAACGGCAAGTCCTATGCACACGGTGATTATTATGGGAATGTATTTTTCAAAACTTTCTAACCGGCTCATAATTTGCGGATTATCGTTTAAAAAGTTCATAATTACGCCGCCTTGCGTTAGCAAAACGATAACTGTAAGTATCAGAAAAACTGACATATCGGCTATTCTTTCCGTTATAACCGTACCGAGGCTTTGTGAAAACGGAATTTTCTCGTAACGGTTTATAATTCCGCATCTTACAAATTCTCCGGAGCGCGGAATAGCCATATTTGAAAGATACATTATCATAACCGACGATAAAAGATTTATGCTTTTGGGTTTGTAGCCGAGCGGCTCCAACATTAAGCCCCAGCGCAGGGCGCGGCTGTAATGCCCGATAATGCCTAAAATAATGCTTAGAATAATCCATGACCATTGTACGGATTTGATTTCCTGCCATAATACGGAAAAATCCTGCCCACGGTAGGCAAGATAAAATAACCCTATTCCTATTGAAAAAAATATTATAATTTTGAACGCTGATTTAATTTTTTTATTCATCGCAAACAATTTTCAAAATTTTTTGCAAAGTTAGTTTTTTTTATCGTATCTTTGAGTACTTTTTTTGCTTTAAACTATGAAGATTGTATTTTTTTTAACATTAGCCTTGTTTTGTTGTGCGGAAGGTTTCTCGCAAACTTTTTCGCATAAGGAACTTTATGACTCTGATTTTATGTTTACGGAGGGTATTTATTTGTCCCAAAAGGATTTTTCGGAAAATAAACCGATAGAGAAATCCCGTATTAACAGTCAGTTAGACCCCGAGTCTTTAACCTTTTTTGAGGAGTTGATGCAACAGAAAACAATCAGCCTTTACGACAATATCGGTCAGGAGATAACGATAAAGACTTCTGATGTTTTCGGGTATTGTTCTTCTAACGGCATATACGTTTTAAACAACGGCGTTTTTTCGCGTGTCGGCATTATCGGGAGTATTTGTCATTTTTTAGGGTCTAAAACGGTTTATAATCCGACTTATTCGCCTTATTGGGATTATTATAACAGACCATTTACGCAGGTCTCAACCGTTGAACCGCAGCAGTATTTCCTTGTTTTTGAAACGGGGCAAATCCTTGAATACACCCCGCAAAATCTTGAAATAATTTTGATGAAAGACCCTCAACTTCATGACGAGTTTGCAGAGTTGTCCCGACGGAAAAAAAATTCAAAATTGTTTTATTATATGAGGCTCTACAACGAAAAACATCCGCTTTATCTGCCGGTTTATAAATAATTTTGAAAAAAAACTTTTAAAAACCAAAAATAATGGATATATTTGCCGAAATTTAGAAATGTATTAAAACGGAGAAATAATATGAACGAAGAAGCGCAATTATACATTGACGATGCGGAAGAGAAAATGAAATCCGCTGTCAATCATTACGAAGCAGAACTTACTAAAATTCGTGCAGGTAAGGCTACTCCCGCGATTTTAGCCGATATTAAGGTTGATTATTACGGAACGGAAACGCCTTTGAATCAGGTTGCTAACGTTGGTACAACCGATGCCCGTACGATAGTGGTTCAACCATGGGAAAAAGCGATGCTCCCGAAAATCGAGAAAGAAATTCTCAAAGCCAATCTCGGTCTTACTCCCGTAAACAACGGTGAAATCATCAGAATAGTGATTCCCGCTCTTACCGAGGAGCGTAGAAAACAACTTGTAAAACAAGTAAAAGCCGAGGCTGAAAACACGAAAGTCGCAATCAGAAACGTAAGAAAAGACGCTAACAACTCGTTGAAACAACTTGAAAAAGACGTTATCACCGAGGACGAGTCGAAAGAAGGTCAGGATATTGTTCAGAAACTTACCGACAAGTACGTTGCTAACACGGATAAAATTTGTGAAGCAAAAGCGGCTGAAATTTTAAAAGTTTAAGGAATTTGTATTTTTGCTGATAGAAAACGGGCTTGACGTGAAATTTTTTATTTCAGAGGTCAGCCCGTTCTTTTTTTTCTATACTGTTGTTTTCTTTACTATGCCAAACCGTTGGCTTTGAACATTCTTACGAAATCTTCGTCAAGCATAGGCTTGTAAGAAGACATCCAAGATTTTATGAAAATTATTATTTTAATAAGCGATATCGTCTCACCGTTTGCATAATTAGAACGGTTTGCCCGCAACGTCCCGATAAACTGATCGTGAGTGAGTTTAAAATCATCGTAGCGGGGATAATTGAAATCTTTTAAGTACTTTTCCTCAAAGCCGAAGTGATAACCGGTATAGTCTATCAATTCGTCTAATGTCTGTAAAACGGTTTTTTGCGGTGATTTACGTTTAAAGTCGCCGTAAAGTTTGTTGATACTTTCCAACCATTTTCTTGTCTGCGTATCTATAATGTTAAGACCGATACGGTAGTTTTCAAATGCGAGCAGCGTGTAATCCTGATCGATACCCGGCAACTCAATTTTGTTTTTGATGAGCAGGTCTTCAAGGATTTCGCTGCGGTTTTCAAGTTCAAATTTAGCCGTGAGCATATCTTCTTCGTATGCAGAAGATCGTTTACGCTCCTCGGATAATTTTGATAAGTCGTTGAGAACCAGAGTGTAAATTACTTTTGTGCTGAAAATATTTGCCGTAACCGAGAGCCAGAACAAAATCGGAGTTCCGTCTTTTGAAAGTACTTGTATTTCTTTACCTTTCATGTTGACGATGTTTCCGAACTCTGCTTGAAGTGCTTTTGCCATTTCAACTTCGTTTGACTTAAAGCCCAAAACGTTGTAAACGCTTCTACCCAAAACTTCCGCAGATTTGTATCCTAACAAATTTACAAACAAGTCGTTGACATATTGAATCGTACCGTCGTCCGTCGTTGTGATGATTGCTGCCGAAATAATACTATATAGATTATTCTCGTAGTTTTCTCTTTCTTTTACGAGTTGGTTTGCAACGGAGAATTTGTTTTTCAACTGTTCTATTTCGGTGTCTTGCAACGAAGTCTGCTGTTCGAGAGTACGGTTGATGGCTTCCATTTCCTTGATTTCGCGGTAGAAATCGTCTTCGCGTTTCATACTGTCTTCTTGCGTAGCCTGCAATTCCTCGATTGTTTGTCTCATCTCCTCTTCCTGATCTTTCATCGCTTGGGTCTTGGAGTTTGACTGTTCGAGAAGTTCTGCCGTTCTCGTGTTGATTCTCGTTGTTGAAAGTGTTGCTGCAATAGATTCGGCAATTTTTTCAACCAATTCTATTTCAAAATCTTTTATTTCGTTAAACGATGCTAATTCGATAACGCCGAGAATATCGTTTTCTATTCTCAGAGGCACTATCAACAGCGACTTCGGGTTAGCCGAACCGATACCTGATTCTATTTCGATGTAATCATCGGGAATGTCGGTTAAATATATCGTGTATTTTTCCTGAGCGCATGCGCCGACAAGACCTTCCCCTATATTAATACGGCGTTTGATGAATTTTTTGCGGTTGTATGCGTATGCCGAAAGCAGTTCAAGGTGAATGTCATTCGGGTCATTGTCCTGATAAATAAAAATTCCGCCTTGATTAGCCTTTATATATTTAACCAAGTTTACTACAATGTCGTCCGAAAGTTCTCTTATGTCGTCGGTGTGATGACGGAGAATTTCTGCAAACAATGCCTGACCCTCGGTTGTCCAATTTCGCTGAATATCCTCTGATTTACGTTTGCTCTCTTCCTTAGCAGCGTTTTGAAGTGATTTACGCATGTTAAGAAGTGAGTTTCCGAGTACGTCTTTGTCTGACAAAGGCTGGTAATTAGAACTGAAATCGCCTTGTCCGATAGCGTGTGCGAAGTCTGATGTTTTTTGAAGTCCTATCGTAAGTTGCTCAATAGACGATGCCGTCTGACCGACTTCATCGTTGTAAACCTCGTCGTTAAACTCGGGAAGTTCACCTTCCGAAAGCCTTTTTGCGTATTTCATCAAACCTTCTAACGGTTTTACGATTAAGCCCGAAATGTACAAAGCCAGCATTAACGAAACGATAATGCCGATTAAAAGGAATATGACGAGAGTTTTTATGTTAGCATCTCCTTGAACTGAGGAAATAGACATAGCTTCGGCGATAACGCTGTTGGATTTTAATTCCATCATTGTCAGATACTTGTCTATTTCGCCGAAAATGCGGGTTATTATTTGGTAGTTTTTGTTTTGACCGCTTTGCAAATCTTCGATGTATGCCTGAGAAGCCTCTTCAAGCGGGGTGTCGTCTTCTTGCTGAATAACATCGCCGTAAACGACGATATTTTCATCGCCCGATTTTTGCTCCTTGTTGCCGAATTTTGCGTCTAATCGTTTTTGTAGAATCCTATTTTTTACTTCAATCGGATTTACTATGATTCGTTGGTCGTTGTAAATATTAGTGTACGCAATACACAAATCATTCGTGTACGTTTTCTGAACCATCGAAATCGTATCTCTGAAATTATGCCTTAACATCGGGTCAATACTTTCGGGGTACGTTGCATTGATGATTGAGGCGAAAATGATTTTCAGTTTGTTTTCGTTTTCGTTATGTTCTTTCATAAGAGCCCTCAACTCCTTATCGTTTTTCGCGAATTTGAAGTTTCTTAGCACCAACATATCTTTTGTTATCAGGTATTTTATCTGCGAAGACGTGGAGTTCATGTCTTTTGCAAAGGTTATAAGTTCGTTGCTGCGGTTGACTCCCTCAATCGCATTGTACTGGTAAATGCCTAATACAAAGAATATTGCAGTAACAACAAAGAAGCCCAAAAGCAACTTGCTGCGTATACTTAAATTATTTATTAAATCTCTCATGTCAAAATCCGATTTTCAAGCCGTTAAAATTAAAAAAGTTTTTTGTTTTTCCCAAAAAAAAATCATATTATTTTTTTATCATCAAACAACGTACCGATTTTTTGTTTTTTTACAACAATTTTAAAAAACTGCTTTTGCCACTTCCCTTACGTTTTCAGTTCGTCCTACGCTGAAATAATGTACTGCCGGACAGCCGTGTTTTATCAGTTCTTTCGACTGCTTGATAGTCCATTCGATACCGATTTGATAAATATCTTTGTCGTTTTTTGCTTTTAAACACTCAGATACCAAATCCGTAGGCAAATCTATATTAAAAACTTGCGGAATTGTTTGAATATCGCGTATTTTGCCAATCGGTTTTATTGCGGGGACTATCGGGACAAGAATACCGTTTTCGCGGCATCGTTTTTCCCAAGCAAAAAATTTCTCATTATCGAAAAACATTTGAGTTACAATATATTCGGCACCAGCATCTACTTTTTGCTTTAAGTATTTTAAGTCGAAATCCATATTCGGAGATTCTATATGTTTTTCGGGGTATCCGGCAACGGCTACCGAAAAATTCATACAATCATTGTTTTTTAATGTCGTATC
The DNA here is from genome assembly GCA_017417315.1 of Bacteroidales bacterium. Classification (GTDB taxonomy): domain Bacteria; phylum Bacteroidota; class Bacteroidia; order Bacteroidales; family UBA3824; genus UBA3824. The sequence goes on from JAFPZK010000035.1 coordinate 35,327, forward strand.
AAGATAAATACCTTTGTTTAAGTCGGTTATCTGTTTTACGAGCGTGTCGGTGTGTGCATGACCGTCTTTTTCGGCGACAAAATAGCGGCTGCCTTTCGGAGCATCGCCTCTTAGAGCCAAAATATTTTCAATACCTAAAAAGTTTAAATCAATAAGGATATTTTCGATGTCTTGTTTTGTCATTCCCCCGCAGATAAGGTGCGGAACGGTTTCTATGTCGTGGTAGCGTTTTTTTATTGCTGCCGCCAAAGCAACTGTTCCGGGGTGTTTCCTGACGACGGATTTTGTTATTCTGCCGTCTTTGTCTTCTGAGTAAACGACTTCGTCCTGATGATATGTTATATTGATATTCAGCGGGTTGAACTCGACTAAGAGGTCAAGTTTTTCGTATAGTTTTTCGATGTTGTTGCCTTTTAACGGCGGGACAATTTCAAACGAAAAAAGTGTTTTGTCCGTGCTTTTTAATTTGTCTGCTATTTTCATATTTTTTATTGATAAACTAACAGACAAAGTTGCAACTTTTTTTTTATTTAATCAAATTTTTTTTCTTGTTAAAATTTTTTCTTGTTAAAATTTAAACACGTTTGCGCTGTCTCTGAAAGTTTGTGCCTGAAAATCCAAATCTTCGGCACTTATTGCGAGGTCGCCGCATACCGTGGCATTGCCCTGCATTGACGTATTTAGTTGGTTGACTGCCGAATCAATGGCCTGAATCCTTGATTTTTGATTTTCAGCGGAGTCTTCTATATTACTGATTAACGAGGCACATTCTTTTATGTCGGGCATGATGTTATTTATCAGTTCTGCTGATTTTGCCGTGGCGTTGACACTTGTTTCTGCGCTTTCGATGATTTCCGCCGCCGAATATTTGCTTTTTTCGGCGAGCCGCTGAATTTCTGTCGCAACAACGGCAAAACCTTTACCGTGTTCTCCTGCGCGGGCGGCTTCAACGGCGGCGTTAAGGGCAAGAATGTTGGTTTGAAAGGCAATGTCGTTGATGATGTCAATTTTTTCAGAGATGCCCTTTACCGCATTGAAACTCAAATCCTGAGCCTCTTTTATTTTGTCAATATCCGTCATGACCTTGCGCGTGATTTTTTCGGCGGACAAGGTTTTTTCGGCATTGCCCGCAATTTCTTGGGCGATATCAGTTACGGATTGTGCTATGTTGTCAGTGCTTTCTGCTTGATAATTAGCGTTTTCTGACATCTTTTGCGTTGTGTCGAGAATTTGTGAACTTAAATTCTGCATTTGGTTTGCTCCGTCATAAATTTTTGTCAGAATACCTTTTAGATTTTCTGCGACGGTATAAGTGGATTTTAAAATTCCCGTTGCTTTTTCCGTCTTTGCTTTATCAGAACCGGTCATATCGCCTTCTGCAATTTTGTCTACAAGAACTTTTACTTCTTTCGGCTCGCCGCCTACATCATTGATTATGCGGGTCAAAAGTCGGTTTGAGGCTATAATCAGTACGGCTATAATCACGATTATTGCCAATGCCATCGGTATTACTAACTTTGGCAGCGAGGCAAACTTGTCAGAAAGCGGATACAAAAACTGAATGTAAGAATACACGTTTTCGTCATAAAGATAAAACATTTCGTATTCGATTTTCTTATACGTGAAAACGGTTTTGTGGATTTCGCCGTCTTTGTGCCGTTTCATTTCCTGATAAACATCTTCGGGCATTTTAGACCAGTCGCTTTTTTTGTCTGCCGGTACGACGAAACAAAAATTAGGGTCTTTTGACCAAATCGAAAAGCCGTTTGCTAAAAAATTTTTAGAACCGAACGCACTGTTCGACGACTTGACTTTGTTTTCTTCCTGACCCGTAAAATACAAGCCTTTTATTTGATTATCAATGATTAAGGCTTTATAAGTTCCGATAAACGGTGTTTGGGCAATAAACGTTCTGTCATAAAAAACTTTGCCGTTTTCTATCTGTTCTTTTACTCTATTGTCTTCGAGTTTTGTTCCTGTTATGTAGTTTCCGTTGTTTTTGATTGTTGTGGCGATAATCACGTATTCGCTGCCGACTTTTTGATATATTGACAGTTGATTTTTAGGCGCGGCAGAGGCTATTTTTTCGATTAAAGCGTTGTTGGAGTTCAAATCCTTGCCCTCTACCGTCCACAATTCTGAGTTTTGACCGTTAGGAAATATAAAATCTTCACCCGTTAAGAAAATTCCGCCGTGAGAGTTCAGATAAATTTCCGTAGAGGTGATTAATTGTTTGTTTCTTTCATCGCAACCGGCATTATGCGTATCGAGTTTGTCGGTAGAGCCTTTGAGGTCTGATATTACGTTTTGTTCTATGCTTGCGCCGAGTTGATTTTTTATGATTATTCCGAAAGAGATTACCATAATAAGAATTGCACCGACTCCGAATGTTATCAGAATCGTGTTCATCTTTCGTTTCGCGCTGACTTTTTTACGATATTTTACCATAAATGCCGGAGTTTTTTTATTTTGACAAAACTAAACAAAAAAAGTGCAAAATAAAATTTTTTAATTTTTTTTTGCACTTTTTCTATTTAATTCTATTTTATTTTGACTTCTGTTTCAACTACGCTTACGCCTAAGTCTTTTGTGCGTTTTGACGGTGCAGCCCCGCCGATAAACACTTTATAAACGCCGCTGCGAAGCCTTAGACTGCCGTCCTCTTCAACGGTTTTGAGCCTTTCTGCATCAATTTTTAATACGACTTCCGTTGTTGAATTAGGTTTCAATTCTACCCGTTTGAAAGCTGCTAATTGTTCTCTCGGTGCATCTTTACCTGCTCCTGGAACTGAAACGTATACTTGAAGAGTTTCGTTAGTTAACTTGTCGGAACTGTTTGTAACAAAAGTTTTTACCTCTAACGTCAAATCGTTGTTCATAACCGCTGACGGATTAGTGTATGAAACTTTGCCGTAACTCAACCCATACCCGAAAGGATAGAAAATATTGTCGGACATATATTTATAAGTGCGGTTTTTCATCGAATAATCTTCAAAGGCGGGGAGTTTGTCGCCGTCTTCGGGGAAAGTTACCGGCAAACGTCCTGAAAAATTCTCATCGCCGAAAATTAAATCACCGAGAGCGTAACCGCCTTCCTGACCGGGATACCACGCCATTATAACCGCATCTGCGAGTTTTGAAATCTCCCTTACGTCAACGGGACTGCCGCCGGTCAAAACTACGATAATGCCGCCCGTTTTTTTCTCAAAAACTTTCTTTTTGTCATAAATTTGTTTTAAGAATTTCATCTGACACTCAGGGATTTTCAAAGTCGTGCGGTCGCCTTTGGTGTCAGAGTCTATTGCCTCGCCTTCTTCGCCTTCGAGGTTGCCGTTGTTGCCCATGACGACGATTGTGTAATCTGCACCTGCCGCCTCGTCAACAGCCCAGTTTATCGGGTTGCGTGTCGGAGAATTTTCCAAAACGCCCGGACGGTAATTCACCGCCGTTCCGCTGCTGACTTTCGAGACAATGCCTTGTAAATAAGTGCAATAGCGGTCTGAAATTCCGAAATAATTTCCCATCAGCCAAAAAGCGTCAGCCGCGCCCGCTCCCGTTACGAAAAGCGTATGAATATCTTTTTTCAACGGTAAAATGCCGTCATTCTTTAACAAAACCATACTTTCGACAGCGGCTTTTTTAGCAAGCGCAATGTGTTCGGGACTGCATATATCTTTTTCCGAAAAATTATTGTACGGACAATTTTCGTCTTTTCCTAAAATACCGAGTTTCAGACGGGTCATCATAAGCGGTTTTAAGGCTTTGTCGAGGTCTTCTTCGGTGATAAGGTTTTGTTGAAGTGCCTCTTTCAAACCTTTGAGCGTACTTCCGCACTCAATATTTAAGCCCGATTTTACGGCTGTTGCTGCGGCTTCGGCTGGGGTTTTCACAATGCCGTGTCCTTGATAAATGTCTGCAACTGCCTCACAGTCAGAAACTATGTGTCCTTTAAAGCCCCATTGTTTTCTCAAAACGTCAGTCAAAAGAAATTTACTGCCCGAACAACTTTCACCGTAAACTCTGTTGTATGCGCCCATAATTATTTCAACGTCAGCCTCTTGAACCAACATTTTGAAAGCGGGGAGATATGTTTCCCAAAGGTCTTTTTTTGAGGGTTCGATGTTAGCCGAATGTCTTGTTGCTTCGGGGCCGGAATGGACGGCAAAATGTTTTCCGCAGGCTGCAACTTTCAGATATACAGGGTCTTCGCCTTGCATACCTTTTACGAAAGCGGTTCCGAGTGTGCCGGTTAAAAACGGGTCTTCGCCGTAAGTTTCCATACCTCTGCCCCAACGCGGGTCGCGGAAAATGTTGACGTTAGGCGACCAAAATGTCAGTCCCGTATAACGTGCGAAATTTTTGTTTTTCCGCGCCACGATGTACTTTGCGCGGCTTTCGGTGGCAATCGCATCGCCGATTTGTTTGACTAATTCGGTGTCAAAAGTCGCACCTAAACCAATCGGTTCAGGAAAAACGGTTGCGCGACCGTTTCTACCGACTCCGTGAAGCCCTTCGTTCCAATAATCGTAGGGTTCGATTCCGAGGCGTTCAATACCCGGAGTCTCGTTCATCATTTGTGAGATTTTTTCGTCCAAAGTCATCTTGGAAATAATCTCAACTGCTTGTTTTTCAAGTCTTTCCATATTGTTTTGTGCTATAATCGGCATTAAAGCCGTAAATAATAAAATTAGTGTGGTAAATATCTTTTTCATAATATACAGAATTTGTACTTTGCAAATTTATTGAAAAAAATAAAAAAAATTACATTTTTTCATAGGGTTTTTATTTTCTTGTGTGTTATATAAATGAAAAAAATAAGAATTCTCTTTAAAACCAAATAATTACTTGAATGATTTTATTTAATATAGCAACCTTTCTATTTTAACCGTACATCATTATGAAGAAGTAAATGCCGCTTTTTTTAGAGCGGCATTTTTGTTTTTTAGAGAATTTTGTCCTAAATTTGCATTTAAATTAAAATAAAAACTTTTTATAAAAAAACAATGAAAAAAGGCAGGATACTCGTCGTTGATGACAATTTAGGAATAAGAAACACGTTAAAAATTTTGTTACCGGCTCATTTTGAGGCTGTTGAAACCTTGCCTAATCCGGTAACTCTGATTTCTGTTTTAGAAAAATTTTCACCGCACGTCGTACTTTTGGACATGAATTTTTCTTCCGATGCTGACACGGGAAACGAAGGTTTGTATTGGATAACGCAAATCAAAACCGCTGCGCCTAAAACCGAAGTCGTTCTTTTCACCGCTTACGGCGACATCGAACTTGCCGTTGAGGGTATGAAAAGAGGTGCGTTTGATTTTATCACTAAACCTTGGGACAACACCAAATTCATCGCTACATTGACCTCTGCCCGAGACAAAGCCATGCAAAGCGAACCCTCGAAACCCTCGCTTTCGTCATCAAAAGGAGAAATGTTTTGGGGAACTTCGCCGCAAATGGAAAATATCAGACACACCGTCGAAAAAATTGCTCCGACCGATGCAACTGTCTTAATCACAGGCGAAAACGGAACGGGAAAAGATGTTTTGGCAAACGAAATCCACAGACTTTCAACCCGAAAAAATAAAAAAATGATTGCCGTAGATGCCGGCGCACTCACCGAAACACTTTTTGAAAGCGAACTTTTCGGTTACGTCAAAGGTGCATTTACCGATGCTAAAACCGATCATGAAGGCAAATTTGAGGCGGCAAACTCTTCAACGCTTTTTCTTGACGAAATCGGAAATATTCCGCTTCATCTTCAAGCCAAACTTTTGCGGGCGATTCAAAACCGTAAAATCACGAAAGTCGGTGATTCAAAGGAAATTCCGATTGACATTCGCCTTATCTGTGCGACGAATATGAATATGGAAAAACTTGTCAGCGACGGCAGTTTCCGCGAAGACCTTTATTATAGAATCAACACGATAAGTATTTCGTTGCCGCCGCTGAGGGAACGTCTTGACGATATTTTGCCTTTGTCAGAGAGATTTATAAAAGTTTTTAACAAAAAATATAACCGTAACGTTCAAGGTATAAGCCCGGAAGGAGTTGTTATTTTAAGAAAATATTCATGGCCCGGAAATATCCGTGAACTTCAAAATGCGATTGAAAAAGCAGTAATTCTCTCTGACGGAGAATTGTTAAGAGGCGGTGATTTTCAGTTAAGCGGCGGTAACAGTGTGCCGACACATCAACCTGTCAGCGGCAGTATTGAAGATGCGGAAAAAGTTTTGATTCAAAACGTGCTTAATCAATGCGGCGGCAATCTTTCTTTGGCGGCAAAACAACTTAACATCAGCCGCCCGACACTTTATAATAAACTTAAAAAATACGGAATATGAGAAAATGGAAATTTTCTTGTGCATATTAATCTTTGTTTTCGGATTAATCATCGGCTCGGTGATAACATTCAGAAAATCAGCAGCTAAGGTTAACTATTTGATGGACGCTTTGGAGGCTGGCGAAATGAATTTCCGTTTTAGCGGAAAAAACGCTTTGAACCGTGCTTTGAACCGTCTGAAAAAAATTCTCGAAAAATTCCGTCAGGAAAACGAAACCGAATCTTGGTCGAAATTAATCCGTGTTTTAACCCATGAAATTATGAACACGGTAACGCCTATCGCAGCCCTGAGCGAAGCCCTTGCGCAAGACCCGTCGCTTGACACAAAAGCCGGTCTTGAAACAATTTCCGCCTCGTCAAAAGATTTGATAAAATTTATTGATTCTTACCGTAGCCTTTCAAAAATTTCAAAACCCGCAAAACGTCCCGTCGTTGTTGCGGAAATGATAAAAAAGGTTGTTTCGCTGAACGAAAAATATTTGGAAACCTCCGGCGTAAAATGCACTGTTAAAGGCATTTATAATGATATTTTGATTTATGCTGACGAGGGGCAGATTTCGCAAATTTTTATAAACCTGATAAAAAACGCAGTTCAGGCTCAGTCTAAAAACATTGAAATTTCCGCAGAAACAGCCTCTTCGGGTGCGGTTTCGATTTCTGTCAGCGACGACGGACTGCCGATTAGTCACGAAAACAAAGAACAAATTTTCATACCGTTTTACACCACGAAATCAGGCGGTTCGGGCATAGGACTTAGTCTTTCAAGACAAATAATGCGACTTCATAACGGCACGATAGACCTTCTTCAAAGCGACAATCAAAAAACGACATTTGTGTTGAAGTTCGCTTGAAATTTTGGCAAGTTGAATGTAGTACCATTTAGTGTAGTAAAGGCACAACCGATTTTTCAATTCAACGCCCTGAACGTGAAATCGCTCTGTGTGCAACATTTACAATTTGTTTTTTTGCAGCAGAAACAGCGAAAAACTTATGTGCAGCGTATGATACATTTCCGTTTATAGCGTGCGGAAATATGCTTTTTTTTGATAGTTTCCGCACGGTATAAACGGGAAAAAAGTAATTATTTGCTAATGCTTGCTATAAAACCATCCTTGCTCAATAATTCTTCTTTACCTCCTGAGATGTGTGTTATCTGCCAAACATCATCTTTCTGCACAGACAGATAATAATGATAATCTGTCAACTCAGAACAACGTTTATAACAGGCTTTCAAAACTAAAACTTTATTTTTGTATTCCTCGCTGTCAAATTGCGCCGCTTTGCTTACGTTTACACTCTTAACTTCAAAAAGATGTATTCGCCCTTTCTTATCTTTCATCACAAAATCGGGATACGAGGAATGAACGCCATTTTGATAATATTCAAAACGAATCTCAGAATTAGACAGAAAGTTTTTACCCCACAGATATTTTTCACCGATTGACTCAATATCGCTGTGTGACAGGTCTTTCAATATGCTTGCCCATTCACGTTCAGCCTCGCTGTCAAACGAAAATTTGTCGCTGCCGTCCTTGCGCTTCCAAACCCAATCGCCGATGTTTTGGTAATGTTCGTTGTCAACATACATCGACGTAAGCGGAAACGAAACCTCTTTGTCGTTCAACTCCATACTTTCGTCATAATTGCAAATATAATTGTCGTATTCTTTGCTTACGGCATCAACGTGTTCGCAAAAATGCCACCAACGCTGTACATTTTTTTCGGCATAATCATAGCAAAGGTTACGGACTTCGTTTTCACTTTTTTGCAAGTTGTAATACAACGTGAAAATACTTGCCGGGGCAATTTCGTCGTGCTTTGATTTTCCACTTATAAAAGCGTCAACATCAAAATCTTTGCGCTCTGTCAGTGTTTTCAGGTGAGTGGTTTTGATGCGAATGGCTTGCGGAATGTCGTCAATATCACCAAAAAGCCGCACTTGCCGCGACTTTTTGGATTCTTTCGGTTCAATGCCCCAAATCCACGCTGTCATAGCAAGATTCTGAGCCTCAGATGTGAGCGTTTCAAAATCTTTAAGACGTGGATTGCGACGCACCCGCCCCATTACTTGTTCGTCAAGTTGTTTGCTTTTGGTGTCTCGAACTTGATAGAGCATACAAGCCCGAGGAATATCCCAACCTTCACTTATCACCATTTTAAACACAATCACATCAATGGTGGATGCGTTTTCTTTGGCATAATCTTTCCAACGCTCGACTTTCAAATTGCTGACTTTGTCGTTTGTTTCGCATTTGTCTTTTTTGTCAACAATCGACATCCATTTGAGGTGCTGATGCTCGTTTTTATGCAAAATTGTTTTGATGTTAGACCATTCGTCTTCCGCCTTGTCTTTGTTGGAAATCTGAATAATCAAACACGGATTCACGCCCAAAAGATTGACATAATTTTCGCGTATCTCCTCAAACTTTTTGATGGCATTTTCCACGGTATCTTCTTCCGCTCCCCACTCAATTGTTTTGATGAGTTTGGCGTTCATAGCCGCCTCGTCAGTTATCTGAACATCAGGCGTTTGCCCGCGTTTAAGGTTGGGCGTGGCAGAAAAATTTATCACCTTTTCAAAGTAACTTTTGCTGATGTCGTCAAGGTTGTTGGTGGCTTGGTGACATTCGTCTTTGATGAGCCAAACACGATGATTTCTCGCTCCGTTGGTGATGCTTGTCATTGTTTCGAGAAAACTTTTCAATGTGCCTTCGTCTTTGAGTTTCGACTTGTCTTTGTAAAGGTCGCGGGGCAAAACATACACGTTGAATCCATCGGGAATAAAAAGGCGTTCTTCGCCTGACGATTCCGACGAAATGAGATGCGGATTAATCTGCGGAAAAATGTTTTTGTCGGCGCAATCCTTGAAAACATTGTAATTTTGCTGCGCCAAATTGCCCTTCGACAATGTTGAGACAATAAACACCACATCAGGATTATTAGTCAAAATGCGGTTCATAAAATCTGACATCATACGAGTTTTGCCGCTGCCTGTCGGGGCGCGAAACGTAAGTTCATCCTTGTGGAATACCTTTTCCAACAACTGCGATACGGCGTTTTGTTGCAGGTCTATTGCTTCTTGTAACATTCTCTACTCCTCCAACTTTTTCTGTGTGTTGCTGAAATTCTGACATACCCAATCGACTTTCTCTTTCAGAGTCTCGAATTTTTCTTGACCGTAAAGAGTTTCATCAATCACGTCAAACGGTGTTTTGCCTTCTTCCTTGACTGCAAAATTTGGTACGCTGTCAATCTCATACACGTCAAGATTGCCGCCGTAGGGTTTGTTTTTCTTAATCCACTCAAAATCTTTTGTGCCGTCGTAACACTCACCCGTCATAATGCGTTTGAGACGTTTGGATGTTACATCGTATGCTATGCCGTTGGGCGTTGTGTCCGTTATTTCATTGAGTTGGCAAAGAATGAATGTGCGGTTGCCTTCGGGTGTTTTTTCATTGAGCAAATCGCCCTCTTTTGCCTCGCTACGATTGAGTTCAAGGACGGCGTGTCCGGTTGTGCCGCTACCCGCAAAGAAATCGAGGATGACGGAATCTTGTTTTGAATAAAGCGCAACTAAGCGAGAAATCAAAGGTACTGACTTCGGATATTGAAATTTTGCCTCACCACCAAAAATACTTAACAATATTTTTGTAGCATCCTGAGAATGACCAACTTCGGAATATTTCCAAATGGTCATTGGTGTAATAGATTGCTTCACTTCGGAAAGAAATCTTTTTATTCTTGGAACACTATTGCCTTCGTCTCCAAACCAAATTTTGTTTTCAGATTTATATTTTTCAAACGTGGCTTTATCTAACCTCCAACAATATCCACTTGGCGGCATAACTTTTCTGCCACTTGGCGTTGTAATTTCATATACTTTTGACTCAATTCTCGGACCGACAGACAAATCGCTTGAAGTCCAAACTCCACGAGGATCATTATCAGGATTTGAATACCTTTCATTAGCATCAGTAGAACGCGGCAAACCATTGCACACACAATCATTTATCTTTTTTGCGAAACACAAAATATAATCGTGGCTTTCCGAAAAATGCTTTTTTAGATTAACAGGCGCATACGCTCTTTCCCAAATAATTGTTGCAATAAAATTACTTTCGCCCATTACCTCATCAAACAAGCATTTCACATACGCCTGATTCTTATCATCAATTGAACAAAAAAACACGCCGCTATCCGAAAGCAACATTTTGGCAAGTTTCAAACGCGGATAAAGCATCGACAAAAGATTGTCGCGGGTGATGGCATTTTGATAGTTGGTTTTCGCAAACTCACCCATACTGTCCTTGCCGTATGGAGGGTCAATGTAGATGACATCAATTTTGCTTTTGTACTGAATCAGAAGGTTTTGCAATGCCTCATAATTGTCACCAATGATGAGTTTGTGCGTAGGTTTGTTGTCGTCGGTATGAAATGAAAGTTCGTTGTTTTTGCGGAAATAATGAATGTCGTCGGTCATCTTTTCCAACCGTTTGTCGAAGTGCAAACCCGTGCGCTTGTATGTAGTGCCAAGTTCGGCTATCATCATAGCCTCATTGTCAGAATCGGCATTCTTGATGAGTTTAGACAGCAATTCGGCATTGGTCGGTTCAAGAATCTTGTCCTCAACACGTCGCTGCAACTCATCAATAAGTTCGTCTTTAATTGTACTCATTGTTTTGCGTTGCATTTCAGCGTATGCAACTTTTCGAATATGCGGGCAAGCAAATCACCTTAGGCAAAAAGAGAAGCGTGAACTTCACTTATGAGTCCAAGGAAATTTGCCGTAACCCGCATCCCAATAAGTTCCGTCCACGCATAACGCAGACGTTTACTGAACTTATTCAATGGGATGCTTTTAGAATCGGCAAATTTTTAGGGCATCTCGAATAAATAGCAAACGCTATGATTTACAATATGTTAGTTGTTATTTTGCGGCGGTTGCCCGCCACTTTTTTGTCATTTTGTTTCGTTTTTGTTTTTACGCTGTAAAATTAGAGAATGTTTTTTATTTGTAAAATTTTATTGGATATTTTTTTTAATCAAATCATAATCCGCTGATAATAAAAGTGTATTTTCCCTACACAAACAAATCCTCCATCACCACTTGCCGCTGAACTATGCCGCTGTGAATATTAAACTTTATGCCGTAAGTGGTTATCATCGTTAAATGTACCGTTTGCTTGGCTTTAAGAGTGGTTTTGAGCGTTTCAATTCTGTTGCGGAGTTTCATTTCTTCGTCTTTGTCAATGACATACGGCGATGACGAAAATTTTATTTCGCAGAGGTTGACAACGTTGTCGGCACGGAAAATCAAAAGGTCGATTTGTGCACCTTGACTTTCACCATCTTGAAAATTCCACGCCGAAACTTCCGACTTTACACCGCCGATTTCCAAGGCTTTGCAAATTTGCGTAACGTGTTGAAAACAAACTTCTTCAAAGGCTACCCCCCGCCAATTCTGCATAATCTGTGCCGTCATGTTATCTTTCATGAAACTGCCGTTTGATGAGTTCGGCTCAACATATTTCAACCAAAAAAGACAAAAATTATCCGTTAATTTATATGTGTCGGACTTGCCTTTTTTGCCGTAAGGCTGATAACGAAACACAAAACCGCTCTCTTCAAGTCCCGACAATGCCGAAGTCAAACCGCCGCCGTAAGAAATGTCCGCTAACTTTGAAATCTCATCGCGAGAATAGCCGCTGTGCCGTTTTGCCAAAAGTCTGACGATTTTTTTGGAATCCTCGGCATTTACGAAAACGGCGTTAAAAAGTCTGTTAAACTCGTCTTTCAAACGCAGATTTTTACCGAAAAGCATTTTGTCAACATTGCCCTCAAAACTCTGTCCCTTAGCAAAATAACTTAAATAATACGGTATTCCGCCAAAAACCATATACGCCTGAACAATATCGTAACGTGAAAGTTCGATTTCCGACTCTCTGAAAAAATCTTCGCACTCTTTTAAAGAAAAAGGCAAAAGTTTAATTTCGGAGGTCAAACGTCCGTAAAGCCCACCTTTGCTGCGCGAAATGTTTGAAAGTATCCATGAAGCCGCACTTCCGCAGACAATCAGCATTAAATTGTCGCGGCTGCTGCACCAACCATTCCAAAAATTTTCAAACGCAGCCAAAAATCCTGACCTCGGCGTGTCCATCCACGGTAATTCGTCCAAAAAAATCACCTGACGGTTGCCGTTATCAAGTTTTATCAGAAGTTGACGGAGTTGAAAAAAGGCTTCAAGCCAAGTTTTGGGCATTGCAAAGCCTTCGAGACCGCTTTCTAACAAATCGTAATAAAAACTTTCCAACTGTGTTTTCATGCGGTTTTTGTCGTTTTGACTGTCCACCGGTGAAACGCCCGTATGTTGAAAAGTCAAACGGTCTTTGAAAATTTGCTTTATTAAAAACGTTTTTCCTACTCTGCGCCGCCCGTAAACGGCTACAAATTCGGGTTTTCCGCTGTTATAAAGTTTTTCAAACTCTTGAATTTCGTCTTTTCGTCCAACAATTTTTGCCATGATTTTTGATTATATTTTGCCGCAAATATATAAAAACTATGAGAATTGGCAAAATATAATATACTATATTCTGCCGATTCTCGTACTTTTAGGGTAGAATCGGCAAGATATAATTTTTACAAAAGTTTTCCGCAGTGTAAAATTTCTTTACACCACTGTAAAATTTCTTTACACTTTTTTATGCCTTTAAAATTGTAACTGTCATAAAATCAGCGATATAAAAACTTGGCACGTTGAATGTAGTTTGTATTTACGAACTACAAAAAGTGTAAAGAAATGAAAAAAATAAATACCATATTAACGTTGATTTTTTTTTCCATCGTCAGTTTCGCTCAAAAGCCGATGACACTGAAAGACTGTATGGAATTTGCTTTAAATAATTCGACGCAAATTCTTGCAGCAAAAGAACTTTGCTATCAGAAAGAAATTGATAGAAGAGATGCGGTATTAACCGTTTTTACGCCGCAAATCAACGCTTACGCCGGTCTCGCCCTCACTAACGGTCGCACTACCGACCCTGAAACTAATATGTACACCGATTTAAAAATGTTTCAGGACGAATACCAAATTTCTGCTTCAATGCCGCTTTTCAACGGTTTTGAGGCTGTTAACAATATGAAAATCAGTAAAATCGCTCTCGAAAGCGGCAAAACGTCTTTACAAGTAAAAACCGATGAAATCTGTCTTGAAATCATGCAGTATTTTTACAATTATCTGTATTTTTCAAAAGTTACAAAGGTTTTTCAAGACGAAAAACAAGAGGCGTTGTCAGCACTTCAACAAGCCGAAAAAGAGTTTTCACTCGGAACTCAAAGCCGCGTTCAAGTGCTTGAAAAACAGAGTTTTCTCGCCGAAACAGAATATTTTCTCGCCGATTATGAGGCTAAACGCAACGCCGCTTTGTCAGCCTTGAAAAAAGTGATGATGTTCCCCTCAAACGAGGTTTTGGAAATCGACACGGCAATAAATTTTTCTCCCGTTTTAACGGACGTTGTTGAAAACGCGAATACTATTGCAACCTCTGCAAAAGAAAGCAATTCGCAGGTTTTGATTTTTCAAAACGCATTGAAAATAAAAGAGTTGGAATTTAAAACCGCTAAATGGCAGTTTTTGCCGAGAATAGACTTAAACGCCGGTTGGTATTCGTCGCACTCAAAACTTAGCGGCGTTAATTATCAGGCTTTACCGTTCAAAGACCAAATAAAAAACAACGGTCGGGAATACATCAGCATATCGCTTAACATTCCGATTTTCAACCGTTTACAAAAGTTCTCTAATTTTTCGCGAAAAAAATCTGACTTGCGCATCGCAAGTTATGAATTTCAAGAAAAACAAGCCGAAATCGAAAATGCCGTTTGGGAGGCTTTTGACGAGGTTTTGTCAGCACGGAAAAAATTAACGGCAGCACTCAAAACCGCTGATTTTCAGAAAGAATACTACGAAATTGCAACAAAAAAATTTCAAGCGGGAATGATTCCGTACTTGGAGTTCAACACCGCTGCTAATAAATATGCCGAGGCTCAGGCTGCATACTTTAACGCTCTGTTTGTCAGCAAAATAAAAGCCGCCGTCGTGGTGTATTACAAAGGAACGTCATACTTAGAACAAATTGACAATTGACAATTGACAATTGACAATTGACAATTGACAGTTGAAAATTAAAAATTGAAAATTCATAATTGAAAATTATCATGGATATTGTAATTGAAAAGAAAAAGGGCATTAAAAAATATGCGGACAAAAAGTACATTCCGTATTACATCGGCGCAGTTTTGGTCGCTGTTATCGGATATTTTTTGTTAACAACTGATACAAAAGCAGTTGCCGTCAAAAAAGAAAATTTTAATACTGCCGTCGTAAAGCAGGGCGAGTTCAACGATTATATCCGCCTTAGCGGTCAGGTTATGCCGATGATTACCATACAGTTAAGCCCCCTCGAAGGCGGAATCGTAGAAGAAATCGTCAGCGAAGAAGGTTCGCATTTAAAAGCCGGCGACGTTATCGTTAAACTTTCTAACGAAAACCTTGATTTGCAGATTCTTAACTCTGAGGCAGAACTCGCTGAAAAAGAAAATATGTTAAGAAACACGATGATTCAGATGGAGCAGCAAAAACTCGATTTGGAACAAAACCGTCTGAAATACACTCTTGATGTCCGCCGTACAAAACGTGCTTTTGAACAGAAAAAGCAACTTTTTGAAAGCAATATGTGTTCAAAAGAGGATTTTTTGATTGCGCAAGAGGATTATGAATTGGCTTGTCAGCAGTTGGAATTGGTGAAAAACCGTGCAAAACAAGACAGTATGTACCGCAGCGTTGAAATCAAGCAAATGAACGAAAGTCTTGAAAATATGCGCGTTAATATGCAGATGATTCGTCGCCGAAAAGAGAATCTGACGATTAAAGCCCCGATTGACGGAGAACTCGGTCTTTTGGACGTGGTTCGCGGTCAGAGCGTTATGGCGGGGACGAAAATCGGTCAAATCAACAATCTTGACAATTACAAAATAGAGGTTCAAATTGACGAACATTATATTGACCGCGTAACAGCCGGACTTTCAGCAAGTTTTGAGAAAAACAGTGAAACGTTTTCGGCTTCACTCAGAAAAGTTTACCCGGAGGTTCGCAGCGGAAAGTTCAAAGCGGATTTAAAGTTCACCGGCACTCAGCCCGACAATATCCGCACGGGACAAACCTATTATTTGAACCTTCAACTCGGAAGTCCGACCGATGCGGTAATCATTCCGAAAGGCACTTTTTATCAGCACACGGGCGGCAGTTGGATTTACGTTTTGGATTCTTCGGAAGAGTTTGCCGTTAAACGCGCAATCAAAATCGGTCGTCAAAACCCTAAACATTATGAAATCTTGGAAGGCTTGGAAAACGGTGAAAAAGTCATAATTTCGGGCTACGAAAATTTCGGCGATAGCGAAAAAGTGGAGTTTAAATGAAAGAATTTGAAATTAAATTTTAAAAAACTAAAATATCATGTTAAAAGTACAAGACATTACTAAAATCTTCTCTACGGAAGAAGTACAAACGCTTGCATTGAACGGCGTTTCGTTTGAAATAAAAGACGGCGAATTTGTAGCGATAATGGGTCCTTCGGGCTGCGGAAAATCAACCCTTATGAACATTCTCGGTCTGCTTGACAATCCGACCTCAGGAAGTTATCAACTCCTTAATCAAGAAGTCGGCAGTTTAAAAGAGAAAGACAGAACGCAGTTCAGAAAAGGTAACATCGGCTTTATCTTTCAGAGTTTCAACTTGATAGACGAGTTGAACGTTTACGAAAACGTTGAATTACCGCTGCTCTATATGAAAATCAGCGCATCAGAACGCAAAAAACGTGTTGATGAAATTCTCCGCCGCATGAACATTGCTCACCGTGCGAAACATTTTCCGCAGCAACTCTCAGGTGGTCAGCAACAAAGGGTTGCGATTGCACGTGCCGTAGTTATGAATCCAAAACTCATTCTCGCCGATGAGCCGACGGGAAACCTCGATTCAAAAAACGGCCGCGAAGTTATGGATCTTTTAACGGAACTTCATAGTGAAGGTTCAACGATAGTTATGGTTACGCACTCTCAGAAAGATGCCGCCCGCGCTCAACGTATTATCAATCTTTTTGACGGAAAAATCGTTAGCGATGTTCAAAATGAATTGTAAAGAAAGTATCTTGTATACAAGACAAAAATAAAGCAAAAGTATCTTGTATGCAAGATATTTTTTTACTAATGAGATTTGATTATTGCAGACATTCAATTAAAGATGTAGGGACTGTGTCCGCACTGACTTTTCGCCCAACATTTTGGGGAAACTTTTAATATTTTGTTTTATCGTCCGCTAAGTTAGCGAATATTTTTGAAACGGCAAAAATGTTGCGCATTATGAATATTTTTTCTCGTTGTAAAGAAATTTTACACCACTGTAAAATTTCTTTACACTTTTTTACGTTCTTAAAAATCTAACTTTCTAAAAATCAGATATATAAAATTTTGGCACGTTGAATGTAGTTTTGTTTAGCGTAATAAAAAATGTAAAAGCCATGAAAATCGTTTTTAGAAATTTAGTTAGCATAATCCGTAAATTCAAACTCGCTTGGCTGATGAATTTTGCGGGTATAACGGCGGCTCTTACCGCTTTGATGTTCGTCGGAATGCAAATCTCTTACGAGAACAGTTTCGATAAATGCCATAAAAACGCCGACAGAATTTTCCGTATCAGTCAGGACGTTGAACGCCCTTTTAACGTCATCGTTTCGCGCGAAAATATTGAAACTATCGGCAATATTTCCCCGAAAGTAGAAGCCTATTCCGCTGAAATGGATTTCATTCAGGAGGATTACGTGGAAGTTGAAACCTCCGGCGAAAAGCACGGTTTTTACGAACACGTCATCGGAATAGATTCGGGGTACGTCAAAATGTTTGATTTTGACCTTGTTTGCGGTGATAAAAAAAGCCTTAACGTTGCCGGAAATACTTTTCTGAGCGAAACGCTTGCTAAAAAACTTTTCGGCTCAACAGATGTTATCGGCAAACGTTTAAAAGCCAATGGCGTTTTTTGTACGGATAACGGAAACCTCACTGTTACAGGTGTTTATAAAGATTTTCCGTCAGACACCCAAACTCATAACGCCATATATTTTGCCCTTAACGACGAGGCAAAACATAAAAGTTACTCACGAAATTTTCTCGGTTGGGTAATGCTTTCCTCGCCTGATGACAGGGAAGAAATCGAAACTCTTATCAACAAAAGTGTCGCTTTTGAATCAAAGGATTTGCCGCCGTATTATCTTGAACCGCTAAAAGAGGTTTATTACAAAAACGAAAACGATTCGGGATTCGTTAAAAGCGGAAGTAAAAAAACTACCGTTATGCTTTCAATTATCGCTTTAATTGTGCTGCTGATTTCGGCTGTAAATCAGACGAATTTCAATCTCGCACTTATTCCGATGCGGATAAAAAGTATTAACACTCAAAAAGTTCTCGGCAGTAGTGTCAGCCGCCTTAGATTTCAACTTTTTGCTGAAAATATTATCATCGGTTTTTCAACGTGGCTTTTGGCTTTGCTGTGTGTTAAACTTCTCAGTAACACTTGGATAACATCGTTTCTCGTGCCTGATGATTTGTCAGTTTCTAATAATTTCGGAGTTTGTCTTTTGGTAGGATTAATTTCACTGATAATCAACACGTTGTCAAATATTTATCCTATTCTGAAACTTACTTCCGTTAATCCGGCTTTGGCGTTGAAAGGCTCTTACGGACGCTCTGAGTCAGGGCAAAAATTAAGAAATGCTTTGCTTGTTTTTCAGTATTTTTCGGCGATTTGTTTTATTTCGATTGCGGTGTGTATCTGGTTGCAAATCAGATATATGGAAAATGCGAATTTAATTCTTCGCGACAATCAGATTGCAGTTTTCAAAACTAATCAGAATTTCGGACAAAAGTTTGATTTAGCGGTTGAAAAACTCAAAGAAAACAGCGCGATACAAAACGTTGCTTTGACATCGCAATTAATCGGCGGCGGTGATGCTTTCAATACGCGGTTTTATATCTTTAACACTGATACTCTGTATTTTAACAGTATTAATTGTTCGAGTGAATTGTTAGAGGTTTTTGACATTCCGCTTATTTCCGGCGACGGTTTCAGAGAGAAGCATAACAGCGAAGTCGGCAATTACGATTACAAAAACGACTGCATTATCAGCGAAGATTTGACGAAGACGTTTAATGTTGGTGATACGGTTTACGGTATGTTCGGCGCGGTAAGAGGTGTTATGAACAAGGGCATCAGGATAACGTCTTTTAAGAAGGAGACAATGCCACTTGTTTTCAACATTACCCGTGCTGAGGCTATGAATTTTTGTTACGTGAAAATTGCCAAAGGCAGCAACCTCAAAACCGCTTTGAATCATATTGAAAGTGTTGTCAGTGAGTTAGTTCCCGAAATGCCTTTTGAAGCGGAGTTTTATGACAAGATTTTTGAAAGGCTTTACAAAAAAGAGATTAACACTTCGGCGACGACTGTTTTTATGGCGGTTTTAGCGGTTTTGATTTCGATAATCGGGGTTTTCGGCATGGTAACTTTCGACACGGAATATAAGCGTTTGGAGATTTCTGTTCGGCGGATTTTCGGAGCCTCAACGGACGATATTGTTAAGAAAATCAACTTGAAATATTTGGTTATGATTTTAATCGGTTTTGTTTTGAGTTTACCAGTAACGCTTTATGTTACAACGATTTGGCAGCAGAACTTTGTTGAAAAAGCGGCTTTTCCGTGGTGGGTTTTTATGCTTGTGGTTTTAGCGGTAACGGTTGTAACGAGTGCAATAGTAACGGTTCAGTCAGCAAAAACGATTTACAGCAATCCCGTGGAAGGGTTGAAGAAGGAGTAAGTATTTACTGATAAAAATTTTGCGGTTTAAGAATAAAACATTAAATTTGAAGCGGAAAAATTTGGTTTATTATGGAAAAAATAAAAAATGTAGCGCAATACATATTTTCGACTTATAAAAAAGTTACGAAGGAAAATATAGACGAGATGAAACTGCAAAAACTTCTATATTTTGCACAAAGGGAATGTATTGCAGTTACGGGACAACCTATGTTTGAAGAAACTTTTGAGGGTTGGAAATATGGGCCTGTGTGCCGTGAACTTCGCAATAGTATCACGCCGGACGGTATTTTAGACGTTACCGAAGATATTTCGGAGCAGAATAAGTATATTATTAACAATGTGATACAAGAATATGGAAGTTTGGCTTCGTGGAAACTCAGCGAAATTTCCCATAAAGAGAGTTCATGGCGCAAATCCCGTCAAGGGTTACAAGAAGGAGAAAACGGTTGCCGCAAAATTCAGATTTCCGATATTATTGAAGATGCGAAAAAAATTCGCCCTTACGACCACGTTTGGGATATGTATTACGATGAATTTGAGGATGCGAAATGATAGGAATAAAGAATTCCTAAATTTGCGCACTATATATCTAATCTACTGATTATAAGATATATATGTATAAAATGTATTTCAGAATTCTCCATTTTAAGTTTTTTTTCTCTAATTTTCACTCGTAAAAACAAGGAAATTTCACTTA
>JAFPZK010000036.1 GCA_017417315.1 Bacteroidales bacterium
CTCGCACGTAATCAAAGGCATTGAAATAGTGTGCGTTGAATTACCGAAATTCAAGGCTGAAAATTATGCTCATCGTAAAATGTTGAAATTATGGCAAGAGTTTTTAACCTCAATCAACGCTAAAACCGGCGAAGAAAACATTTCGGAGGCTATGCTTGAAAATGCCGAAGTCAAAGAGGCGTTAGACTTGTGTCTTGACTTAACGGAAGAGGAGCGAGGCTATTATGACGGTTTTTGGGGAATGGAGTTTCTTCGCAATGACAGGGATAAAACTGTCAGAGAACAAGGTCGTGCCGAGGGCGCAAAAGCCCAATCCTTTGAAATCGCCCGAAAAATGAAACTTCACGGAGACGAAATTGATTATATTATGTTAGTTACCGGCTTAACCTCTGACGAAATTTCAAAACTTTAAAAATTTTGCATTTTTATCAAAAAAAGTTGTATTTTTGCAAAGTTGTTTAATTGATTAAACGAAAATGGGTGTTTTTTGTTTAATTCGTTAAACAAAAATTGGTGTTTTCTGTTTAATTGATTAAACGAAATGGATAAAATAACGCTGAAACGCATAATTGTTGATAGTATTGCAGAGGTAAAAAGATATAAAGTTTTGCCTCGTGATATAAATTTTGACGGATATAATTGTTTTGTACTTGTCGGGGTAAGACGGGCAGGAAAGTCGTATATGCTTTATAATAAGATTCAACAACTCTTGAAAAACGGTACTCCCGAAAGCGAAATTCTTTATATAAATTTTGAGGACGAAAGACTTTCTGATTTTAAAACGGACGATTTTCAACTTTTGTTGGAGTCTCACAGCGAACTTTTCGGAAAACGTCCTATGTTGTTTTTGGACGAAATTCAAAATATTGAACATTGGGAAAAATTTGCGCGTAGATTAGCGGATACAAATTATACGGTTTTTATCACGGGTAGTAATTCTAAAATGCTTTCAGGTGAAGTTGCAACGACACTCGGCGGGCGTTTTATAATTCGTGAAATTTATCCGTATAATTTTCATGAGTATTTAAACGCATTGAAAATCAAGCACGACGAAGTCTCTTTGCTCGGCACTGAAAGCCGTACTCAGGTGATAAGAGCGGGAATCAATTACCTTCAAAACGGCGGTTTGCCCGCTACCGTTGAAATGCCTGTTACAAGGGATTATTTGAGTTCCGTTTATCAGAAAATATATTTAGGCGACATTATTCAGCGAAACGGAATAACAAACGTTGCGGGAATAAAAATTATGGTCAAAAAAATTGCAGAATCGGTTTGTCGTCCTGTTTCATACAACCGTATTGCCAATATTTTATCGGGCGCGGGCGGAAAAATCAGCCTTGCGACCATAATAAAATATGTTGAATTTTGTGAAGATGCATGGCTGTTATTGCGGCTGAAAAATTATGCCGCTTGTCTTTCAGAAAAGGAAAGTATTTGTAAATATTATTTTATTGATAATGGAATTTTAAGGCTTTTCTTGATTGATAAAGATCCGATGCTGTTGGAGAATTTAGTTGCTTTAACGCTTTTTCGACGTTATGGTCATGACAGGGACAATGACCGTGTGTTTTTTTACAACACTGATTATGAGGTGGATTTTTATGTTCCTGACGAAAGTTTGGCAGTTCAGGTTTGTTACCGTCTTTACGAAAGCGATGAAACTTTTAAACGGGAAACAAAAGGTCTTGAAAAAATAGCAAAAAGTTTTTCTTGTAACCGCCGCATAATAGTTACGTTTGAAGAAAAAGCCGTAATATCAGATAATTACGGAGAAATTGAGGTTTTACCTTTTTGGGAATTTATGTTATAATAACAAAACGACTACCGAAAATTTTTTCGATAGTCGTTTTATCTACAAACAATCTTTTTCTTTAAATCTTGTCAAAAGCCTGACTTAAATCGTCAATGATGTCGTCGATGTGTTCAACACCGATTGAAAGACGTATTGTCGTCGGGGTAATGTGCTGTTGAGCGAGTTCCTCTTCTGAAAGTTGTGAGTGCGTGGTTGTGTACGGGTGAATAACCAAACTCTTAACGTCAGCAACGTTTGCCAAAAGCGAGAAAATCTTCAAATTGTCAATGAATTTCCAAGCATCGTCCTGTGTGCCGCTGATTTCAAAAGTGAAAATCGACGCACCACCTTTCGGGAAATATTTTTTATACAAAGCGTTATCTCTGTGGGTCGGCAATGACGGGTGATGAACCGCTTTAACTTTCGGGTGGTTTTTCAAGAACTCAACCACTTTCAAAGCGTTTTCGGTATGACGCTCTATTCTAAGCGGCAAAGACTCAACACCTTGCAAAAGAATCCAAGCGTTGAACGGGCTTATCGTTGCGCCGGTGTCGCGGAGAATTACCGCACGGATTCTCGTTACGAAAGCAGCCGCGCCAGCAACGTCTGCAAAAATTGCTCCGTGATACGACGGATCGGGTTTTGCCAAGGTCGGGAATTTGTCGGCGTTTGCTTTCCAGTTGAAACTTCCGCCGTCAACGATTACGCCGCCTAACGACGAGCCGTGTCCGCCGATAAATTTGGTTGCAGAATGTACCACAACGTCCGCACCGTGTTTCAAAGGCTGAATCAAAATCGGAGCAAAAGTGTTGTCAACTATGAAAACGATGTTGTGTTTGTGAGCGATTTCTGCAATGCCTTCGATGTTAAGAACATCTGAATTAGGATTGCCGAGTGTTTCGCCGTAAATTACTTTCGTATTGGGTTTTATGGCTTTTTCAACGGCTTTCAAATCCGAAAAGTCAACAATCGTATATTCAACGCCTTGTGTTGAAAGCGTGTGCGTTATCAAGTTGTAAGTGCCGCCGTAAAGGTTGTCAGCCGCAATTAAATGGTCGCCGTTTTGAAGTATGTTCTGCAAAGCGTAAGTGATTGCTGCCGCGCCCGAAGCCACTGCCAAACCTGCTACGCCGCCTTCCAAGGCTGCAACTCTCTCTTCAAAAATACTCTGCGTGGTGTTTGTCAAACGACCGTAAATGTTACCTGCATCTCTCAAACCGAAACGGTCTGCCGCATGTTTTGAATTTCTGAACACATACGATGTGGTCTGATAAATCGGCACTGCCCTTGAATCGGTTGTCGGGTCTGCTTGTTCCTGTCCTACGTGTAATGCTAAGGTTTCAACGTGTAATTTCTTTTCTGTACTCATTTTCTTTATGTTTTTAATTGGTTTAACTTTCTTTATTTTTGACGTTGCAAAGTTACGGTAAGAAGAAAGTTTTTCCAAACGAATTTTAAATTATGGATAATAATTCTAATATCTTATATATTGGTAGATAAAAATATCTAAAACCGTTACCAAACAAACGGTATGGAAGAATAATATTATCTTTGCGGCGTGTATTTTTTTTACAATTAAACCTTTAATAATATGAAAAAAGCATTTTTCTATTTAGCATTTGCCGCTTTGACAGGTTGTACAAGTGTTCAAGAGGGCGGCACACCTTTTAAATCCACCGTCATAAACGATGACGGTTCGGTAACTTTTTTTTATAAAAACGACAACGCAAAAGAGGTTTTGGCGGACATTCAGTTTGCGGGCAGAAATCCGATGAAAAAAGATTCTGTTTCAGGGCTTTGGACGGTAACCTTAGGACCTGCCGCGCCGGATATGTATCCGTATTGTTTTGTAGTTGACGGCGTCAGCATTATGAATCCTGATTGCGACGGATATTTTCCGAACGAGGGTTTCAAAAACAGCCTTTTGGAACTTCCGGCAAAAAACGGCTCTTTGCCGCACGATATTAAAAACGTTCCTCACGGCAAAATCGTTTACGTAAGTTATTTTTCAAAAACGTTAAACGCTGTAAATCATGCGGTTGTATATCTTCCGCCGAGTTATGACGAAAATTCCGACAAAAAATATCCCGTCTTTTATCTTATCAGCGGCACTACCGACACCGAAGAAGTATATTATAAGGTGGGACGTGCAAATTATATCGCCGACAATTTGATTGCTGACAAAAAAGCCGAAGAAATGATAATCGTTATGCCTTACGGTAATCCTTACAAACTTTTGCCGCAAGTGCCTGATGTTGCGGGTATTCCGCAGACAAATTTTGGCAAAGACCTTTTCAGTCTTGACCTTGTTGATGATTTAATGCCGTATATTGAAAGAAATTTCTTGACGATTAACGACAGCGGACACCGTGCAATCGGCGGTTTTTCGAGGGGCGGCAATCAGGGACTTTCTAACGGTTTGAGAAATCTTGACAAGTTCTCTTACCTTTGCAGTTACAGTTCGTTTACCTCGACGGACATTCCTGATGTTTACGAAAAGGCTGACGAGACCAACAAAAAGATTAATCTTTTTTGGCTTGGTGTCGGCACTGACGATTTTCTTTACGGCAATGCCCGCGATTATATGGAATTTCTTGACAAAAACGGCATTCGTTCTGTCAAAGAATATACTTCTGACAAATACGGTCATACGTGGATGAACGCAAAATTCTTTTTGGCTCACACTATGGAATTGCTTTTCAATCCTGAAAAGTCAGCCGAGGCAATGCAAAACGCTAAACCTGCAATGCCTGCAACGGGTAACGAGCCTCAGTTTACGCCGGGTGTTATGGCAAGACTTTTCCCGAAACCGCTTATTTCGCCGGAATATTTTGACGACGGAATTGTTTTCAGATTCAAAGCCGAAAAAGCGGGGAAAGTTTTTCTTGTAACTGAAACTTCAAAAATTCAGATGGAAAAAGATACTGCCGGAGTTTGGAGCGTAAAACTTTCGGAAAATTATCAAAAACCGTTTACATACTATTTTGAATTTGATTCAACGCCCGTTGCTGACGCTCAAAATATGTACATTGCACCTGCAAAAGGTTTTAAACCGAGCGTTGCCAATCACCCGAAAAATACTTATTCATATTTTTCTGCTGACGGCGTAAAATTCGGTAAAATTTTCTATAATCTTAATGACAGCACGGCGAAATTTTTGCCTGACGGTGTTTCTGGCGAAAAAGATTTGCCGGTTATTCAACTTCTCGGCGGCAAAAACGACACGTTTGAAAGTTGGTTTAAATGCGGTTTTGCGGACATTGTGGCCTCAAAACTTTTGAAAGAAGGCAAAATAAAACCTTGCGTTCTTGTTTCGGGGAACTACAAAGGCGACAAAAAGGCTGTTGTAGATGCCTCAAAATTAAAGACTTGGGCTGAACGTCAAAACGCTTTGGAAAAAGTTTTGATGGAAAAATGTAAATAGGTTTTATTTATTCCCACAAAACTGTAATGTTTCCGGTTAAATTGCCGCGTTCACCGTTTGAAAATTCGTATTGGCAATTATAAACGTAAACACCTCTTTGAACTTTTTCACCTTTATAGTATCCGTCCCAACCTTTGCGCGGGTCTGTGGAGGTGAAAATTTCTTTTCCGTTACGGGTCATAATTTTTAAAGAATATCGCGAAATCTCTTCAACATTGCCTTTTGGGAAAAAACGGGTTTCTTCGGTAAGTGCGTTAGGAAAGTTTATGGAATATTCCTGTGGCGCAATGCTTATTCCGGCGGTTACCGTGTCAACGCATATATTGTTGGAAACTATTAAGTTAAGTGTATAGTTGCCGTAATCGTTATATGTGTGAGTAACTTTTTCGCCGACGGATTTTTTGCCGTTGCCGAAGTCCCAAACAAAAGAAGAAGCCTTTGTATTTCTTGCCTCGGCTATTATGGTTTTTGACGAAACGGCATACGCAATCTGCGCCTGAGGTTGCTCATAAACCGTAACCGTGTCAGAATAAAACTGACAGAAAGTGCCGTTAACCGTTTTCAGCGTAACAACATACTGACCGGGTTTCGTAAACGTAGTTTTGCCATCGTTGTCGTATGAAACATCGCCGTTTCCGAAATTCCAATAACAATAGTCCGTGTTTTTGGATAAGTTTTTAAATTCAACCGTAAAAGGTGTGCAGCCGGTATTTGACGACATTTTGAAACTTGCCGAAAAATCAGGAATGTTGATTTCTTTGTTTTCAGTATTAGTAACGGTTTTAATGTCAGTGTTTTGAAAAATTTCTCCGTTTTCTCTGCCCTCAGAAATAGGGGAGGGAGTATCGGGGATTATTTGTTTTGTAAAATTATTTTTTTCTTCGGAGGTTTTATTTGTTTCTATCGGTATTATGTTTTCGGAATTAGCCAGCCATTGATCGTTTCTTTTTGTAAAGTTGACATCATTGTTTTTTTCTGAGGTTTCTGCTGACGAAATATTTTTTTGTAGGTCATATACATTATAAAGTGTGCCGCCGAGAATTAGTCCTGCCGCCGCAAGATACCACACGTTAAGGGTCTTGAAATCAAATTTCCAAAACCTTTGCCAAAAAAGTTTTTTCTGAATATTTTGCCATATTTCATCTGACGGCTCTTTTTCAAAACCGTCAAAACAGCCCTTAAACAAATCCTCCGGTGTATTCATAATACTGATATTTTAAACTTTTTTAACTCATTGAGCCTTTTTATAATCACGCCCCTTGCCCGCATAAATTGCGATTTGCTGGTATTGATGTCAATACCGAGCATGTCGGCGATTTCGCGGTGTTTAAAACCCTCTACGGCGTACAAATTGAAAACCATTTTGTAACCCTCGGGCAGAGAATTGATTACGTTCAGCAGTTCTTCTTGTGTAAATTCAGCCGAATCAAATTCAGAATTTTCATCGGGTAAAACATCTTGAAATTCAGTTAAATCTGCATGATGACGGTGTTTTAAATCTTTATGATAGCCGGTGATTGCGGTGTTGATGACAACACGTTTCAGCCAGCCTTCAAACGAGCCTTCAAATTTAAAATCTTTCAGCCCCGCAAAAATTTTTACGAACGAGTCTTGCAAAATATCTTCCGCAGAGGTTTGATTGTAAGAATATCTCAACGCTAAACCGTACAAAAGCGGCGAATACGTTTTGTAAAGTTTGTATTGTGCCTCGCGGTTGCCGGCAGAACATTTTTCAATCAAATCATGCAACTGAGTTTCCATAATCAATTCTGTATATCAGACTAACAATCAACGTTTTTGGTTGCATTAAAAAATTTCGGTTGTTTCACTTTTTACGGTTTTTCCTAAAAAAAATGCCGCTCTTTCGTCAAAAATTTTATTGTTGTCGGTAGTTAAAAATTTTACCGTAGCATTTTTTGACAGTTTTTCGTCCATTTCTTTATGACGAAAAAGATAGTCTTTTAGACTTTCGGCTACGATTTCGTTTTGAGGGATAAGCGTAATTCTATCGCCTAAAATTTTTTTGAACGTCTTGATTAACAGCGGATAATGTGTGCAGCCGAGAATTATTGCGTCGATGTCGGGACATTGTTTTAGAAGCATAGACGAATATTTTTCTACGAAATAATCGGCGGCGGGATTGTCGGTTTCTCCGTTTTCAACGAGCGGGGCAAGCATTGGGCAGGCTTGTTGAAAAACTTTTATTTCGGGGTAAAGTTTGTGAATTTCAAGAATATAAGAACCGGAATTAACTGTTCCGGCAGTGCCTAAAATGCCGATTTTTTTAGTTTTGGTATAATTGCTGATAATTTCGGCAGTAGGGCGTATGATTCCTAAAACTCTGTTTTCGGGACAAAGTTTCGGTAAATCGTTTTGCTGAATAGTCCGTAAGGCTTTTGCCGAGGCGGTATTGCACGCCAGGATTACGAGCGGACAGCCCAAAGAAAAAAGTTTTTTCACCGCTTGAAGGGTGTATTGATACACGGTCTCAAACGAACGGCTCCCGTAAGGAGCGCGTGCATTGTCGCCTAAAAAAACATAATCATACTCAGGCAGTTTTTCTAAAAAACTTTTCAAAATTGTCAAACCGCCGAATCCCGAATCAAAAACGCCAATCATCTTTTTTTAAAACTTAAACACATCTGCGCTTTCTCTAAAATTGATTGCTTGAAAATCCAAGTCTTCGGCACTGATTGCAAGTTCGTTGCATGCTTGTGCATTGCCTTGCATCGAAGTGTTTAGTTGTTTTACGGAGTTGTCAATGTCTTGAATTTTCATTTTTTGGTTCTCTGCCGAACAGCCGATTTCCGAAATCAACGTACTACATGCGTTAACCTCAGGCAAAATGTTAGAAATCAGTTCCGAAGAGTTTGCCGTGGCGTTAAAACTTGCCGAGGCACATTCTATAATGTCTGCCGCCGAATGTTTACTTTTTTCGGCAAGTTTCTGAATTTCAGAGGCTACAACGGCAAAACCCTTGCCGTGTTCGCCCGCTCTTGCCGCCTCAACAGCCGCGTTGAGCGCAAGAATGTTGGTCTGAAAAGCAATGTCGTTGATAATGTCAATTTTTTCAGAAATATTTTTAACGGCATTAAAACTCAAATCTTGGGCTTCTTTTATTTTGCCGATATTTTTTAAAACGCTGTTCGTAATTTTTTCTGCGTGTACAGTTTTTTCGGCGTTCAGATTGATTTCTGATGATATTTCAGTAATTGAGTCAACTATGCTGTCAGCACTATCGGCTTGATATTTAGCATTTTCTGACAAAGTTTGGGTCGTGTCTGTTATTTGAGAACTCAAATTTTGCATACTATTTGCGCCGTCAATAATTCTTGAAAGTATGTCTCTTAAATTTACCGCCGTCGTATACGCCGATTTCAAAATGCCTTGCGAGGTTTCAATTTTTTGAGCATCAGAGCCGGTCATATCGCCTTCGGCTATTTTGTCAACTAATTTTTTAACTTCTTTCGGTTCACCGCCGACATCTTTTAATACTTTGTTAAGCAAACGGTTAGTCGCAAAAATCAAAATTAATATAACTGCCGTTATCGCAAGCAACATCGGGATTACGAGCCTCGGAATCGAAGAATATTTGTCAGAAACCGGATAAATAAACTGTATATATGAATATACATTTGGGTCATAAATATACACCATTTCGTAATCGGTTTTGAGATATTCAAATTTCATTTTGTGATATTCTCCGTCTTTTTGTCTTGCCATTTCTTGATAAACTTTATCCGGCATTTTTGACCAGTCTTTTTTCTTGTCATCGGGAACAACAAAACTGAAATTCGGGTCTTTCAACCAAATAGTGAAGCCGTTAGGCAGAAATTTTTGCGCTCCGAAAATGCTGACGTTTCTTTGTACTCTGCCGTCTTCCTGTCCCGTGCAATACATTCCGACCATTTTACCGTCTTTCATAATTGGTTTGTACATTGCGATAAAACCCGCTCCTTGTATCAAAGTTCTGTTATAAAAAGTCTGTCCTGACTCCACAATTTCTCTTACGGAGACATCTTCGAGTTTTGCGCCGTTGATGTAATTGCCGTTCAATTTTATCGAAGTGGAAATTATAACATAATCGTTGTTAACTTTTTGATAAACGGCAAAATGTGCTTTTGGAGTCGTTGAAATTACGTCTTCCGAAAAAGCATTGTTGGAATTAAGCAATTCTTCGCCTATAAACCAATCGTTGCCGACGATGTTTAGTCCGCCATCTTTTTTTATGATGAACTCTGCAAAATTGATAACCTGCTCGTTTCTGTTTCTACTTGCGGCATTGTGAGTGTCAAGTTTTTCAACAGTGCCTTTAAGGTCAGACATAGCGTTTTCCTCGATACTTTCTACGAGGTGATTGATGATTATACCACCGAAGAAAAAACCGATAATCAATACTGATGCAATACCGAATGCAATCAAAATCGCATTCATTCTACCCTTGGTAGTGTTTAATTTTGAGTTCATAAACAAAAAAGGTTTAATAATTTTCAAAAACAAAAATAAACAAAAAGTATACTAAAAAAAAAAATTTTTAGTGTTTTTTTTAGATTTTGAATGCGATTAGCGAAATATCGTCAGTTTGCGCAATCTCGCCTTTGTAGTCGAAAATATATTGCGATAGTTTTTCTGCTTGTTCTTTCATCGGTAGAGATGAGACTTCAAGAATTTTGTCGCGGAAATTTTTTGACATTAGTTTGCGTTTTTTTTCACCGCCTACTTGATCCGTGCAGCCGTCAGAATATAAATAAATTTGGTCGCCTTCGCTTACATCAAGTTTTACGCGGGTGAACTCGCCGTTTTTAACATAACGACCGATAGGCATTCTGTCGCCTTTTATTTCAATTATTTCATTGTTTTTGACGATAACGCACGGACGTTGCGCTCCCGAAAAATATGCCTCTTTTGTTTTGGTGTCATATACGACAACGGCAACGTCCATACCGTCGGTTCTCATTCCGCCGTCTTTGTCAATGCCGAAAGACGAAATAACTTTTTCTCTAAGACAACTCAAAATGTGATCAGGCATAAGTTCGCACTCTTTAAAGTCTATTATCTGATACAAAAACAAAATACCCATACTTACAAGCACTGCTCCTGGAACACCGTGTCCCGTACAGTCTCCGAGTACGGCAATATGTTTTGTCCCGATAGTTTGTGCAACGTAAAAGTCGCCGCCGACAATTTCTTTCGGAAAATAGAGCGTACAACTTTCAGAAAACCAACCTTGTTTGGGCGAATGTGCCAAAAGCATAGAACTTTGAAGCCTGCTCGCATAACTTATGCTGTCGGTTAATTGCTTGTTGAAAGTGCTGAGTTTTCCGTTGAGTTGCATTACATTTTCGTTTTGCGCCGAAATTTCCTCTTTTTGCTGTTGTAATTCTTCGTTTTGTGCCGAAATTTCTTCTTTCTGCTCAAAAAAATCAACTATCATTCTGGTTATCTCTCCGAACTCGTCGTTTGTTTGAGTAATCGGCAAAATAGGTGCGGTATTATTCTGTTTGAATGTTTTGTCAATTCGTTTCAGCGGTTTTGTAACACGCTTTTTGAAAAACAGAAAAATGTTAAGAAGTATTAACAAAACTTCGCCGCCGACAATCAGGACAATTAATAGAAAATCTTTTATCTGCTTTTCTAACGGGTTGGTATATGTCATGCAAAAATATGCCGAAATTTTATTGTCATAGCCGTGAAGTTCTTTTACGATATATTCTTGCGGGCAATTTTCTACGAACTCATTTTTTTTAGCACCATCGAAAAAGAGTGTGGCGTTGACGTTACCTAATTGGTTTTCAAAGTTTTGAATGTCTTTTTCGGTGATTTCTTTCACTAAAAACAGATAACCGACGGGTTTTTCTTTTCTTGTGTATTCGTCTTCGGTCGGTACAATTCCCGCTCCGAAATAGACCAAAAGTTTTCCCGATTTTTCTTCAAAAAAACTTGTGCAATATTTCCCGTCGAAAAGCGGTTTAAGCCCTTGTCCGTCAAAAGGAAAAAGATTATCTGGTGAGGTTAAGGCACTTTTGGAATAGATTTTTTTGCCGTCGGAATTAAAGACGGAAACATTTTCAGCTGAGTAAGATTTTTGCATATAGCCGATACTTTCGTCAATATTTTCCATATTATTATTTGAGACGGCTTCATAGAGGTCGTCCCAAGCGGAATTATCCTTAACCGTTCCGAAATATTTCTCGAAATTTACGTTAAGGATTTTGTCCAAAATATTTTCAAAAGTTTTTTCGGCTGTTGTTTTCATTTCGTTAAATACCTTCATTTCGTAGATGTAATATCCTCCGAAACAAAGCACTAACAAGATTAAACCCGTTAACGATACTTTCACGATACCAGCCTGAACCGATTTCCTTTTCATAACTTTTTCTTTTCTAACTGCTTTAATTATTGCAAAAAGCGTCCCGTTTTTTTTATTTTTGCAAAGATAATTCTTTTTTTCGGAAATTATGCTGTTATTAAGTATACTTTTTTATTACTTTTGCACATAATAACAATTTTTGGTTACATTTGTCATTTTAAAAAAATATGTTAAATAAGCAAAACCTATTTGAAGAAACATTTTCTTTACACCGCGAAACAACTGATGAAATTTACAAGGGTTTCGGGTTCAGGCATTTTTCTGATGTTACGGATTATTATATTTCTCCGCAAAATGAATCAGAATACGGGACAACAGTCCTTAGTCAGCCTGTCGGAGAAGCAGTTGTACTCGGCTATGAATTTTTGAAGTCGTTTTTTGACAATAAACCAATCGGTAAACTTTACTACAATGAACAGAAACAAAGATATTTCGCCGAAATTTTTATCCCGCAGGATTGGCGCGACAACAATGTTTTTCCACAAGAAATATTTTGTTATAGGGCTCATATAGTTGTTGATGAGATTAAAATATCGGCATATAATAAGTATGATGAATATATCACTTTTGATCATTCTTCATCTTTATTATCCCGTTATAAAATTTGCATGTTTTTCTTTATTGTGTTAATGAGGAGTTTTTTCGAAAATGATAAAATCAAAAATGACATTATCGAATTTATACGAAATTATACCAAAGAAAATTTTGTTGTACTATGCGAAGATTTTTATCAACATAATAAAAACCTGTGCGTAAACAGCAAAGATTATTGGGGCGGTGGTTTAAAAGATTTTAAAACAGTTGGTTATGAAAAATTTTCTATAACTTGTATCCCTGAAATGCAGCAGGCACTGCAACCGGTGATAATTTCTTGTTTTGACGATAACGAATTTTCCGCAGAACAACTCAATTTGATTCCGCTGTTAGGCAGCGAATTTGTTTTAGAGGACAATCTCGAAAAACTATGTAATGCAATAACTTTCGGTGATGTCAGAACCGTTTTGTTTCACGGTCCTGCGGGTACGGGCAAGACAATTTCGTGCAAACTTATTTGTAAGACAATCCGTCTGCCTATTTTGGAAACCGTAAATTGTACCGAAAATCTTGACGAATTTATACTCGGAAAATTTATTCCGGAAAACGGTAAAATAGTTTTCAAAGAAAGTTATGTAACAAAGGCGATTAGAGAAGGCGGTGCGGTGGTTTTTGAAGAAATAAACTTCGCAAAACCGCAATATTTGGCATTTTTAAATTCTCTGTTGGATGACAACGGTTTTGTGCGTTTGGACAACGGAGAA
>JAFPZK010000037.1 GCA_017417315.1 Bacteroidales bacterium
AAAAAAGCAACCGAGGAACCACCTGAACCGTCACTTTTTGGATGAGTGGGCTTGTCTATCGGATTTGCCTGACAACACGGAAAGGGATAGCTCTGCGCATGGCAGACTTCATTGGTTCCGGTTTTTAGCGGACAGTATTAATTTTAAATAATACATTAAAAATCAGGGAGATATAAATTATCTCCCTGATAAAAAACTTTTTTATAAAATCCTTCCCCCTTTACTTTTTCTGTTCCTTTATCACATACACCACTACCGGCAAATGGTCTGAATATCCGTCGAGCCAAACGCCGCCTGCTGAGGTACGTTTCGGTGCGCCCTTATATTTGCCTTCCTGCTGAATCAGATAATCTCGTTTGAAAACCACACTTTTATAAAAGGTAAGGTTTTTGTAATCACGCTTTTGCTTTTTATCCAAAAGGTTTTCCGTCATGATAATTTGGTCGAACAGATTCCACGCACCACGATACATTAACGTTCCCGTGCCTTCGCGGAGAATGTTCCAAAACGGATTATAAAGCCCGAAAAGTTCCACGTCCTTAATTTCCCGTCTTGCACCCAAAGCATCTGTCATTGAGGGGTCAAACGGGTCGTCATTCATATCGCCCATGATGAAAATCTTGACTTTCGGGTCGTCTTTTTGAAGCGAATCTTTAAGCACTTTCAATTGTTTTCCGCCTAATTCGCGGTAATAACTCGTTGTAAATCTCGACGGTAAATGACATACAACCACCGTAACATGTTCACCCGAAATTTCACCCGAAACCGTCAAAAAACCCCTCGTCTGTTTGTCTTTTTTTACATCTTCTTCCAAATCGTAAACGTAAGGCACAAGTTTAACGTTTTTTACCGTGAAAAGTTTCGGATTATAAAGCATTGCGCAGTCTACGCCCCTTTTGTCAGGACCTTCAACGTGAACATATTTTATTCCTCTGTCTTTGAGCGGTTTTTGCGAAACCAAATCTTCCAAAACCCGCGAATTTTCCACCTCAGAAAGTCCTATAACCGCACAGCCGACATTAGGCAACATATCCGTCCCCATATCGGCTAAGGCTTTTGACATATTGGCAAGTTTATGCTCGTACTTGACGGCGTTCCACTTGTTAGTGCCTTCCGGAAGATACTCGTAATCGTTTTTGCCCTCGTCATGAATGGTGTCAAACAGGTTTTCCTGATTGTAAAAACCTATGGCATAAAGGCTGAATTTTTTCTGCGCATTTACTCCGAGCGCAAAACAAATAACAGCCGCTAACAATAAGATTTTCTTCATTTTCTTAAATTTCTTGTGTAAGTTGTTTATAAATTTTGTACCCCGCCCAAGCATCGGTTGCACCGTAAACTTGTTGTTTGGGTTTCAAGACAATATCTTCCCAATTAGATAGTTGCATTGCTTTCGAAATTCTGAATCCCAAAACTATTCCGCAAAGTTTTTTCAAACTCGCCGCCGAAATTCCGAATTTTTGGGCAAATGACGAGAGTTCTACAAAACCACCCGGAACAAAACCGCGCCACTTTTGCAAACCTTTTACGTCATCGCGGATTGCAACGCCGACTTTCTTTATATTTTCGTCAGCAAGAATTTGAGCAATTTCGTCCGGCAAACCTATTTTACAACACCTTATCAAAAAAGCGTAGTCTTCGGTAGCAAGTTGAAGCAACGCTACATTATTTCTTTTACCTTTCAAAAAACACGGCTTAGTTTCAGTATCAAAACCCAAAACCGTCTGATTTTTAAGATACTGCGCTGCCTTTACCGCATCTTCAAGGCTTTCGATGACAAAAATTTCTTTGCTGAAAGCCTTTATCGGCAAACCGTTTAATTCTTCTCTCGTTATGTCTTCTTTATAGTCCATCAGTCCTTGAAGCCTGCTATTTTCAAAATAAAAGTGTAAACCTCCGCCGTTTCTTTTTGAGATTCAAAACGTCCGCTACTACCTGAATGTCCCGCTTTCATATTGGTTTTCAAATACAACGGGTTGTTGTCGGTTTTCATATCACGAAGTTTTGCAACCCATTTTGCGGGTTCCCAATACTGAACTTGCGAGTCGTGCAAACCCGCCGTAACAAGCATTGCCGGATAATCCTGCTCTTTGATGTTATCGTATGGCGAATATGACAAAATATAGTCGTAATATTCTCTTTCCCTCGGATCGCCCCATTCTTCGTATTCGCCGGTAGTGAGCGGAATACTTTCGTCTAACATTGTCGTAACTACGTCAACAAAAGGCACTTGCGCTATTACTCCCTTATAAAGCGAGGGGTCAGAGTTGACGATTGCGCCCATAAGAAGTCCGCCTGCCGAGCCGCCCATTGCAAAAAGTTTTTCTGACGAGGTGTAGCCCTCCCCTATCAAAAATTTGCTGACATCAACAAAATCATTAAACGTGTTCTTCTTTTTCAAAAGTTTACCGTCCTCGTACCAAGAATAACCCATTTCGCTGCCGCCTCTGATATGCGCCAAAACGAACACAAAGCCTCTGTCAATCAACGGGAAAATGCTGCGGAAAAAATTATCTTCCTCTGACGAGCCGTAAGAGCCGTATGCGTATTGAAGCACGAAATTATTGCTTTTCAAATCCGTACCTTTTTTGTAAAGCATTGATATAGGTACTTTTACACCGTCTCTAACCGTTACGAAAATACGTTTAACATCATAATTGTCCTTAGAAAAATTCGGAACGGAATCTTCTTTGATAACAGTTTTTTCATGCGTTGTTAAGTCGTAGTGAATCACCGAGTTAGGCGTGTTGAACGACGAATATCCGTAACGGAAAAACTTGCTGTCAGCCTCCGGATTATAACCCGTCCAAGCCGCATACGTTTCCTGACCGAAATCCAAAAGATGAGATTTCATGGTTTTGAGGTCAAAAATCTCGTATTTAACGAGACCTTCCCGCATTTCTTCCAAAACTAAATAATCGTTGAAAACCTCGAAATCCTGAATCAAAACGCTATCCCGATGAGGCACGATAACATTCCAATTATTATTATAACTTATTGAATCACAAGTTTTTATACAGAAATTTTTACCATTTTCGTTTGTTCTGATATAAAACTTGCCGTTACAATGATCCACATAATATTCGTGTCCCTTTTCGCGTTTGCGGAAAATTACGGGGTCTGAATACGGGTTTGAACAAGGAACCAAACGAACCTCACTCGTCAAAGTGCTGTTATGATTTATAATAATGTACTGGTCTGATTTACTGCGTTCTACGCTCAAATCAAACATAGGGTCGTCCTCGTAATAAATTTCTTTATCATTGGAGCAATCCATTCCGACGATGTGTCTGAAAACCTTGAACGGTCTTAAAGTTGAAGTTTCTTTGCTGACATAAAACGTTGTGCGTGAATCGTTTGCAAAAACCAAATCACCGTCCGTATCGGGAATTTTTCCCGGAATGTCCATACTGTCTTTTAAATTTTTGAACCTGATTTCATAACGTCTCCTTGACACCGTGTCAACTGCATACGCCATCGTTAAATTGTTAGGGCTTATACAGATAAGATCTGCATCGCAATAATCATAACGTTTTGCTAATTCGTTGACATTCAATAAGATTTCTTCTTCGGCTGTGTCCAAATCCTTTTTTCTGCAAAAGATTTCGTAGTCTTTGTCTTTTTCGTAACGCGAGTAATAATAATAGCCGTTTTCAAAATACGGAGCAGTTTTTTCCTCTTCGCTGATACGGCTCTTTAACTCACTGAAAATCTTATCGTTAAATTTTTTATTTTTTTTCAAAAACGCATTAAAATAATCGTTTTCTTCTTTCAAATATTCCGTAACTTTTGGATTTTTTCTTTCTTTCATCCAATAGTAATTGTCGGTTCTCGTATTTTCAAACTCTGTCAACTCTTTCGGGACTTTTTCCGCAACTGGCGGCTTCATCTCTGAGTTACAAGCACTTGACATAGCAATGCAAAGAATTAAGTTTAACTTTAATATACCTTTCATTTCTTGAAAAATGTTAATCCTCCAACTCCTCTTCTACTTCTTTTTCGATGTCGGATTGGGCTTTTTTGCGCTCCTCCTTAGCGTTTGGTTTTATCAACGTGAAATAATTTTCAACCGTCTGGTCTAATAATTTTTTCAATTCTTCCCTCTGAGTCATAGTCAAAGAGGGCTTTTCAGACTCGTTTTCTTCCAAAGTAAGAAAACTTACAGTTACGCCGAGGGCGTTTGCAATTTTTATTAAGTTCTTGATATTGTAGTTGTTAGGTTCTTCCCTATTGAGCATTGTGCGCATACTTATAATCGGAATATTAGTTTCACGCGCCAATTTTGAAACCGTCCAACCTTTCGCAATCCTTAATGTTTGAATTTTGTTAGTGATATTCATACGTCTTGACTTTTTGAGTATTAAAACGGTCAAAAGTAATAAAAAAATATGACATAAAAAAGTTTTTTCACAAAAATTATTTATTGTTTAAAACTCCGTCCAAAAAACTCAATGCTTTTTGTGTGTTGTCAATACCGCTGACCACTATGCACGCCTTTCCGCCGACTTGTTTCATCTGCGTATTTCTCGGGTGTTTTTGCAGATAAAGCAAAATATTTCCGAAAGTTTGCGTCTGAAAATACGGCGAAGAATCCTCCGAAACAAAATAGCACAACATTTTTCCGCCCTTCATAGAAATACGTTCGATGCCGAGTTTTATTGCTATCCATCTGATTCTTACTATGTTAAAGAGTTCCATTGTCTGCTTCGGAATTTTGCCGAAACGGTCTTCAAGAGTTGAAGCGGTTTTTTGAAGTTCGTCTTCGTCTTTTACATTGTCCAACTGACGGTAAATTTTTACTCTTTCAGCAACATTTTCAACATAATCCTCCGGCAACAAAACTTCCATGTCCGTATCAATACTGCAATCGCTGACATACTTTAAGTCATCGGGGTTAATCTCCTCTGAACCAAGAGTTTTCATCTCTTCTTCCTTGATTTCTTCCAATGCTTCGTCAAGAATTTTCTGATAGGTTTCTATACCGATTTCAGTGATAAAACCGCTTTGTTCGCCGCCGAGAAGGTTGCCCGCGCCGCGAATATCCAAGTCCTGCATTGCAATGTTGAAACCGCTGCCGAGTTCTGAAAAGTTCTCAATCGCTTTCAAACGCTGACGAGCCTGAGGCGTAAGATTTTCTTCCGGCGGCGCAATTAAGTAGCAGAACGCCTTTTTGTTAGAACGCCCTACCCTGCCCCGCAATTGATGAAGTTCGCTAAGACCGAAATTCTGCGCGTCCAAAACGATAATTGTGTTAGCGTTTGAAATGTCAAGACCATTTTCTATGATCGTGGTGCTGATAAGCACGTCAGCCTCATTGTTGATAAACGATAACATAATGTCTTCCAAGATGTTACCGTCCATTTGACCGTGTCCAGTCAAACATACCGCCTTCGGACAAAGTTTCTTAATCAAAGCCTCGGTCTTGTAAATTTCTTTTATTTTGTTTTGAATAACAAAGACTTGCCCGTGCCGTCCCATTTCGTACTCCAACGCCTCTTTTATAATGTTTTCGTTGAATGTATGTACCTCTGTTACAACAGGATAGCGGTTTGGCGGCGGAGTGTTGATAATCGACAAATCCCGCGCTCCAAGCAGCGAAAACTGCAATGTTCTCGGAATCGGTGTCGCCGAAAGTGTCAAAGTATCAACGTTTAATTTCAGTTGTTTCAACTTTTCCTTTACCGACACGCCGAATTTCTGCTCCTCGTCAATGATTAAAAGACCTAAATCCTTGAACTTTATGTCTTTACCTACAATTTTATGCGTGCCGATAATGATGTCGATTTTGCCCTCTTCAAGCCGCTTTAAAATATCTTTGACCTCTTTGTAAGTGCGCAGTCTTGACACGTATTCCACCGTGCAGGGTAAATCCTTCAAACGGTCAGAAAACGTTTTGTAATGTTGAAGCGCGAGAATCGTTGTCGGGACTAAAACTGCGACTTGTTTGCCGTCCGTTGCCGCCTTAAACGCCGCTCTTACAGCGATTTCCGTTTTTCCGAATCCGACATCGCCGCAGATAAGACGATCCATAGGTTCGGGCTTTTCCATATCGGCTTTGACTGCCGCCGTCGCTTTTTCTTGGTCGGGAGTGTCCGCGTAAATGAACGACGCCTCCAAAGCCTGCTGCAAATATGAGTCCGGCGAAAAAGCAAAACCTTTTTCGTGTTTTCTCTGTGCATAAAGTTTTATTAACTTCGAGGCAATATCCTTTACCTTGGCTTTTGTCTTCTGTTTCAGACGGTTCCAAGTGTTAGAACCGAGTTTGTAAATTTTCGGCGGCTCACCGTCGCCGGCTTTATATTTTGAAATTTTGTGCAAAGCGTGAATGCTCACGTACAAAATGTCGTTGTCTTTATAAACAAGACGGATAACTTCATGCGGTTTGCCGCCTATTTCCTGAGTTTCGAGACCGCCGAAAGTACCGATTCCGTGGTCTTGATGCACAACGTAATCACCGGGTTTAAGAGTGTTCATCTCGCTGATAGTCAGCGCGTCGCGGTTACGTTTTATGCGGATTTCCTTCAACCTATACTTTAAGTAACGCTCAAAAATTTGATGGTCGGTATAACAACAAAGTTGCAAGTCGTTGTCAATAAAACCCTGATTTATGCTCGCCGTAAAAGCCTCAAAATTAACGTGTTTTGTTACCGCCTCCGAATGAAAAATATCGTTAAGCCGGACGGTT
The DNA here is from genome assembly GCA_017417315.1 of Bacteroidales bacterium. Classification (GTDB taxonomy): domain Bacteria; phylum Bacteroidota; class Bacteroidia; order Bacteroidales; family UBA3824; genus UBA3824. The sequence goes on from JAFPZK010000037.1 coordinate 6,686, forward strand.
TGACGGTCGTTAAGAACGGCAATAAAAACTCTGTATCCGAGCCTCTGATAATCGTAAATATTCTCAGAGAGCATTTCAAAATTCTTCTTAAAAAGCGGTTGGGCAACAATATTGAAATTCACGACATTAGTATCGTCTTTTTTATCGACAATAAGACCCGAATTAATTACAGTTTTGTTTCCTAACGCTGTTTCAAAAACCTCAGGCTCAACAAATTGCGGTTTGTCAGGGTCGTCTTCACCGCCGTCATCAACAGTGTTTTTTAAAGCAAAATCCTTGATTTGCTGCTGCGTAAAACCTAAATCTTCAAACCAAAAAACACAATCATCAGTAATGAAATTAAGAAACGGAATTTTTTCAAATTCTGATTCCTTGCGGCAAATGTCAGGAATAATTGTAATCGTATCTACTTTATTTATAGATAGTTGGTTGACGACATCGAAAGTTCTGATTGAATCTATTTCGTCGCCGAAAAAGTCGATTCTGTACGGCTCGTCATTAGAATAAGAATAAATGTCGATAATGCTGCCTCTCAAAGAATACTGTCCCGGCTCTGCGACAAAGTCTACAAGTTGAAAGCCGTATGTATCAAGTATTTCGGTAATAAAATCCGTACTTACTTTTTCGCCTTTCGTTAATGTTAAAGTGTTTTTTTCGAGTTCTTTTGCCGAGATGACATTTTCGGCGATTGCCTCCGGGTAAGTGATTAACACATAATTATTTAACTTGGAAATTTTATCTAAAACCTCCGTTTTTGAAAGTAGGGATTCGGTGCTGATTTCGTTTTCTTCGCCTGTTTTTAAGACCGAATGTTTGTGCGAAAACGGGTAATAAAAAACTTCCCGCTGTGCCTCCGCCACTTGAAAATCGTTATAAGTGTAAGCCGCCGTTTCGTCATCATTCATAACAACTATTAACGGCTTGGCATTCAAAGTTTTATCTGACGAAGCAAAAAACGAAAACGCCGAAGTATTAAGTCCTTTGACAAAAACTTTTTTAGATGTTTTCAATATTTTTTCCAGCGCACCGTGGTTAGGGTGCGAGGAATACAATCCGGTAAGGGAAGTTTCCATTTCCATTTATGTGCTAAATTTTTTTTACGACAAAGATAATAAAAAAACAGATAATAAAAAAACAGTTGCCGAAAAAATCCGACAACCGTTTTTTATATTAACTTTTAAACACATCCAAATATTATTCAGCAACAACTTCAAATTCGATGTTGGCTTTAATATCTTTGTAAAGTTTAATCGTGGCTTTGTATTTGCCGATTTCTTTGATATTAGCCTCGTCTTGAATCGAAATTTGTTTTCTGTCAACTTCGATACCTTTTTTAGCCAAAGCCTCAGCAATCTGAATGGTGTTAACAGAACCGAAAATTTTACCTGTCGTGCTGGTTTTAGCACCGATTTTAATTTCCTTGTTTTCGATAAGTTTTGCTTTCTCGGTTGCGTCGTTACGCAACTTTTCTTCTTTGTGAGCCTGTTGCTTTTTGTTCTCGGCGAGGACTTTCTTAGCCGATTCGGTTGCAACGGTTGCAAAGCCTTGCGGTATAAGATAGTTGTTACCGTAACCTTTTTTTACGTTTACGATGTCATCTTTTGAACCGAGGTTTGCAATATCTTGTTTTAATATTACTTCCATTGTATTCTCTTTAAGTTTTATTATTTCAACAAATCGGTTACGTAAGGCAACAATGCCAAATGACGGGCACGTTTAATCGCCACTGAGAGTTTTCTCTGAAATTTCAAAGAAGTTCCCGTAATACGGCGGGGAAGAATTTTACCCTGTTCGTTCAAGAATTTTTTCAAAAATTCAGGATCTTTGTAATCGATGTATTTGATACCGTTTTTCTTGAAACGGCAATATTTTTTCTTTTTAATCTCCACGGTCGGGGGAGTTAAATATCTGATTTCGCTTTGTTCCGGCATTTTTTATTCCTCCTTATTATTTTCTTGTTCTACTGCAACTTGTTCTTTTGTTTCAGCCTTAGCCTCTGTCTGAGCGGCTTCTTGCTGTGCTTTCTGTCCGCTTAATCTCTGAATACGTTTTGAAGCATACTCCAAAGCATGTTTATCCAAAGAAACGGTAAGCCAACGGATGATTCTTTCATCACGTTTGAGTTCAGTCTCAAATTTTTTGATTAACTCCGGGGCAGATTTAAATTGAAGCAACTGGTAAAAACCCGTAGATTTGTGGTTAACGGGATATGCAAGTTTCTTCAAACCCCAGTTTTCTTCGTGGACAATCTCTGCTCCGCCGTTGCTTAGAACAGTTTTAAATTTATCCACCGCTTCCTTCATCTGTTGGTCAGACAAAACGGGAGTCATAATGAAAACGGCTTCGTAATTGTTTTGCATAAAAATTTAATTAAAAAATTTATTGTTAAAAATTTCGGTGCAAAAGTATAACTTTTTTTTCATACGACAAAATTTTTTTCAAAGTTTTTTTATTTTTTTAAAATGAATAAAATGAATGACATAACCATCAAAAAAAAATTAGTTACTTTGCACACGGAAAAGGAAAACAATAATACTCCGAAACAAAAATACGACTTAAAACTATTTACTTATATACTCAGTTTAAATTTTCCTGAAAAATACCATAGGCACGAATGCTTATGGTATTATTTTTTTTGTATGTTTGTGCAAAATTTTTTTTCAACAACAATGCGCAAACAAATCATCATACTTTCTACTGCGCTTTTAACGGGTCATATCCTGAAAGCGCAAGAAGCCGACACTCTTAAAACTAACGAAGACGGCCCACAATTAGACGAGTCTTCGTTTACGTTTACGGAATCGCAACTCGACGAGGACGAGAGCGACAGTCGGCAGTCAACGGTTTTGAGTTCTGCCTCCAACGTATTTTCCTCTAATGCTGGAATGAAATTTTCACCTGCAAACTACCGTTTCAGAGGCTTGGACAACAAGTACAACGAAGTGTATATCAACGGAGTACGCATGAACGATGTTGAACGCGGATATTTCCGTTTTTCGCAAATCGGCGGAATAAACAACATCATCAGAAACAGCGATTATTCTCTGCCTTTCGAGAGCAACAATTACTGTTATTCAGATATCAGCGGCTCGGTAAACTATGACGTAAGAGCCTCCAAAATCGCACAAGGCAACAAAATTTCCGCTTCGCTCGCCAACCGCACTTACACGGGGCGTCTGATGTACACTTACGGCAGCGGTGTCAACAAAAACGGCTGGGCATTTGCAGGAAACCTCACAGGACGTTACGCTTCGATTGACGGTTTCAAAAATATGGAAGGTGCGTTTTATAATTCACTCTCTTATTATATAGGTGTCGAAAAAATTATCAACTCTTTCAACCAAATTTCTTTATGCACTTTCGGAAACCCGACGATGAGAGGGTCAAGAGGTGCGTCAACGGACGAGGCTTATTTTCTTGCAGGCTCAAATAATTACAACCCGTATTTAGGTTATTACATGGGACAGTCAAGAAATTCAAGGGTGGTCAGGGATTATGCTCCTACAACTATTCTCACTTGGGATAATTGTCCGAACGACAAAATGAAAGTCTCGACCTCTGCATTTATAGTCTATTCAAAAAATTCTACGACGAAACTCTCTTACAGCGGCGCAACAAATCCCGCTCCCGATTATTACAGCAAACTTCCGTCCAATTTTTTCAACGCTTACAACCCGGAAGACAGTCAGCACAGAACCGCTGTCGATTTGGAAAACTGGAACACCGCTTACAATTATTGGACTTCGTCAGTTAACAACCGTTACATTAATTTCGATGCCTTATATTACGCTAATCAAGCCTCTAACATAAACGGTGAAGACGCTGTTTATTTTATGCCGGAGGTTCATACCGACAGACTTTCAGGCGGAGTGGCAACAAACGTTAGATACAGTCTCGGAGTAAATTCTGCTCTTAATTTCGGCGGAAATCTTACACGAACCAAAAGTATGCACTATCAAACAATGTACGATTTGCTCGGAGCAAAATATTTTCATAACACAAACAGTTATGCCTTAGGTGATTATCCTTCGTATGCGATGCAGGTTCAGTACGATTATCGCTACCCCGACAAAGAAATAAAAGAAGGCGATATTTACGGCTATGATTATAATATTTTTGTTGACAACCTTTCCGGCTGGTTGGCATACACTCTTGACAAAGGAGGATTTCATTATTACGCTGCCGCAAAAGCAAGTTATACGGATATGTTCAGAGAAGGCAAAATGCAGAACGGTTTTGCGCCTAACAATTCTTACGGACGTTCCAGAAAGGCTTATTTCGGTGACGGAGGCGGCAAGGCGGGCGTAACCGTTAACCTCGGAAAAGGACACGCAGCAGACTTAGGTTTCGGTTACGAATGGAAAACCCCGACCGCAAATTCGGTTTTCTTATCGCCGGAGGTCAACAACAATTTTGTCAAAAACTTAAAATGTGAAAATATCCTTTCAGGGCAATTCTCTTACGCATATTCAGGCTCGAAAATAAACGCAAACCTCACCGCTTATTACAACAAAATCACCGACGCTTCAAAATGGACATGCTTTTATGATGACAACGAACATTCTTTTTCATACGTGTCGATGACGGGTATCGAAAAAGAATACTACGGTGCTGAATTAGGCATCAGAATAAAAGTGCTTTCTAATTTGGAATTTCTCGCCTTAGGCGCAATCAGCGAGGCAAAATATATAAGCGACTGCAATGCCGTTTCAATGCAGTCTAATTCAGCCACTTATTCACAAGACATTGTCGCCTCAAAAGGTATGAGAGAAGACGGAACGCCGCTTAGTATCGGCTCGTTAGGAATAAGTTACAACGTAAAAGGCTGGTTTATAGAGTTGACGGGAAATTATTACGAGAGAATTTACCTCTCGTTTTCGCCCCTGACACGGTACAAAAATTCGGCAACCAACAAGAATTTAATTGACGAAAACGGTAATTTCAACGCTCCCGAACAGGCAAAAGGCGAAGGCGGTTTTATGCTTGACGGTTCAATCGGCAAAAACCTCAGACTAAAAAAAGGCAGTTTGTATGTCGGTCTTATGGTCGCAAACATTCTCAACAACACCAATATTTGCACCGGCGGTTACGAACAAAACCGTACTGACAGAACTTACAACGAATCAAAAAATCAAATCACTGACAAAGCATACGTGTTTTCTCAAAATCCCAAAAAATATTACGCTTGGGGCGTTAACGGTATGCTGAACTTGGTTTACAAATTCTAAAAAAAAACAGAAAAAAATGCTGAAAAAATTTTTTACCATATTAGCAATCGCCGCCTCGATAATCTCCTGTGGCGAAAAAGACGAGGATTTAGGCGAGGATTATTTTCTCGACCCTAAAAATTTCCCCTACGGCAATAACACGATTGTATGTCAAAACATCATATCAATCAAGGAATTAAAGGAGAAATATTCAGAGGTTATTTCAACAAGCAAAGCCGCTGAAATTCTCGATGACATTCAAATCCGTGGAATCATCACCGGCAACGACATCGAATCTAATTTAGCAAATCAGGTTTCGCTTCAAGATGCAACCGGCGGCATAATGCTGAGCATTCAAGATAACGGACTGTTCACTTATCTTCCCGTCGGACAAGAAATAGTTGTCAACTTAAAAGATTTGTACATAGGCGGTTACGGCAAAATGCCGCAAATAGGTGCGCCTTACAACAATTCAATCGGAAGAATGAACAAAATTCTCTGGCAACAACATTTCAGAATTTTGGCCTTGCCTGATACTTCAAAAGTAAAAGCAAAAGAAATAAATTCAGCCTCAGAACTCTCGGAAGACGATTTAGGAACGCTTATCACGTTAAAAAACGTCTCTTTCAAAGACTCTGACGGAAGGGCTGTTTTTGCACCCTCAGATACTTACGAAAACAGATTTCTAAACGAACAGCAATATTCCACTAATTTTGTGGTCAGAACAAGCGGACTTTACGCCAAATTTGCAAAAGAACCGATGCCGCAAGGTAAAGTGGACTTAACGGCGGTTTTTACCCGTTACAACAACACTTGGCAACTGTTAATCCGCACTTATTCTGATGTCAAAGTTTTATAAAACGATAATTATTACAAAAATATAAAAACATGAAAAAATTATTATACTATTCAGTTTTGGCAGGCATTGCCTCAGCCGCATTTTTTGCGTGCGTTGACACTCACGATGTCCTGCCATACGTTGATCCTAACTACCAATATCAAAAGGATCAGGAAAAAGCCGGACAATTAGAAGAAGGAACTTTTATTTCAGAAAAGTTTTCTTCGAGTTTAGGCACGTGCGTTTCGGTTTCCGACAACGAAAAAGTCAATTATACGATAGACTTTTCAACGGCAAAAGTTACGGGAAACGTTAATTCTACTAAAAATGCCGCAACCGTCTATTTGGTTACCCAAACGGTGGATTTGAGTTCGGCAGAAGAAGCGTACTATACTTTCGAGCATATCATCGCTTACGAAGCCGGTGATTTGTTGCAAGACAAACAGTTTTTGATTTCGTTTGACTACGATGGCGACCCCACAAAAGCCACTTGGATTCAACTGCCGATTTCAGCGGTTTTGAACACCGGCAAACCCGCCTCTTGGAACGAATTTGTAAGCACGGCGTTCAATCTCCCGAAAGAATATTTGAAAAGCAACGCAACATTTGCTTTTAAATATACTTCCACGACCTCATCGGCTGCAACTTGGGAAATCAAAAACTTTGCGGTAAAAACAGGCTCAATAACCGAAACCGTCGCTTACGAAAATCCGAAAGTTGAAGAAAGTTCTCCCGAAGAACCGCTTACGGTTGAAAAGGCATTAGCCTCTGTTACTTCTTCAACACAAAAAAGTTATGTTACGGGCTATATCGTAGGCTATGTTGACGGTCAGAAATTAGCCGAGGGCGCGAAATTTTCAGCCGCTGACTGCAAAACGGAAAGCAACATCTTAATCGCCGCTACGCCGGAAGAAAAAGACTACAAAAACTGTCTTCCCGTACAACTTCCCGCTAACACCAAACACCGCACCGCGCTCAACTTGTCAGCACACAAAGACATCTTAGGAAAAAAAGTTGTTTTAGGCGGTTTTATTCAGTCATATTTTGGCGTTAACGGTCTTAAATCCTTGTTCTATTCTGCGTTGGAAGGCACTATCATTGACGCTCCCGCCGAAAGCACCGGCTTTGACGGAATGGACAATACTACGGAATTATTAACCGCAATTGACATAAAATTCAAAGAAGCGGGCATTGACAAATTCTCGATTTATAACATTAACAAGGCTGACGAATTAGGACACGTTTGGACACCGTCCACGCAATACGGAATGGTTGCCAAAGGCTCTGCCGCCGACAACAAAGCATGGCTTATTTCACCGAGAGTTGATGTTTCAAAATGCGAAAAAATAGAGTTTTATTTCAATCATTCGGCAAACAATTTCCCCGAAGCAGAAGGCGTTGACAAAAAATGCGCAGTTTACGTTTCAAAGGATTACGCAGGCGGCGACCCTACGAAAGCCACTTGGACAAAACTGAGCGTAGAAAATTGGTCGTCAAACTGGACTTGGGTTGAAAACACTTTCGATTTAACCGAATACAAAGCCGATAATCTTCACATCGCTTTTGAATACACCTCTGCCGCAACGGACGGCGACAAAATCGGAACGTTTGAAATCAATGAAGTATATTTAGGAGAAAAACGTGCGCCGGAGGTTCCCGTTTCGGGCTTTGACGGCGAAAGCACTTTAAAAGCAGCCGCAATACCGTTTGAATACGATTTTAAGACGGAGAAAAAATTTGGTGATTTCTTGGTTTACGACGTTAAACGTTTCAATTCAAAAGACACTCATATTTGGACGGCAGGTTCATACGGTGCAACGGCGGTTTCGACCAAAGAGGCTGAAAGTTGGTTGATTTCACCGAAATTCACCTTAGAAAGCGAAAAAGAATATACGTTAGAGTTCACGAATTGGTACAAAAACGCTGAAAAACCGTCAGAGGTTTTCAAAGCGTATATTTCAGAAAATTTTGCCGGAGATTTTTCCGCTGCAAAATGGACGGCTTTGGAAATGACTTTCGGCGAGGCAAGCAAAAACAATGACGTTGCACTTGATTTAAGCGCATACGCCGGAAAAAATATCGTAATCGCTTTTCAATACACCGCTTCACAAGAAGAAAAAGGAACGTTTGAGGTTATAAAAATTTCCTTGAAAGAAGAAGTTAAAAACGAAGTTCCCGTTTCGGGTTTTGACGGCGAAAGCACGTTGAAATCAGCCCAAATACCTTTTTCATACGATTTTCAGACGGAGAAAAAATTAGGTGATTTCTTGATTTACGATGTTAAACGCTTTAAGTCAAAAGACACGCATATCTGGACTGCTGACGAAAAATACGGTGCAAAAGCCGTTTCTACGAAAGAGGCTGAAAGTTGGTTTATCTCACCGAAATTCACTCTCGAAAGCGGCAAAGAATACGAATTGAAATTCACTAACTCTTATCTGACAGCCGCAAAACCGGCGGAAGTTTTCAAGGCATACGTTTTGGAAGATTACACTTCTGACCCGTCAAAAGCCACGAAAAAAGCCTTAACAATGGAATTTGCAGCCGAAAAATCAAACAAAGAAAACACGTTTGATTTAAGCGATTATGCAGGCAAAAACATCGTAATCGCATTTCAATACACATCTTCGGAAGAAGAAAAAGGCACGTTAGAGATTTTAAAATTCTCTTTGACGGAAACGGTTAAAAACGAAGAGGCTGTTTCAGGCGTTGACCAAACTGCCGGAATAACAGATTTTACGGTTTATGACGTTAAAAAATTTACTTCGGCAGATGAACATATTTGGAAATCTACCGCCGACGGCATAGCCGCTACCGCAAACAAAGAGTCTGAAAGTTGGTTACTTTCAAAAAGTTTTGCTCTTGAAAGCGGAAAAGGTTATCAATTAACATTTTCAACAAATACCGACAAAGCCGCAGCCGATGCAAAAAAAGTTTACAAAGCATACGTTTTGAAAAATTACGTCAGCGGCAATCCTACCACAGCCGACAAAACGGAAGTAGAAGTATTGTTCAGCAAAGGCAACAACAAGGCTAATGAAATCACCTTAACGAGTTATGCCGGAAATTCTATCACGATTGCCTTCCAATATACCTCAACGGAAGAAGACAAAGGCAAATTTCAGATTAAGGATTTCAAAGTGGAAGAAATTGTGCCGGAAACTCCCGAGAAAGGCTTTGACGGCGAAAATACCACAATTACCACAATAGAAACCGCTTCTTTGCCGTATATTCATGACTTCAAAACCCAAAAATTAGCCGATTTCTTGGTTTATGACATTCAGCGTTATAAATCGAAAGACGCTCATATTTGGGTTGGCGACAATTCGTATGGAGCAAAAGCGACTTCAAAAGAAACGGCTGAAAGTTGGTTGATTTCTCCGAAGTTTGCCTTGGCAAGCGGCAAAGAATACGAACTTTATTTTACAAACTCTTTCAAAAATGCGGCTAATCCGTCAGAAGTTTATTCGGCATATATTTCAGAGGATTATTCTGACAATCCCGAAACTGCAACGTGGACAAAACTCTCAATGGAGTTCGGCAGCGCAGAGCAGCCTGAAAAAGAAAATAAAATAAGTTTGAACGATTACGCCGGAAAATCAGTCGTAATTGCTTTCAAATACACCTCAACCGAAAGCGAAAAAGGCACTTTTGACGTATTTAAATTGTCAGTAAGCGAAATAATAAAAGATGAGGTTCCCGTTTCGGGTTTTGACGGCGAAAGCACTGTTAAGACTGCTACATTACCGTTCAGTTATGATTTTAAATCAAAGAAAGCCTTCGGCGACTTTTTAGTTTACGATGTTAAACGTTATGATTCAAAAGACGAGCATATTTGGATTGCGGGTACTTACGGAGCAACCGCCGAGCCGACCACAGAGTCAGAAAGTTGGCTTATTTCGCCGAAATTCACTCTTGAAAGCGGCAAAGAATATACTTTGAAATTTACAAATTATTACAAAAATACGACAACTCCGGCTGAATGTTACGGTGTATATATATCGGAAAATTTTTCTGACAATGTTGCTTCTGCAACTTGGACATCGCTCAATATAACATTTGGAGATGCAAGTAAAAACAATACCGTAACAGTTGATTTAAGTTCGTATGCAGGAAAAAGTTTTGTAATTGCATTCAAATATACTTCAAGCGAAGAAGTTAAGAGCACGTTTGAAATTATAAATTTCTCGTTGAAAGAAAATGTTGCAATACAATTTGAAGGCGACGGAACGTATGACAAACCATACACTTGCGCAGATTTATTAAAAATGACGGATTTGACAACATCTTCCTCGGATAAAGGATATGTTATGGGATATATAGTAGGAAGTTGTTCTGGAAGTAACATAAACACTGCTAATTTCAATGCCGACAATCCTTCTACATCAAACTTAATCATAGCAACAAGCCCTAACGAAAAGGATTACTCGCAATGTGTTTCAGTAAAACCATCGTCAAATACAATAAAATCATTAATATTAGTAACATCTAATAATATAGGTAAAAAGGTGATTTTATACGGTACTATAAAATCATATTTGAGTACAAGCGGTCTTAATACTGCAACATACGCAGAATTATATTCTGACGGAACATCAGACCCGCAAACAGCCGGCACCAAACCCACAAATTAATTTTATTTTCCCCGTCGAGACGTTGTGTGCAACGTCTCGACATTTTTAATTTTTATAAAAAAAACAATCATGAAAAAAATTATAATATTATCTTTTGTTGCGGTTTTGATTTCTTCGTGTGCAAAAGTCCCTGACAACGACATCGAAATCGTCGAAAACAAAAACTATACACCAACGGTTGAAAATTCCGACTACGCAACCCGTATCGAATGTCCGAAAATCAAAGGCGGAAACAATCTCCTTATTGTCAAAAAAGATTCAGAATACGGTGTTAACTACATGTTGGAATGGGATTGCGACAAAAAAGCGCAACGTTGGACGGCGTATCAAATGCACAAAGGCAATTCAGCGAGCAACGTTTCACGCAGCGGTGATGACGCTTGGCACGAAGATGAGGACATTCCGGCAGAATACCGCTCTACTTATGAAGATTATCGTTACAGCGGTTTTGACAGGGGACACCTCTGCCCTTCGGCTGACAGGTTGCAATCAAAAGAGATGAACCGTCAGACTTTCTGCTATTCTAATATGCACCCTCAATACAACGCCCTTAACGCTTTTATTTGGGCTGACATGGAAAACAAAGTAAGGTCTTGGAACAGAAACGATTTCCGCGATACGCTCTACGTCGTAAAAGGCGGAACTATTGACAACGAAAGCCAAATTTTTGATTTCAAGACCCATGACGATTACGGTTTGATAATTCCGAAATACTTTTTTATGGCTGTTTTATGCTTAAAAGACGGCAAATATAAGGCTCTCGGTTTTTGGATTGAACACAAAAGCAGTTATTCTGACAGCGAGCAAAAAAGCATAAAACAATATGCCGTCTCGATTGACCAGTTAGAAACTTTTACGGGATTAGACTTTTTCTGCAATCTTGACAAAACGGTTCAAGAGGCGGCAGAAAAAGAAACGATAATTTCTGAGTGGGGTTTTTAATTTTTTTTTAACAATAAAACTTTGTTTTTTAGAGGTAAAGACCGTATCTTTGCAGCAAAAAATCGGGAATTAAAAAATATGGCTTCTATATTATATAAAAACGAACTGCTCGCTAAGATGATTTCTAAATTCGTTGATGCGGCAAAAAGTATCAACACCGCAGGTTTTACAATCGGACGTTGCGGCTCTATGATTTTGGACGTAACTTCTTGTATGCCTGAGGGTGCTAACACTAAATCATCTATTAGTCCCGAATACCCGCTGAAAAAAGAAATGCCGGGTTTAAAAGACCGTTTTTTCTACGTAACGTCTCATCATTGTTCTTTTGAACAGTTTTCAAGAACGCCTATGGATTACGGTTCTATCATCAGAATAACGCGCAGTTGCAACGGTTATGAAGCAATAGCCGACAATCTCGTAAAATTTCCCAAAGAACTTGACACATTTTTTTCGGCATATAATTTTATAACCGATGCGCGTATGAACTCGCTTTGTTTTGTACACTCCTACCCTACGGATTTGGAATTTGCGATGAGGAAAATAAATTTAGATGCCAACAAATTCTTAGATTTAGCGGAAGACTATATCCCTGACCAAGTTTGGACATTCAAAGACAAATTAAAGGTTGTCAACAGTTCTGAAAAAGATTTTGAAAACCGCATTGCAGAGGCTTTGAGCGGCAAAAACAATGTCTTTGTACCCAAACACGGGCTTTATACTTTCGGCATAGATCCGTTAGCGGCCGCTGACAAAATAGCGGCTATAAACCTTGCTGCAAAGTTTATCAACAGACTTTAAGAAAAGAAAAATAAATAAAAATTTAAAAACACTAATCGCATGAAAAGACATAATTTTTTGCTTTGTGCCTTAATGGCGTTATGCTGTATTGTATCCGCATGTGGCGGCGGCACTACTAATCAGCCTGAAAAGAAAGAAGGCTTTAAAATCAAACGCGGAACCAACCTTAGTCATTGGCTTTCGCAAAGTGAAGAACGCGGAGAAAAACGCCGCCTTCACATTCAGGAAGACGATTTTGTAAGACTTGACAGTTTGGGTTTCGACCACGTGAGAATCCCGATTGACGAGGAGCAGTTTTGGGACGAACAAGGCAACAAACTTCCCGAAGCATGGGGCTTGTTGAAAAACGCTCTTAATCTTGCCCGTAAACACAATATCCGCGCTATTGTTGACCTTCATATTATCCGTGCGCATTATTTCAATGCGTCCAACGAGGGCGGACAAAACACGCTTTTTACCGATGAAAAAGCGCAAGACGGTTTGATAAATCTTTGGAGTCAGTTGCAGGATTCGTTGATTAATTATTCTACCGACTGGGTTGCCTACGAGTTTATGAACGAACCGACAGCCCAAGAACATGAGCAATGGAACAGGCTTGTTGCAAAAGTTCATAAAGCTTTACGCGCCCGCGAACCCGAAAGGACGTTGGTAATCGGTTCTAACCTTTGGCAGGGAGTAGGTACGTTTAAATTCTTAAAAGTCCCCGAAAACGACAAAAACATCATTCTAAGTTTTCATTATTACAACCCGATGATTGTAACTCATTACGGTGCATGGTGGACAGACATCAAGAATTATAAAGGCAAAGTAACTTATCCGGGCATTCCGATTTCAGCGGAAGAATATGCGGCGACACCTGACAGTATAAAACCGTTTATTGAGCAGTACACCAAAGAAGAATGGAACAGAGACAAAATTTACAACGAAATGAAAGATGCCATTGACGTTGCAGCAAAATACGGTTTGCAACTTTTCTGCGGTGAATGGGGCGTTTATTGCCCTGTTGACAGAGATTTAGCGTATGCTTGGACAAAAGATATGTTAAGCGTTTTTGACGAGTTTAACGTTGCGTGGACAACTTGGTGTTACGATGCTGACTTTGGCTTTTGGGATCAAGAAAAACACACGTTTAAGGATAAAAAATTAGCCGAAATGTTAGGCGGGAAAAAATAACTTTTAAATAACGGCGGATTTTAATGTCCGCCGTTGTCGCTTTATAGCAAAATTTTATACAACCAGAAATTACTTCCGAATAGTTCTTTTTATTTCTCCTTTATAACACCTTGTCTGTAAGCCATCAATAGTTTTTTCAAATTGTCGATTTGAATTTGCAGTTCTTTGCCACGGTCGGTGTCGCGAACCAACATTCTGTGATACTTAAATTCCTCCAACTGAACCCGTGAATGAATATCCGTTCCGTCCTGAACTGCTTTTTCTTTGCTTTCAAACGGCTCGTGCTGAACGAGTTGCAAACCGTGAGAATTATAAATCAACGTATAACCCGCAATGCCGGTGGTCTTATGATAAGGCTTTGAAAATCCTCCGTCGATGACCAAACGTTTGCCGCCCGCCCTAAGAGGACTTTCGCCCTGAGTAGTTTTGACAGGAATATGTCCGTTAATGATTCGCGATTTTTCAGGGTCAAGTCCGAACTCTTTTAAAATTCTTTCGCAAGTTTCAACATTGTTTGCAAGTTCGTAATAAGGACCTTTTTCCTCTTTTGACAGTTCTTTGTCCTGAATGAAATAACGCTCAAAAGTCGTCATTTTGTCCTTATTATAAAGCGGCGAATCCGGTCCGCACCAAAGATACCACATATAATCTAAGGCCAAGTGTTTTTCTTCGGTTTCAATCGGAGAAAAATACGCCTGACGGATTATCTTGTCAAAATGCTCCATCAACGCTTTGCCCTTATATTTATGCCCTTTTATCGTAACCTCTTTGAAACTTCCGTCTTCGTTAAGCGGAATTGCCGCATGATACAAAAGACAATTATTTCTGACCAAAAACAAACTTCCCTGCTTATAAATGCAACGAAGATGATTTTGAAGTTTTTCGCTGCTGGTGAAAGAATGATAAAGTTGAACCATCAACTGCTCTTCTTCAAGGCTTAGTCTGTACGGGTCTTTCGGGTCAACAGTCGGAAAATTTTTGTCTTTTAATTCGTAAGTCTTGCCGTTAATGGTAATCGTACCTTTCTCAAAATCAATCAAATGCAAAAGCCGTCTGTCTTCCATTTTAAATTCGGGACGGCGCATTATAGTCTGACCTTCAAGTTTGAACTGAATTATCGAAATCGCTTTGTGCATTTTTGCCATCAACTGCATCGAACGGCTCATTCTGGAATTTTCCTCAAATTCGCAAGCCTGAAAAACTTCGCATTTATCGTTTCCGTAAGTGTCTAATGCAAAAGTTGCAAGCGGCAAAAGATTAATCGAATAGCCTTCTTCCAAGGTTTCGACGTTAGCATAACGTATTGAAATTCTGACAACATTGGCTATTAACGCCAAGTTTCCAGCCGCTGCGCCCATCCATGAAATATCGTGATTTCCCCACTGAATGTCAAAATTATGATAACTGCAAAGCGTTTCCATAATGTCGCAAGCTCCGGGACCTCGGTCGTAAACGTCGCCGACAACATGTAAAGTGTCAATTACCAAACTATGAATCAAATGACAAATTGCGATAATAACTTTTTCGCTTCGTCCGATGTCGACTATCGTGTTGATTAACTGAGCGTAATAACTCTGTTTGTCGGGAGAATTTTCGTCCTCGTGAAGCAATTCTTCAATCACGTATGCAAACTCTTCGGGCAGAAGTTTTCTGACTTTTGAGTTCGTGTATTTTGAACTTACGGTTTTTGCCACCGCAACTATCTGATACAGAGTTGTTCTGTACCAATCGTCAATATCTTTTTCCTGATTTCTGACAAGGGCGAGTTTTTCGCTCGGATAATAAATGAGAGACAAAAGGGCGTTTTTGTCGCTTTGACGCATAGTCATTCCGAAAATATCGTCAACCTTTCTGCGGATAACGCCCGAAGCGTTTTTCAACACGTGCGTAAAAGCGGTTATTTCGCCGTGAAGGTCGCTTAAAAAATGTTCCGTACCTTTTGGCAAATTCATAATTGCTTCAAGGTTAATGATTTCGGTGGAGCAACTCGATGTATTCGGGTATTTTTCTGACAAAAGTTTCAAATATCTTTCGTCTTCAATCAATTCTTCAATCGTTTTATTTTTCATCATCGTTGACAAAAATTTTTAGCGGTTAAAGATATGAATATTTTTTTCAAACAACAAAAAAATTTCCCTAAATTTTCCTTTTAAAAATTTCAACAATTTTGTCCCTTAAAACGCTTAATCTCAAATACTGCGTTTTTTTTCGGTTGAAAAACATTTTCCACATTGCGGCTACTTTTTTCACGTAGGCATAATAACGGTGCGAAAAAATTCCCGTTAGCGGCACCGAAATCATATACAAAGCCCTCAACAGCCATGAATCCGTATATTTACAAAGTTGCCAAAAAATAACGCCGTAAAACACGGGAAACAAAATCAAATACAAAACAAACCTTACCGAGGTGTGAAAATTTCTGTCTTTTATCCGCATTGTCAGCAAAAACGGCAGATGATACGGCACAAAATTGTTAACAAACCCGAAAACATTTATCGGAAACGTCGTAATCAAAATCAACGTCCGAAGCAAAATTCCCCAAATTTTATATTTTTTTCTAACAATCCAATCTTTTAAATTAGTTTTCGTCAAAGCCTCGCGGTATTGTTTCAACAATGCGGTCAAGGAAGAAAATTCTTCGGGGTCATCTTCCTTAATTTTGCCGAGAATGCCGACAACTTCTTTTCCTGCCGAAATCTGATTTTTGAAATTGTTAATCAACTTACCGTTTTTTCTGATTAAATAAGGCGCAAGGATTTCTCTTGCCGTTTCAAAATTGTCGTAATTTTCGGTGTCCTGAATGTCAATTATTAAAGTGCTGAGTTCTTTTTTAATTTCTTCAACTAATTGATGATTAGCCTTTTGCGGATTTTCTTTGTAAAGCGCGGCATAATCTTCAACGTTAATCGGCTTTCCGAAATTAATCATCGCGTCGGTGCGGAAATCATAGTAATCCTGATAATTGATTCCCACAGGCACAATTTTTACGCCCAAAGTATAATTAGTGGCTTCTTCTGCCATAAACGCAATTCTGGTGATTCCCTTTTTTAAAGGTCTGAGACGGTGAATGCCTTTATGACTTGCCTCTGGATAGATGACAAGATAACGGCGTTTTTTCAGGACTTCTACCGCCTTTTGAAAGACAAAATTATTTTCTTTCAGCGATTCTTTTCCGTCGCGGATTCTGAAAATCGGAAGAATTTTGCAAAAAAACAGAAACCTTCGCAAAAACTGTCCGGCAAAAATGTCAGCCCTCGCCATAAAAACAGGCTGCCAGTTTTTAACGCTGATTAAAATCAAAGCGTCCATCAAGGCATTTTGATGATTAGGCGCGAAAATCACCGCACCTTCATCGGGAATGTTTTCAAGCCCCGTGGTGTAGATTTTTCTGTAAAAAATATAATTATGAACCGCAATCGGAAACGCTTTAACAAGCGAATATCCCCAACTTTGGTCTTCAACTCTTGAAAATTTCATAGTGTTTTTCTGTTTTTTTGTAAGTTGTTATATTTGATTTTTCGTCCGTAATTCCAAAATGCACTCAAACTCAGTCCCGAAATTATATGCCAAACACCCCACCAAGCCGCCATAAAAGCCATTCCGCCGGTTGCGGTCTCAGAAGGGAAAATTTCGGGATTGAAAATCAGCATCAGAGCCAAACCCGAATTTTGAATCCCCGTTTCAATCGTCAATGTCCTGATGTCCCTTTCGTTAAGGCGGGCTAACCGTGCCGAAAAGTTTCCCGCTAAAAACGCCAACGCATTATGAACCAAGACGATAAGAAGAATCCATTTTATGTATTTGACAAATAGTTCATAGTTAGCGGCAAAAGCAATTATGACCATTGCCATAAAAATTCCGAGAGAAATTCTTTGAATCGGTTTTGCAATTTTTTTCGTCAACTCAGGCAGTTTTTTAGAGCATAAAACGCCGAGCAAAAGCGGTATGCCGATAATCAGGAAAAGAGTTTTAAACACTTCACTTACAGGAATATGCAGTTCTCTTACCAAATCCGATGACGAAATAAACAGCCCGCCCCAAAACATAAAATTAAGCGGAGTAATTATCACGGCAGAAACCGTTGAAATAGCCGTCAACGAAACCGAAAGTTCGATATTCCCTTTTGAAATTGACGAAATAAAATTAGAAATGTTTCCGCCCGGACAGCACGCCACGAGAATTGCCCCGAGAGCCACCGTAACGGTCAGATAACTTTTAAAAGCCCAAACAAAAAGAAACGTAACGCACGGTAAAACAACAACTTGCGCCAAAAAGCCGGTTATCACGCTCCTTGGGTGATAAAAAGCGGTTTTGAAATGCAGCGGTTTTATCGAGAGTGCCACGCCGAACATCACAAATGCCTGAACAATACTCAAAATAAGTCCGCCGTTGTTCCCGAAATTCAACCTTACGGAATCCAATTGTTGTAATTGCAAAAACATTTCTTCCATTTTCGTCCTTTATTTATAGCAATAATCCACTAACGAAAAAATCCTTGCCAAAGCCGTATAATTTCCGAGCGTTTTGCAAAGGTTAGTGTTTTTTGCGACAAAGTTTTCGAGTTTTTCAAGATATTCGTTTTGACCGATTACGCCGTCAGCCACCATGCCCAAACCTTTTTCCCAACTTGCCGTAAGTTCGGGATTAAGAAGCGGTTTAACGGCGGCTTTTACAACCTCATAAATCAATTCGCCGAGCCTTGCCGGAGTGATTATCTGTGTCTTTTTATTTAAGTTTAAATAATTGATTTTGACGAGTTTAGCAAGTATTTCGGCACGTGTTGCAGACGTACCTATCCCCCGGCCTTTCACCAAAGCCCTCAACTCTTCGTCTTCGATAAACTGACCCGCATTTTCCATTGCAAGAATCAGCGAACCCGAATTATAACGTTTTGGCGGAGAAGTTTCGCCGTCCTTTATGTCATACCCCGAAATATCGAGCAAAGAACCTTTTTTAAGTTTTGACACCACTTCGATTCCCGCTTCCGAAATTTCTTCTTCATCTTGCTTATTATCAGCGTTTTGGGGCTTAGAATCCGAGGCGTAAACTTTTAAATATCCGGGATTTTCAAGAGCCTTGAAATTAGAGAAAAACGCTTCTTTTCCTACCAAAAGTTTCAGCGCGACTTTTCTGTATTCGGCACTCGGATAAAAAACCGCCAAAAACCTTTTTACGATTCTGTCATAAACGCCTTTTGCCGTCTCGGACATCGTTTCCAAATTCTGAAATCCCTGACCCGTCGGTATAATTGCGTAGTGATCAGTGATTTGCTTATCATCGGTGTAACGGGTTTTGTCGATTTTGGCGTAAATGCCATGCTGTTTTATATCTTTCAAAAAGTCCAAATATTCGTTTCTTGTCGCCAAGCCGTGAAGATTTTTCGTGATTTCTTTCGCGACCGCCGTTGAAAGCACCCTTGCATCAGTACGCGGATAAGTTACGAGTTTGTTTTCGTAAAGAGTCTGAACGATTTGCAAAGTCTCGTCCGGCGAAATTTTAAAAAGTTTTGAACATTCGTTTTGAAGTTCAGCCAAGTTGAACAAAAGCGGCGGGTTTTTCTTTTCCTTTTTCTTTTCGATTGTTTCGATAACCGCCTGAGAATAAGCCTGTTGAAGTTTGTTAATTAATTCTTCGGCATCTTCTTTTTTGTTGAAACCGTTTTCTTTATAAAGTTTCGGCGAATTAAAATACTCCGAGCCTTCAACGGCACGCCATTCGCCTTGAATTTTGCAGTTCCCCGCCTCAAAATTTCCCAAAACTCTATAAAAAGCAGTCTTTTTAAACTTTCTGATTTCCCTTTCTCTTCTTACGACCATTCCGAGAACGCAAGTCATCACCCTGCCGACCGAAACGGCAACGTTTTTGTCGAGTTTAAGGTGAGATTTCAGCATATTTCCGTATTTAATGGTCAAAATTCTTGAAAAATTTATTCCCATCAAATAATCTTCTTTTGCGCGGAGATATGCGGAGGCTGAAAGATTGTCGTAAGCGTTAAGAGGTTTTGCTTCACGGATTCCGCGACGGATTTCTTCTTCGGTCTGAGAGTCAATCCAAACGCGCTTTCTTTCCTTAGTTTCAGGGACTTTTGCCATCATATCGACGAGGCGGTAAATGTATTCTCCTTCTCGTCCCGAGTCGGTGCAGACATAAATGCAGTCCACGTCCTCGCGGTTAAGAAGCGAGGAGACAATATCGAACTGAGCCTTTACGTTAGGGATAATTTCGTAGAGAAATTCTTTGGGCAAAAAAGGCAGAGTATCTTCACGCCAACGTTTAAGGTTAGGGTCGTAAATTTCTGGGTATGACATAGTTACAAGATGTCCTACGCACCAAGTTACAACCGTTTTTGCGCCTTCGAGATAGCCGTTTCTTCTCTCGTGAGTCTCCTTCAAAGCCTTTGCAAACTCTTGGGCTACCGACGGTTTTTCCGCTATGAAAAGTTTTTTTGCCACTGTTTTTCCTCCCGTATAATTTCAGACGGCAAAGGTAAAAAAAAAAATTCACAATCCCAACGCCCACTTCCAATACGGAATTACAAAAATTTCCAAACCGTCAACCGTAATTTTATCTTCATTGGCATAAGTGATGATGACACAACGGCGTACATTAATAAACTTAGCAAAACTAACAAATGCTTTGGTTTCGCGCTCGAAAGTTTCCGTTGATTTGCTAATATCATAACTTACTTGAATTGCCAACCCCTCGTCAGGAACATAAAAATCAATTTCTACATTATGATTGTAGAAAAAGACATTTTGGTCAATGCCGTAACGACGGAAAAGTTCTATTGCTACCAAATTTTCCAAAAGCAAAGTATCATTATTGAAAGTCAAAAGATTTAGAATTCCGTTGTCAACAAAATAATATTTCGGATTTGTTTCCCGCCCGACGAGTGTATCGGCGATGTTTTTTATCGGAAACAACAAAAACGCATCAACAGAATAATCAATATATTTCTTTAACCATCAAACGACCGCCAAGTGTTGTTGCAATTTCAGACGAAAGCATTTTAGCATTACTTCCCGTAACAAAAAGTTGATATTTTTCATCTGCAAGACGGCGGACAAATTTTTCCCAATGCGCTACTATCTGTATTTCGTCAAGAAAGAGCATAGGTTTTTTGTCCGACATCGTATAATGAGTTTCTCGGAGATACTTTTATCGTGTCTATTTCCTCACGATTGCCCGTAAGTACCTCTTTTATAATATTTTTCTGTACCATATCGCTATCAAATTTTTTGCAAATATAATAATTTTATTCTATTGAGAGAACAAAATTACATATTTTTTATTCTATCGACAGAATAAAATCACATACTTTTTATTCTGTCAGGAGAACAAAATTGTCCATAACAAACACTAAAAAAAATTATTTTTGGGAAATAAAAAAAATTTTTATCTTTGCCTTTTAAAAAAATAGAAAATGTTTTTCGGACAGACACAAATTAGAGTAAGATACGGTGAAACCGACAAAATGGGATATTGTTATTACGGAAACTATCCCTTATATTACGAACAGGCAAGAAGCGATGTTTTCAGAGATTGCGGCTGCTCTTACGCCGAACTCGAAAAAAAAGGCTTTATGATGCCTGTTATTTCTATGAACATAAATTACAAAAAACCAGCATTTTACGATGATTTAATCACAGTAAAGGTTTATGTAAGGGAACGCCCGTCCGTTAAAATGAAATTCGAGTACGAATGTTATAATGAAAAGGGCGAACTTTTAAATTCCGGCGAAACGGTTTTATGTTTCGTTAACAAAAAAACGGGCAGACCGTGTATGCCGCCTGATTTTTTTCAGGAAATAATTGACAAGCATTTTAATTAAAAAACTATGGCAAAAGAGCAGACAAAAGTCAGAAACAGAACAAGGGTAAAAACCAATGAACCCAAAAAATACGCCGTCATAATGCACAACGATGACGTTACGACGATGGATTTTGTGGTTTATGTCCTCAAAGACATATTTTTCAAAACTCCTGACGATGCCCAAAACCTTATGATGGAAGTTCATACGAAGGGCAGCGCAAAAGTCGGGGTTTATACATACGATATTGCCGTCAGCAAAGCCTTGAAAACCATGCGGATAGCCGCCGGTAATAATTTCCCGCTAAAATTAACGTGGCAGGAAGAATAGTTTTTTTTTAAAGAAGTTAACTATTTTAATTTCAGAAGATTTAATTAAAAAGATGTTAAGACAGTCAGCATTTTTACAAACGGTAGAAAGAAACTGCGTAATAGCCGCCAAAAACCGCAGATTCGAGTTTATAACACCCGAACTCTTTGTCTATTACGGAGTTTTGGGACTCGAACAGTTTGAAAAAACCTTGGACGAAAGCGGCATTAACGCCGATAAATTCGCCGACGACTTGGAAAAATATATAGATTCCATGGAAACCGTTCCCGAAAACGTCGAATATGAAATCGAAGTTTCGGTCAACCTTTTTCACGCAATAAATTTTGCAGACCAACTCGCCGAAAAAACCGGCAAAAAAGAGTGCGACGTACCTCACGTTTTAATCGGAATCGCAAATACTCAGGACTGCGAGGCAAACCGCCTTTTGAACAAACATTCAAAGAAAAGCGTTATTGAGTTTATGTCGGCGGTAATAAATAATTTTACCGAGGATAACGTCGTGATTTCCAGCGTTAAACCCCTCGGCAAAAATGTCGGCAAAACAGAAGTAAAACCGCCTTTCGGAGTAGGTTTTGATTTCGGTTTCGACGATGACGACGAAGACTCTCAACCGCCGTTAGACTTTACCGAAAACAATTTTATGCCGATGGTTCAGTCGTATACAAAACTTTTGAACGGCGAGACCAAAAACTTTAATCCGCTTGTGGGCAGAGAAGACGAAATGGAGAGGACGATTCAGGTTTTGTTGAAAAAACAACGCCACAACGTACTTTACATCGGTGAACCCGGAGTCGGCAAAACGGCTATGGTTCACGGTCTTACAAAAAAAATCACCGATAAGGCGGAAGCACTTCCGAAGGATTTGAACTCGGCAAAAATCTATCAACTCGAACTCTCCGACATTCTTGCCGGCTCACAGTTCAGAGGCGATTTTGAAAAGCGCATAAAAGGCATTATGGACGAAATTGCCGCCGCAAAAGATTCCCGTTCAATAGTTTACATCAACGACATTCACAACCTTGTCGGAATGGGAACTGACGGCAGCAACGATGCCGCGTCAATGATGTTAAAATATATGGACAAAGACAATATCCGTTTTATCGGTGCGACGACTTTCAAAGAGTTTAAACGCTCTTTTGAGAAAAACAGAGCCTTATTAAGACGCTTTCAAATCATTGAAATCTCCGAGCCTTCGGTGGAAGAAACGGTAAAAATTATTCAAACGTTAAAACCCGTTTACGAAAAATTCCACAAGGTGAAGTTCAAGAAAGACACCATAAAACATGCCGTTGAATTGTCCGTTAAGTACATCAACGACAGAAATTTACCCGAAAAAGCGATTGACCTTTTGGACGAGGCGGGTTCGTATAGGGAAATTCACCCCGTTTTGGACGAAAATTCTCACCCGAAAAAGGTTCAATCCGTTGATTGTGAACTCATTTCACAAATGCTGACGAAGGTAAAAAAACTCAACAACATTCCAGACAGCAATGACAATAGTGAGGCTAAAATGTTGGAAAACCTTTCCAAAAACATCAAAAGCCTCATTTACGGTCAGGATACGGCTGTAAATCAAATCGTTGAAGCGGTTTTGATGTCAAAAGCGGGTTTGTCGGATTCGCAAAAACCTATTGCTTCGTTTCTTTTTATCGGTCAGACGGGTGTCGGCAAAACGGAAATTGCAAAAGTTTTAGCCAAAGAGTTGAATATGGATTTAGTCCGTTTCGACATGAGCGAATACACTGAAAAACATACGGTTGCAAAACTTATCGGTTCTCCGGCGGGTTATGTCGGCTATGAAGACGGCGGACTTTTGACCGATGCAATCCGTAAAACGCCGAATTGTGTTCTACTTTTTGACGAAATCGAAAAAGCACATTCTGACATTTATAATATAATGCTTCAAATCATGGACTACGCAAGTTTGACGGATAACAGAGGTCAAAAATCGGATTTTAAGCACGTTATAATTATTATGACAAGTAATGTCGGTGCGGAATATGCTTCGCAACAAACGGTCGGTTTTACGGGCGGAAAAGTCGGCGATGCAATGCTTTCGGCGGCTAAAAAGACGTTTAAACCGGAATTTATTAACCGTCTCTCGTCAATAGTTGTTTTCAACGATATGAACGAAGAAATGGCGAAAAAGATTCTTAATAAGAAGTTAAGCGAACTTTTTGAAAGGCTCAAAGATAAGAATATCACGTTATCGCTCAGCGATTTGGCTATGAAAGAACTTCTGAAAAAAGGTTTTTCGCCCAAATACGGAGCGAGGGAAATCGACAGGGTTTTGAACTCGATGTTAAATCCTTTGCTGATGAAAGAAATTCTTTTCGGCAAACTAAAAAAAGGCGGACACGCCGAGGTCGATTTCAAAAACGAAGAATTAGTGCTGATTCCAAGAGGAAAATAAAAACGCCTTATTAAGTACATCAAAAAAACAAAAAAATATGAATCAAACTGAACCAGAAATATATACTGCAACGAAATATGCAGAACGCAAAAGCAAACCTTACCGTGGCAATGTCGGCAGGCTGTACGAAAGCCTGCTTGCAATGTCTCAGTTGAAACAAGGTTGGGACGGTTACAATGCGTTGCCTGTCAACAGACAAGTTATCGACAACATGCACGGCGTATTGGATAATTGTGAGAGCGCACTGTTGCAAGGTTGGCAGATTTTCCCCGAAATTAACGGCACAATTCTTCTGCAAAACAGCCTCAAACGAGCCGGTATTAATCTTGGGGACAAGACTTTTTCGTATTTTATAATCCGCGGCAACAATGTGGACGGCGACGACAATAAGTTGTTTTCTGTTTCACTTGTCTTAACTGTTTTGAAAAAATTAAATGGCTGATATTCAGGTTTTACCATTGGTTGATGACAATGAAATTGTCGCACGGGTTATCTTTCCGCCGCAAATGATTCAAGGCGGACATATAACACCGGCGGCATTTGTACTCCGCCCGTCAATTAATGAAGAATATTTGTCGGTACTCCGGGTTTCAACACCAAGTTTCAACAAAGACATTAAAAGTATCATCTACGGACGCAAAAGATCTTTCTATGGCTATGCCATCATGAGAGTTGACGAAATAAATTCGTTGAACCTTTCGGAAAGTGATTTTACTGTGTGCTGTAATACAAGAATAGTTGACAATCAAAAGTATCAATCACATGCCGGAATTTTTATTTTGATAAACGGAGAACCAGTCTCAGGTGCAATGTCTTTTGAAAATTTACCTTGCGGTGCTACACAAAACCATCTTTTACTTGCCATACGTTTTTGTCTGACAGAAATCGCAGACAGAGGACTTATTGCGTTTTAAACACTTTTTCGGGGGAATACGTCATTCAATAAACCGGAATGTATAGCGGATGTTTTTGGTTGTATTTAAAAAGAAACGAATCCATAGATTTCCGCTTTTCTCTTTCTGTCAGATTCTTGAATTCAGAGTAAAGTTCTAAATCTCTTTTTTCTAAAAAATCTTCAAGATTTTTAAAATCGTAGAGGAACGATTTGCCTGTGTGGTAGTCCAAAAGGTAAGAGTCTTGTACTTCTTCGCTGACCCATTCAGAGGTTGTGTTAATTCCGTCGTTGCTAATTTCGTAACTCGATGTTATTCTAACCTCGATATATTTGCATAAACTGCCAATTTCGATGCGTTCTCCATTTCTGTATGCGACTCCGTCTCTGCAATATCCCCAGCGCGTGTCCGCGACTTCTATTTCCTCGCCTGAATCATCAATAATTCTCATCAGTCCTTTTTTAGGCATAATGACCCTGTCATACGGAATCGGCAGATTTCTGAGAAAATCCTGTTTAGTCCAATAAATGCCCTCGTTAAATTTGAAATCCGGATAATATTCCACTGTGTCAACCGCACTGACATTTACATTTACGTTGAGGGTGTCAACGATATGATACAGTTTCTTTCTTATCTCATACTCGTTCATACACAGCAATGTGTCCCAGTTCTTCATTATGTCATCCGCTTTGTAAACGGGAAAGTATACCGGATGTTTTGCGTTGTATCTTATAACAAAATTTTCTATTGAGTCTGGACGCTGATTTTTAGGAATTTTCACAAATTCGTCATAAAGGGATGAATCATTTTTGTTTAAAAACTCGCCGAATTCTTTTTCTGGAAAGTGTTCTCCGTCTGTAAAATGCAAAATCCCGAATTTAGGAATAATTATGAGATTAGTAACGCAGTCCAAATGCAAATGACCTTTTTTTCCTAAATTAATGATTAATTTGCCGTTGATTGCATACGCTGCACAGTATTTCATTCCCGTCCGAAATACAACATCGTTTTCGTCATAATACAGCAACCACTTTTCGCGCAAAACTTTTTCAAGAAACGCAGTATCGTTTGTTTTATAATCGCATATAATTCTGTTTGACGGCAACGGAAGATTTCTGTAAACATCATTTCTTTCCAAATAAATTCCGTCGTTAAACTTGAAATTCTTGTCGTATTGAACAGTATCAATTGCAAAAATTCCTGAATTAAATACCGGTTTGGGTTTTCTTTGTCCGAAAGCCGAAACAGCACAAAACAAAAACAATATTGTCAAAAAGTTTTTCATAACTCATTTCTTTTAATGAGCGAAGATACAAAATCTTTTACCGACGACAAAAAATTTTCAGCTTTTTTTTCAGACGGACGATTTTCTGCTACCGATTTTTCGGGTTCGGGTTCAATAGTCTGAGTTTCGAGGATTTCATCGTCGCTGTCTTCGTTCTCATAAAGCGAAAGTTTTATTTTGGGAAATTCCAAATCTTTGATTTTTAAGAGGATACAAGTGTAGTTATCACGTGTTTTGCCTTTGCATTGTTCTTCAAGTTTTTTGATTTTTTCGTCTTCTGAAATATTTTCCGCCAAAACTTGACAAAGAATTTCGTCGGTGATATTTTCCAAAATTCCGTCGCTGCAAAGAAAAAAATAATCACCCATACGGACGTTTTCGGAATAAAAATCCGGCATATCCCTGTCCGAATGTGGCTGCATACATTTTGTAACGATGTTGCGCTTGGGATGAGTACGGGCTTCTTCAGGCGTGATTTGTCCCGTCGCAACAAGTGCGTTTACGTATGAATGGTCAAAAGTTTTGATTTTTATCGGATTGCCTTTGTCGGAAGGACGGATTTGATAAACGCGGCTGTCGCCGATATATGCAGTCATAACTCCGTTATTGCCAAAATAGACGAGGGTCAGAGTCGTTCCCATTTTTTTGATTTCGTTTTCTTCTTCATCTTTCGCGTCAAGAGCCTGATATGCAAACTCTACGGCACGGTTGATGTAATCTTCCGAAACTTCAAAGTTTTCAGTCTTGTTTGTGTGAAAAAAATCCGATAAAGCCCCACAAACTGTTTTTGAGGCAACCTCACCGTCAGCATGTCCGCCCATGCCGTCGCAAAGTATGAAAAAACGGTTTTCAGGGTCAAGATAAAAATTGTCCTCCTGATTCTCTTTGCGTCCTATGCCTTGAAATGTCAAAGGCTTATAAAGTTCGATGTTCATAATTGCTCTTTTTTTAAGAAAAACTTGCACCGTAACGGTTTTATTGCGGTGCAAGAGTGAAAATTTACATTGTGCCTTCCGTATCGTCACCACCGGTTTCTGTGCCATTTGCCGCCTCAAAAATTACTTTCGTCCTGCCCCAAATCATAATGTTGCCAAAACTCAGGTAAATTACAGAGCCTTTCGGAATTTTCTGACCTTTGACTGTTATGCCGTTTTTGGACGTGTCTTCCATTTTGAAAATGTATCCGCCGCCATGCGGCGATTTTTCAACATCAATGCGGGCATGGGCGCGGGACATTTTTTTGTCGGCTGTCTTAATCGGCAAAGTAGGTTTCTTGTTCGGTTCGTACTCTTTCGCCTCGCGTCCTAAGATATTTGTTCCAAATTCCAGTTTATGTGTCTTGCCGGTTTCTATTTCGCGGATTTGTCCCATGTCGGTAGCAATATCATTTGATTTTGTGTATATTTCGGTTTCAAGTTCCTCATTTTCAGTGCCGTCCGTGTCAGGGACGTTGTATCCGCCACCGTGATAATTTTTTGATGAACTTTGCATAAATTCAGAACCGTAGCCGACATATCCGCAACTTTTGCATGATATTTTTCTTCTTGAAACGTCGCTGCTGCCGTTCAAAAGCAGCGACAAATTCTTTTTGCATTTCGGGCATACCAATTTTAATGTCTGCATTTTTCTGTTTTTTTAGGGTTAAACAAAACTGTCTACATCACCATCGTTGTCGAAATCGGAAAAGTCGGCAATAGCACCTTCCAAGTATTCCGCTCCGTCTAAATATACTTCAACCGGCTCATCGCAAATACTTGTCAAATCGTTAAGTTCTATGTTCCATTCCGATATGTCTGCGATGTCGTTTTCGTCCAAGATTCCATTCTCGTCAAGGTCGGTAATCAGCAAATCGAAATGTCCGTCTTGGTTCAAATCAAATAAGACGGCGGGCTGACCGTTCATATCGAGTTCCGCTATTATCGCCTTTTCGTCTTTGCCGAACTCACAATCCGCCAACTGAATGGAATTTACTTTGACGGGCGGTTCGGGGTCAACATCAATTTTTGAAGGCGGCTCTTGGTGTCCGTAATACGCTTCATGTTCGATGTGTGCGGCATCATAGTCCACACGCGAATTAAAGTCCGCACGCTCGGCAGCCGACATGTCATTCCATTCGTTAGCGTAATATGTTCCGTAAACGTGGCCGCGCCATTCAAATACCCCGCCATCGCCTACTTGATGCCGTGCATCGCTAAACGCCTCAGCGAAAGTCATTTCGTCGCTGACGTGCGCAATCGGGGCAAAAGTGGACGTTTCTAAAATTTCGCCATCAGGTTCGGGTTCGGCAACCAATACACCGTCGTCTTCTGCGATGTCGGTTTTTAAAGGCTCTTCGTCGCCTGACGTGTTTTGCGAGAAGGCACTTGAAGTTGCAGCACCCGCAACACCTCCTCCTGCGGCATAACCGAATTTTGCCGCACCGCCGTTTTTACGGCTGTTCGACCTGCCGGTCGTCTCTGTGCTTGAAGTTTCGTCGCTCATAATATTGAGTTAAGTTTAAAAATTATATAGTTTCTTTCGTTTGGATAAATATGTAAAATACATTATGCCTTTTGCCGCTTCTATTAATCCCATTACGAATACAAATATAAGCCAAGAGGAAAAATCACTTGTAATCAAGTAAAAAGCGGATACAGCGCAAAATCCAACTCCGCAGATTAGTTGCAATCCACGTTTTAAGGCGTATTGTTTGAAACATATTGACACCAATAGATAGTTGATGACAAATGCTGTCAATATGCTTCCTATTTCCCCTTCGCATTTATTAATGCCTGTAATTGTGGGAATTACGCCAAGCCAATAAAACAAACTTAGTAAAAATGATATTGGTGTAGATTCTTCATAAACAGCAGTCTCAGGATGTTCGTTGGTAATTTTTTGGTATTTTTCCTTTGCACCGGGAAAATTGCTTTTAGCAGCATCTTCATACCACATAGCCGCCAATCCAAAATGCTGCTCAACACCGTTGCCTTTTTCGTAGCAGACACCCAAGTTGTATTTTGCGTTTGGAAAATCTTTGTCCGCCGATTGCTTGAACAATTCAAATGCTCTTTGGTAATTCCCGTTTTTGTAAAATTCTTTTCCTTGGTCGTTTAATTGTTCGGCAAAAGATTTTTGGGACAGTGTGTCGGTCTCTGATTGAGTGTTGTCTCCTCCTGAAACTTCCGATTCGGCTTCAAGAACTTTTTCTTCTGGCAATGCGGCAAGAAATTCGTCAACGGTTTGAAAACGATTCTTAACAGTTGGTTGCAACGCCTTTTCTATAACGGAAATTATATTATCAGGTACATTTTTCTTACGCAAAGTTTGTCCAAACAAGTTAAACTCATTAGGATTACTGAAAACTTTTTTCAAAACATTACTATCTCCCGTTAAGATCTTATAAAACAATGCTCCAATTGAATAAATATCCATTTGCGGGAGGAAAGTACCGTTAAATATATGATAATCAGCTACGCAATAATAACCTTGCGTTCCGCCTACCGGTGGCATAGAAGATTCTAATTTGTTATTATTGTCGAATGCTTTTGCAAGTCCAAAATCAATTAATACAACACCTTGATTTTCTGTAATCATAACATTATTCGGCGATAAATCTAAGTGTAAAAATTTTGGACTATTTTTGTGTAAAACATTAACGGCATTTGCAATATTTCTTATTAATTCGACAGCTGCATCCATATCAATAACGTCGTATTCTGCGATATATTTTCCTAAATTTTTGCCTTCCAAGTATTGCATCGTATAATAAGAAGTTCCGTTTTCGTCAAAAATATCTCCGACTTTTACTATATAACCGCTGTTTATTCTTTTCAAATGTTTGACCTCTCTTTTGAAGTCTTTTATGCATTCAACCATATTTTCTTCTTGTGAGGGGATTGTTCTTACTGTTATTCCGTCAGTAGTATCACGATAATTGCCGTTTTTATAAAAGAACTCTTTGATGCAAATTTTTACGGGAATTTTTGCATCTGATTTTGATTCTGCTATATAAGTTTTGCCAAAAGTACCTTCTCCGCACATCTTTATTATTTTATATTTTCCA
Organism: Bacteroidales bacterium; assembly: GCA_017417315.1. GTDB lineage: Bacteria > Bacteroidota > Bacteroidia > Bacteroidales > UBA3824 > UBA3824. The sequence goes on from JAFPZK010000037.1 coordinate 37,054, forward strand.
TTTTTAAGAGTTGTACCCGGTTTCAGTTCCTCGTTTTTCATATTTCCGTTCTCCTTTTTTAAAACTTGTTCAACACCATATTGCCATCAAATTTTCCCCACATGACTGGGTGCTGGTTGCCGTTGGTTTTGTAGATTACGTTTTTGCTAACGTATTCAAAAAGTTCTTTTGCCGTAACTTTACGGTCTGAATTTTTGTCAGCCTTGCCTTTCAGACCCGAAAGAAGATAAGCCGTAAAGTGACCGTTAGCCATAAAAGGGCTTTCCTGCGAATATTCATTTGCGCGGCTCGACAAAAAGAGCAGAACTTCCGATGACGAAAACGCGGAATTTGCATCATCGGAATTTGTATTGCCGCCGGTCAAACCGCCTGAATGACAGGCATCTGCAAAAATAATTTTATACTTTGCGGAACTTTTTTTGAAGATGTCCTTTACTTCTTCATACGAAAGTTTGGATGCTTGATTTCCGTTTTGAGTGTCATACAGACAAAATCCGCCTTCATAACCGTGTCCCGAAAAAAAGAATACCACCATGTCGTTTTCCCTTGCTTTTGAAAACTCCGCTTTCAGGCTTCTGACGATTTCCGCCTTGGTAGCATATCTGCCGGTAATTGTTACGACACTTGATGTTTTCGTCTTGAAAAATTGCGAAACGGCTTTCGCATCTTTCCCGGGCAAAAGCAGTGAGTTGGTATAGCGGTAGTTGTCCACGCCGACAGAAACGACGTAGATGTTTTGCGCAAAAATCTTTTGACAAAACAAAAACAACAATATGGTCAGGATTTTTTTCATTTTATAATTTTTTTACAATGGGGACATTTACAACCAACCATTTCAAAACTCTCCGGCGGTTTGTCTCCGATAAACTTCTTACAATTACCGTCAATGTAATTAATTTGGAGATTGTTTTTGTTCTTGATTATTTGGTCGTTTGTCTGTTCGCATATTTTTTTTGCTACTTTATAGGATATAAAAAATGCTATTGCTGCAACCCCAATTGTCAATCCCCAACTAAGGAGATCAGACTTTTCTGTTGTGGCTAATTTTGTTATTATACCGCTGATCAAAGTTGGTAAAGCACGTACATAACCTAACATATTCAACTTGGTTTTTAGTTGCGAATCGGCTTTTTGATAGCAGGTATAAACATGCCTTAAATGGTCGGGAAAATGCGATTCCGGCGGAGTTGGCGGAGAGTTTTTAGACCCATTCGTCTGCGGAAAACACTCATCTATGCTAAGTGGGAAATTAGGTCCGAGCATAATTTTATCCGCTTTTGTAACTTTGCATTTTACTATTGAGATACCGTTCACAAAAGTTCCATTTCGACTGTCTAAATCCTCGATTTCAAACGTATTGGTATCTATTTTTGTAAGTTTACAATGCTTTCTGCTAACCATAGGATCTGTAATCACAAACGGTTGTTGACCTTCTTTTCCGATTATCATTTGTATAAAAGATTGCTCCGCCGAACACTTCCCCAAACTCGGAATTAAACAAAAAAAGACGTGGGAGTTTTTACATTCACTTATCCCACTATTCCGAGCCTTCGCATTGCTTTGCAAGATAGGATAAGCAACATAAAAAGCCCGCGCGTCTTAACTATATAAAAGGTACCCCATACCCTAAAAGGTACAGAAAACCTATTTATATACCATACACACGGACATTTGTTGCCGTATCCTCTACCTTGCTCAAAGTTGCGAAGTTTGGAATAGTAGAGTTCGCGTCAATAAACGTCCTAAAACAGAATCAGCCACCGGCTATTTGCCGGACTTATCCGCTCTGCAAATATAACGTAAATTTTTAAAAGATATTCTAAAAAACGAAAGTTTTTTTTGAAAAAATCCACGACAGTTTCATTTAACCTTTATTTTTGTAGAGCCGCAATGCTTGCGGCTCAAACCCACATCTAAATTACTGTAAATCAATCTTTTCGTTATTATACAATGTAATTTTTTACACTTTTTCGGGGGAATAATAAAAAAAATACGAGGCTGCCTACATTTTTAGACAACCTCGTAAACTTATTTTAGAGAAACTTTTTATTTCGCCATTACCTTGTAACTTTTACCGCCTAAAATCACAATCACAATGCCGTTTGCGTTAAGACGGATTTCTTCTTTGTCAGACTTAGTGGTTGAAGTTTTTAACGTTCTGCCGCCAAGGTCTACAATCTTATATTCTAAACCTGAACGCTCAGACTCAATAAAAATCACGCCGTTGTATGACCAAACTTTTACGCCCGAAGCAGGAATAATTTCCGAAACAGGTGTCGGTACGTTTTCTTTTACAGTAACTTTCAATTCCGTTGAAAGTCCGCTATAAGTTACCGTCAAAGTCTGCTCACCGGCTTTGGTGTTGTCAAAACCAGTGATTTCGGCTTTTGAAAGGTCTACGTCTTCGGTAGAATTGTTGTTGTATTTTACTGTTAAAACGCCGTTTTCAGCAATAAATTCATCGCCTTCGGTGTACTCGGTTTTGGGAGCGGTTTTTATCTCCAAAGAAACTGCCTTCAATTCCGAAAAATATCCCGGATTGTCTTTGCCGCCGTCAATTTTAGCATAGTTTACTCCGAGTGTTGCCTCGGTTTCGTCATCGTATTTTGTGCCGTTCATGCCTTCAAGTTTGCTGCAAAAACGGAACATCGCGCCTGAAACTTCAACTTTTTCGGTCGTCCATTTGTCAGAAACCAAGATTGTTTTGAGGTCGCCGCAACCTTTAAACATCTCATACATATCTCTGACGTTTGCAGTATTGAAACCGCGCAAATCAAGCATTGTAACCTTATTTCCATAAAACATACATCTCATGTCGGTTACATTTTCGGTGTTGACGTTTTCCAAACCTGAAATTTCTGTAACCCCGGTGCAGTTATAAAACCAATAATAACACCTTGTAGGCTGAAAATCTGCAAACGACTTGTCGATAACTATCTTTTTAACGTTTTTAGCATCGGTAACTTCGCTTGCAATCCAAACCTCTGATGTCGTTTTTTCGGCGTTGATTTCTTTTGCGCCGTCAGGAAGTGTTTTAGAGTAGCCCAACGTCAAAACGCCGGTTTCAGAGTCGAATTTCGCATACGTAAGCGGGGCTTCAAAACCTGCCTCGCCGGATTTGGTCAAATAGCCGGGATTGTCTTTGCCGCCGTCAATCTGAGCATATTTTATGTCTGACTCTGTGCAGTGTGTGCCTTTGCCGCCGTAAAGTTTTTTGCAAAGATTAAAAATCGATTTGTAATCTTTTACCGCAGATGTATTCCATTTTTCAGAAACGTAAATGGTTTTGAGGTTTGCGCAGTTGTTGAACATCGACGCCATAGACGTTACTTTCTTGGTGTTAAAACTGCTCAAATCAAGCGTTACAAGGCTTGTGCAGTTGACAAACATATCGGACATATATTGTACGTTTGAAGTGTTGAAACTGCTCAAATCAAGGCTTTTAAGACTTTCGCAACCGTCAAACATACAAGACATAGTTGTTACTTTTGCCGTATTAAAACTGCTGAGGTCAAGGCTTGCAAGTTTTGCGCAGGCATTAAACATGTATTGCATCTCAGTAACATTTTCCGTGTTGAGGTTTTCCATACCCGAAATTTCGACAAGTTCTTTAAAACTGCTAAAAAACTTGCTTAAACTTGTAGGCATCAAATACGACCTTGGTAATAGAAGAGCATACATCTGACGGCCATCTGCTGTCAGTAACGCTGTTTCTGATAGGATAATCACCTGTCGCCTTTTTTGAATCAAACTTGAATGTTGCAACGCCGTCTTTTACGGTTACGTATGCCTCTTGTGCATTTGCTGCAACATTTAAGAGCATAAGGCAAATTAATACCAGAAAGAAAGTAATTTTTCTCATTGTTTTATTATTTTGTTTTAAAATGATTATTAGTCTTGATAAAAAAAAAACGGTTTTTCCTTAGTTTGACAAAGAAAAAACCGTTTTTTTGATGATTACTGATTAGCGGTCCGGACGAGACTCGAACTCGCGACCCCATGCGTGACAGGCATGTATTCTAACCAACTGAACTACCGAACCAAAATCAAGAAAAAGATCATTACTGTTGGCGGTCCGGACGAGACTCGAACTCGCGACCCCATGCGTGACAGGCATGTATTCTAACCAACTGAACTACCGAACCTAATTTTGCAATCGTCTTAACTTTGTTTTTAACAACCATTTTTCCTCTCGATTGCGGTGCAAAGGTAAGTACTATTTTTAATTCTGCAAAATTTTTTTTTATTTTTTTTTCATTTTTTTTTATAACACTTGATTGTCAAAATGTTATAAAAGATAAAAAAACTAATAATTCAGTGCCGGAACCGACCCCATAAAGTCAACCGAGAAACTTACGGCTTTCATATCAACAACAGTTACGCCTTTGCTGACCGAAGTATAGATGATTTTGCCGTCAGATAAATAAATGCCGATTATAGGGTAATTATTACCTTTTTTATAGAAAACTACGTCGCCGAATTTAAGTTTGGATTTCGAGGTTTTTGAAAGATTTTTCTGCATTTTTTCGGGCGAACGGCTCAGAAGTATTTTGCAGGCGTTTTCAAAAACTCCGCTTACGAATCCGGCAGCGTCCGCTCCTACCCCTTTTTGTGAAAGTCCCGACTGATAAGGCGTGCCGAGCCAAGAATGAATTTCTTTCAAAATCGTCAAATCTTCTTTCCCCGAAAATGTAACGCCGAAATCCTTTGAATATTGCGCATACAAATCCTCGATATTTTCGCTTTTTTTATTGTCTTTTTTATTCTTGTCGATGCCGCTGACGATACTATTTGAAGTGGATTTTTCTTCCTCGTTTTTACCGCTGCGGTTGTCAAGTTGTTTTACTCGTCCCGCCGAATAAAAGTTCTTTTTATAATACGAAGAATTAAGATTGTCGGTTTTAACGCCAACGTTTTTTGATGTTGCCGAATGAATGAAAACATCGTTAGCCAAATATATGGCAACGTGATAAATGCTGCCCTTGTCGTTAGCAAAAAACAGCAAATCCCCACACTCCAATTCGTTTCTGCCCACTTTGTTGACGTTAACAACCATCGAGGAAGACGTGCGTTGAAGTTTAATGTTGTAAACATTGTTGTAAACGCCGGACACAAAACCGGAACAATCAGTGCCTTTGCCCTTGTTTGAAGCACCGTATTTGTAAGGAGTACCAAGCCAAGAGGAGACTTCTTTAAGAAGTTTCAAATCCTCAGTACCTTTGAAAGTAGTGCCGAGTTTTTTTGAGTATTTGTCATAATCGCCTTTCAAAACATCGGCAGTATTAGTTACTATAAACGGCAATTCAGGGTCGATAGCGTGTGCTTTAACGCCGCAGAAAAGTCCCAAAAACGCTAAAAGTAAAATTTTTCTTTTCATATTTTCAATTTTTTTTTGTGATAATTTTTTTGTCAAATTTTTTTGTGATAATTTTCTACAAAATCGCTGTAAAAATTCTTCGCCGCCTCGGGCGTTTCGTCTTGAAAATCGTCTTCGTCTAAATCGGTGAAATACACCAAATTATGAACTGCCGTCAAAAGCGAAAGAAGTTTTACGCCCCAATATTCTTTGAAATCGCTCAAAAGTTCTGCCCGCGAAGCCAAAGCACTTTCCTCAGACAAAGAGCGGTAATTTTCGACAAAGTTTTTTAAATTGTGATAAACATCGGCAACGCAATCCGAAAGTTCTGCCTGCTCGGTATCGCCGTCAGAGGTCTCTACGTTGTAAATACTTATAAAAGAATCACTTGAACCCAACACAAAACTAACGTTCCGTTTGATGTATTCGTATTCGTATTCCGAAAGGTAAGCCTCAACTTCGCCGTCAGAATCTGCCTCGTCAAAAGGCGTTAAAAGGGTGGTTTTCAAGTAGATAAGCGAGAGCATTTTGTGAAGTTTCGTCACAAAATCTTTTTTGGAAAATTTTTTAACCTTTTCGACGAAAGCGCAAAACTCCGTCGCAACGGTTACAAATTCCAATGTACTTTTGTCAGAATAAATATCCATAATCGTTAAAAATTTTATGGGACAAAAGTACAAATTATTTTCAAAAAACGACCATAAAAAAATCAGAAATCATATCTCGGAAGTCTGTAAAGTGAAATTTGCTTTTCAAAACTGTAATTTCTCGAATCCATAACCTCCAAACGTATCACATTAAGTCCCGTTGTCAAGTTAACAAGGTATGAAAGCGGAAGTTCGCAGCCCTTTTTTTTGTCCTCTTCCGACGGCGTAATAAACTCAGTTGCTGCAACTTGCGGAATATCGTTAACGAAAACCGTTACACTATTAGGCACACCAAAACCGTTAAGACAAATTTTGAGTTCCGCTTGTTCGCGCAAAGTAGTCGCAACGGAATCCTTCGGAAAGGACATAACGATTTCCTTTTTTTCGTAGTTTTTCATTTTCAAGACCGCCATATCCCAACCCTTGCCAAAAGAAAACGTCGTGCCGGCAATCAAAAGACCGTTGTCGCGGGTTTCAACGACGGATTTTGCGTAGTCCTGACTTTTACGTTTAAAAATGTAATGCCAAACAAGATTGCCCGCTTTGTCATATTTTAAGATAACAAAACTTGACTGGTCTTTTATGTTAGACATCGAATAACCGCAGACAACAAAATTATTGTCAAAAGTTTCGATTAAGGAGGTTCCCTCCTGCCAATGTTCGTCGCCGAAAGTACGTGTCCAAACCGTATCGCCGTTCATGTCGGTTTTTACCGTCATGAAGTCATAATCCGTTATAGTATAGGCTTTTGTATAACCTGTTGCTATTATCATACTGTCTTTTGTGGCGATAATATCCGCACCGGAACTCCAATCGTTAAGGGGATAGTTTTGAGCCCAAATATCGTTACCCTCGGCATCAAGTTTTATGATTGACATCATTTTTCTGCCGCCGTCGCCGCTGCCGGTATAACCCGTTACGACAAAACCGCCGTCAAAAGTTTCAGCAATCGAAGTCGCACGGTCGTCAGAAGAACTGCCGAACTGTTTGTCCCAAAGTTTATTACCGTCTTTATCGGTTTTCATAACGTACCAATTAGGCTCGGCATCGTTGTTAGAAGTGGAATATCCCGCAACCGCATAACCTCCGTCAGAAACTTCAATAACTTTTGTACCTTGTTCATCACCGTCGCTGCCGTAAGTTTTTTGCCAGAGAACATTACCTAAGGTGTCAACTTTCATCAACAAAAGATTACTTTGATATTCGCGTTTTCTTATGGCGTAACCGGTTATAACAAGGTTACTGTCAGAGGTTTCTGCAATAGAATTAGCCGCCGAAACAAAATACTCCGCAAAAGTTTTGCCCCAGTGTCCGCCGCCGTTAGGACGGACTTTCACCATCCACAAGAGGTGCTCTTGAAGTTTAGCAAAACCGCCGAGCATATATTCGCCGTCGCGTGTTTCAATGCAGGTATTAGCCTCGTCCCAACCGTTACCGCCGAAAGTATGAGCCCACTCCATAGTGTATTGCCCGAAAGACTTTAACGGCAACAAAAGCGATACTAAAATTATTTTTATAAAAAATTTCATTTTCCTTTTCTTTATAAAAGGATTCTAACAATGATTATGCCGTAAAATTTTTTTATTTCAACCAGTTGTTCATTCTAAGCCATTTTTCGCAAGCCTCACGCCAAAAAGCCTGAGTGTCGGTCGGTGCTTTTATGCGGAGACCGTGGTCGCCGGCAGCATAAAGGTGAAGTTCGCACTGAACGCCGTTTTTGCGCAAAGCATCGGCATACATTATGCTGTTAGCATACGGAACGAGTTTGTCGTCCAAGGCATGAACCAAAAACGCCGGCGGTGTATCTTTTGTAACTTGTTTTTCGCTTGAAAACTTGTCCGTCAAGGCTTTGTCAGCGTCCTTGCCGATTAACGCTTCACGCGAGCCGCCGTGAGTGTACGCCGTATCCATCGTTATGACGGGGTAAATCAAAATCGAAAAATCGGGACGCGCACTTACGTTGTATTCAGATTTGTAAACCTCATCATTATAATGTGTGGAGACTACCGAAGCCAAATGTCCGCCCGCTGAAAAACCTATTACGCCGATTTGCGAGGGGTTGATTCCGTATTCCTTTGCGTTAGCCCTTACATAACGGATAGCCTGCTGAACGTCCTGCAAAGGTCCGTTTTTGCGGTCTTTCATAGTTTTGTCGCTTGGAAGACGGTATTTCAACACGAAAGCCGGTATACCTTTGCTGCTGAGCCATTTAGCGGTTTCAATGCCTTCGTACATGTATGTTAACCCCGCGTAACCGCCGCCCGGACAAACCACGATTGCCGTACCGTTGCCGTTATCGTTAGCAGCGGGATAATATGCCAAAGACGGCGTTGAAACGGTTGTAATCCAAAACTGGTTTTGTGAAGGGTCAGGTTTGTCGGGTTTCGGGTTGCCGATTGCGCCCGGAATATTGCCGTTAAAAAGTTCTATTTGCTTTTGCGGCTCCTGTGAGGCAGCCGGAGTGCTTAACAGAATTGCCGTTGAAAGCACGGAGAAAATTTTAAAAAAATGTCTGCGCATGATTTTTTAGTGTTTAATTTGTGCCAAAAGTAAGTTTTTTTTTAGCAAGTTCCAAAAAAAAAATAATCCGAAATAGTATTTCCACTTATTTTGTCTACGTTTTTTCCTTAGTTGCAGCCTATTGCAATCCTGATGAAATATTTTTACTATAGACTTAAACAGCGCGTAAAAGCATTGAACCTCTTTTTGGCTGATGTTTATTCCCAAAAACAAATTATAAAAGAAAATGTTGTGCCGGAGGATTTTGTATTCTCGTCGTCGGGCTATCTTCCTTTCTGCGAGGGAATTAAACCGTCGAAAAACATCTATTCGCACATTTCGGGCATCGACTTGGTGCACGGCAAAAACGACGAATGGTATATCTTGGAAGACAATCTCCGTATTCCTTCGGGTGCGTCGTATCCGCTGATTGCGAGAGAGATAACGCGAAACGTGTCGCCCACAACCTTTGAAACTAACGCCGTGGCCGACAACCGCAACTACGCCACTATGCTCAAAAATATGATGGACTATGTGAAAACCGGCGACGGCATCAACGTAATTCTCACCCCCGGACGCTACAATTCGGCATATTTTGAACATTCGTATTTTGCCGAAAAAACGGGCGCGGTATTGGCTGTTAACTCCGACCTAAGGGTGGAGGTTAACGAAAGCAAACAGGTTGTTTTGGCTTGGGAGATATGTTGAGAGGACGTTTCTAAGCCTTAACGCCGTAAAAAAATACATCGACGCCACTATCGACAAGAATGGTGAGGCGTTTCGGGAGTATTGTGCAAACATCTCTATTCCTGACACTTACAAAGACAGCCGGGATTTTAAGCGCAGTTACCTCTACGACAAGGAAAATCCGTACAGCATTTACAATATAATGCGCCGCCGCAAATGCCAAAATCGGTGAGTTGCAACCTGTTGCCGACTATATGCTGTCGTTTTGGGGCAGCATCGACGAAACCGTTGTAGAAATCCGCACAATGAGTCTTTTGCGCTTGGGACGGCGTTTGGAATCGTTGGACCTCAACATCCGCCTGAAATCCGATTGGGAAAAAATCAATGAAATATTGAAAGGCGGAGTGCTGACTAATGCAGAAATGCTATCAGTAGTTACCGACGAGGCTAAAACTCTACGTCTCAAAGAGTTGATAGAGCACCGCACTGGCAAAAACGACGGCAAAGACACCTCGGAAATTCTTAGTTGCATAAACTCGATGTTTAAAGCCTAACAAAAATGCGCGAGGTTTTGGATTTTGAATACAAAAGCACGTCGGAATTTTCGCAGCCGGTTTACAATCATTCGTTTCTGCTGAGATGTACACCGCAGAACGTTGTAAATCAGAAAATTGTCATCGTAGGGGCGAAAAATTTTCCGCCCCCACATTCCGATAAATCTTGGTGCGGCGGTTCATAACACGATAGTTTACAAGCCGCTAACCACGAACAATACCACCACGGCGCAGGAAGTTTTCCGTCAGAAATGCGGCGTGTGTCAGGATTTGTCGCACGTGTTGATTACGTGTCTAAGAATTTTTGGGATAGCGGCGCGTTATGTCAGCGGATATGTTAAAGGTTTGAAACTGAGCCACGCTTGGGTTGAAGCGTTTTACGACGGCTGTTGGCACACCTTTGATGCCACCGAAAATTTCTTTGTAACAAGCGGTTACATCAAAGTTGCGCACGGTCGTGATGCCGCCGGCTGTCCGCTAAATTTTATAACCTTCCCTAAGATTTCCCCAATATTTCCCAATGACCGTAACGGTCTTAACCTATGCAATTTATAATTTTATTATCACGCAAAAATTGTAAATCCCGCTTTATGGTTTTATCTGTTACCATTTCCACTTATTTCTCTTTACGTATTTTCCTTATTTGCAATCCGTTGCGAACCGAAAACCAAAATATTACCGTATTTTTGTCTCGTAATTAGCGAAAGAAAATATGATAAAAACAATACTTTCTGCAAAACTGCCTGCCGATGAGAAACTCTTGATTCAGAAAAACGAAATCAAGGGCGAACACGAGGGGAAACGCCTCTGTGTGGTTACAGGCACGCACGGCGACGAGTTGGAAGGTCAATATGTATGTTACCTTCTGACCGATTTTTGGAGCGGAACAAAGACAAAATTTACGGCACGGTTGACGTTTATCCGGCTGTTAACCCGCTCGGTATCGACAGCATAACGCGCGGTATGCCCGGTTTCGACTTGGATATGAACCGAATTCAACAATTACAAACGTCAAACAACGCATCTGTAAAAAAACGTTAACACCCCGAAAAATTCACCGAAAAAATTTGCACACATCAAAAAACCGTCATACTTTTGCACTGTACTACTAAGGTACTACACTATAATAGCACAACAAAATCCAAATCATTATGATCAAGGTCAACAAAATACAGTACGCCTACCCGCAAAAATGGTCGGGAAAGAACCGTCCGATGGTGTTTTGGAATTTCAGCCTGACGCTGGAAGAAAACAAAATCTACGGTCTCCTCGGCAAAAACGGCACGGGCAAATCAACTTTGCTCTACCTTTTGGCGGGACTGAACGCCGCACAGAAGGGCAAGATTTTCATCGACGACGACGACGTTATCATGAGTTTTGCGCTCGCCACCAACGCCAAGTACCTCCTGATGGACGAGCCTACCAACGGTCTCGACATCGAATCCAAAAGCCTTTTCCGCAAGGTGATAGCGCAGAATATGACCGACGACCGCACGTTGCTGATTTCGACGCATCAGGTGCACGACGTCGAAAACATCATCGACCACATCCTAATCCTCGGCAAGGACGACAAACACCAAACAAAATTGTTGTTGGACAAGTCAATCGCCGAACTCTCTGACACTTACGTATTTGAACACCGCGACGACGACCAAATGGGCAATGTCATCTACTCCGAACCCTCTCTGCAAGGCACTTCCATAATCGCCCACCGCACCCCGCGTGGCACGGAAACGCCCGTCAACATCGAACTTTTGTACAACGCAGTTAATAACGGAAAACTATGAACACTAACAAATTCACTTTCAGACGGTTTGCAAGTTTTTTCAGATGGTTTGCAGCCGTAAGTATGAAACATTCGTTGCTGATATTGTCCGTAATTGCCGCCGTCGCGATAGTTGCTGGACTTGTGTCAAGTTGGAGTCATTATGATTCCGACGGCAGAATCTACGCCATAATCCTCTTTGTGGCGAGTGGCGTGGCAGGTTCAATGTGCCTCTCATCAATCGACAAACAGACTGTCCGTCAACAGTTTATCTCGATACCTGCCACGAATTTTGAGAAATTTCTCGCAGTAATTGCATTGACTACAATAAGGTTGATGGTCGTTTACGGCATCGTCGTTGCAGCGGACGGCATTTGGGCGCAACCGCCAAATTGTACGACATTCCTGGACAAATTTACGCTGTTTTCCTATTGGGTGTTCAACATTTTGGCAGGAATGGGAATACGTAAAATCCCTTATCTTTACGGATTGCTCATTGGCGGCGGATTTAGTTATTCTGTGATAAGGTCGATAAAAGCGTTGCTCGGCAACGGTGAAACATTAGGTTTCGCAACTGACAGCATAGGAGTAATAATCTTTGTTTCAATATTAATTATTGGAGCATTGGTCATTTCGTACTATTGCTTCAAAAGGATTAGGCTCAACACATTTTTTTATCAAGACGTCAGATACAACGAACTATGAACTTCTCTAACAGTGACAAAGCCATCTACCTCCAAATCGCCGACCGAATTTGCGACGAGATAATATCGGGCAAGTACAAGGACGACGACCGCATACCCTCTGTGCGTGAGTATGCGGTGTTGTTGGAAGTCAACACCAACACCGTCGTCAAGGCCTACGACCATCTCTCACGCGAGGAGGTGATTTACAACAAGCGCGGCCTCGGATTTTTCGTAACGCCCGGCGCAAAAGACCACATCATCCAATTCCGCCGCGAGGAGTTTATGCGTCAGACCCTGCCCGAAGTTTTCAGGCAGATGAAGATGTTGGGGATTGGGATTGAGGAAGTGGTGAATAAATTCAATGCGTAAATAATTAAATTTTTGTTTCACTAAATACTAATTTATTATGAAAAAAGTAATTATGCTCATTGCAATGTTATTCATTGCAGCACTCGGCACAGTGAAGGCGCAGGACGCAGCCTTGGTTGCCGAAATCAAGAAGTCGCTTGACCTTCAAAACACCCGCGAGGTTATGGTGGAGACAATGACGTTGCAGTACGAAACCCTCTCCAACAGCGGTCAGGTTGCATTTGATGACATAAAAGCGATGTCGGAAGATCATCACCAAGCACGTTAAGCGGTAAACTTTTTTACTATTCCAATCCGTCTTCAATCTCTTGGTCATCGCTGCCTTCGCGGGCTACGGTTTCGTTGGCTTTGAGAATGTCAACGTTGAGAGCCTCAACAGCGTTGAGTTTGACTAAGGCATTGTTGTTAAGGGGCTTATACCAAGGTTGTTTGCTGAAATATTCCTTCAAGTCATTCGCCCCACATAGCAAGGTCAAAATTCAATGTGTTACCCGATACGCCCGTACAGGTAAGCCTTTGATAGTTTTCGTACCAAATGCTGCCTTTGTTAACCTGCGCATTCACAGCACTCACGGTCAGCAAGATTGCTGAGAATAAATATTCCGTAACAATCGCACCTAAAAAAATACCCCGCACATTACAAATCTGCGGGGTAAATTTTCTATTAAAATTTCGTTTATTTTTTTCCGAAATATCTGTCATACAAGCCTTTGAAGCCTCTGCCGTGACGGGCTTCGTCTTTTGCCATTTCGTGAACCGTATCGTGAATTGCGTCAAGATTGAGTTCTTTTGCACGTTTTGCAATGCGGTTTTTGTCTGCACAAGCACCTGCCTCAGCATTCATTCTCTTGTCAAGATTTGTTTTTGTGTCCCAAACAACATCGCCTAAAAGTTCAGCAAATCTTGCCGCATGGTCAGCCTCTTCAAATGCGTAACGGCGGAAAGCCTCTGCAATTTCAGGATAACCTTCTCTGTCAGCCTGACGGCTCATAGCGAGATACATTCCGACTTCGGAACATTCTCCCGTGAAGTGGTTGTTCAAGTCCTGAATCAAATCTTCGGGAACGCCTTTTGCTATTCCGATAACGTGTTCGGTTTCAAAATTTAATTCACCCGTAAGTTCTTTGAACTTAGATTTAGGTGCTTTACATTGGGGGCATTTCTCTGGCGGTTCTTCACCTTCATAAACGAAACCGCAGATTGCACATGTCCATTTTTTTTTCATACGTTAAATAATTTTGATTGATTGTTTGATAAGGCAAATGTATAAAACGTTTTCTTAAAAACAAACGATTTAATATTTATTAACGTTTTATTTTTTTACTTTATCTGATACTCAATATTTTCATCTTTTAACCGTGAAATCAAATCGTTGTCAATCTTGATTTTGTACGAGCGCGAACCCATACGGATTGCAACCTTGGTTTTCGGGTCAAAAATCTGAAACTTCAACGGATAATCGCCTTTACGTTGCGCTATCTCTTTTATGCTGCCGACTAATTGCGGATTCAAATCAGAAATCGGAATGTTCAACGTTATGGAGTTCAACATTTTTTTCTTCGCGTCGTCAAGCAGTTCTATCGACTGAATCTTAAATTCAAACTCGTTAGGATTGTTATATCTCGGCTGAACGTTGCCGCGAATCAAAACCGCATAATTAACCGTAAAGAAACTCTTGTATTTCAAATAGTCTTTCGAGAACAGCGGAAACGCAAAACTGCCGTCAAAATCCTCTACCGTGAGTTGTCCCCACGGATTGCCGGTCTTAGTCGTCCGCTCTGCCGCACCCGTTACAATGCCCGCAACACGAATTTCTTTCAACTCTTTTAACGCCGTTAAATCAGCCATTTGAGCCATCGTTGCGTTGCAGTAATTTTCGATTTCGATTCTGTACGGGTCAAGCGGGTGCGCCGAAAGATAAATGCCAACAAGTTCTTTTTCTTTGTTCAGACGAACTAAATCCGACCATTCGTCACAGTTTTTCGGTACGGGTTTTTTGACGGACACTTCAATCGTGCCGCCGAAAAGCGAACTTCCGCCCGTATCACCGCCGGCTTTCATCTTCTGACCGTATTTGCCGATAGCCTCGCTGAAAGTCATCGTATCGCCCTCAACCGGCTCTAAAAACTGACTGCGCTTTAAATCTTTGAACGAGTCAAACGCGCCTGCAAGTGCAAAACTCTCTATCGTTCTGCGGTTTACCTGCGAAAGGTTGACCCTTTCAACAAAGTCGTAAATATCTTTGAAAGGTCCGTTTTTCTCCCTTTCGGCAACAATTCCTTCAACTGCTGCCTCGCCGACACCTTTTATTCCGCCGAGACCAAACCTTATTCCGCCATCTTTGGTAACGGAAAAGTTCATCTCCGATTCGTTGATGTCAGGACCTTTGACATCTATTTTCATGGCTTTACATTCTTCCATGAATTTTTTTACGTCGTCAATTGAATCTTTGTTTCGCGTTAAGTTTGCCGCCATGTATTCAGCGGGATAATGCGCCTTTAAGTATCCCGTCTGATAAGCCACCCAAGCATAACAAGCCGCGTGTGATTTGTTGAAAGCGTAGGACGCGAATTTCTCCCAGTCGCCCCAAATCTTCAACAAAATCTTTTCGTCATGACCGTTTTTCTTACCGCCTTCGATGAATTTCGGCTTTAAATCCGCCAACATCGCAGCGATTTTTTTACCCATCGCCTTACGCAAAGAGTCAGCCTGACCACGTGTAAAACCCGCCAAAAGACGGCTCAAAAGCATAACTTGCTCCTGATAAACGGTTACTCCGTAAGTGTCTTTCAGATATTTTTCCATGACGGGAATATCATACGAAATCGGCTCTTTACCGAGTTTTCGGTTGATAAACGTCGGAATGTAATCCATAGGCCCCGGACGATATAAAGCGTTCATCGCAATTAAGTCCGTTATCTGCGTGGGTTTTAGTTCTTTAAGGTACTTCTGCATACCCGGCGACTCAAACTGAAACGTTCCGATTGTACGACCCTCGCTATAAAGTTGATACGTTAGTTTGTCGTCAATAGGAATAGCCTCCAAATCGATGTCAATGCCACGGTGTTTCTTAATATTTTTGAGCGTTTCTTTTTGAAGCGACAAAGTTTTAAGACCGAGAAAGTCCATCTTGATTAAACCAACACTTTCAACAACGTGTCCGTCGTACTGGGTTACAACGACATCGCCACCGGTATCTTTATCTTTAATCGTGCAGACGGGCGCAATGTCGGTCAAGTCCTGAGCACCGATAATAACACCGCAGGCGTGAATACCGATTTGACGATTTGTGTCCTCCAAATCCTTAGCGTATTTGAGCATCGAGGCGATGTTTTCGTTCTGACCTTCGAGCGGAAGTTTAAAATTCTCCGTTTCGGGCTGAATACCTTTTGTAAGTTGTTGTAATTCAGGGATATATTTATAACAAGTACCGAGGTTGACTTTCGGCATTTTCTTAGGAACTTCACCGTCAACAGCCTTTACTTGATATTCCTCGAAACTCTTTTCGGGAATAAGTTTTTTTATGGCGTTGACAATAGCGAGCGGCACTTTCTGAACCCTTCCCACATCGGCAACCGACGATTTTGTCGCCATTGTGCCGTAAGTAATAATGTGCGCAACTTTTTCAACACCGTATTTTTGAGTTACCCAATCGAGAACTTTTCCGCGACCGTCATCGTCAAAGTCCACATCAATATCGGGGAGTGAAATACGGTCAGGATTCAAGAAACGTTCAAAAAGCAGGTCATATTTTAACGGGTCGATGTTTGTGATTTTCAAGCAGTAAGCCACAACTGAGCCTGCCGCCGAACCACGCCCCGGACCAACCCAAACGTCCAGTTCTTCTCTTGCGGCGCGTATGTAGTCAGACACGATAAGAAAGTATCCCGGAAAACCCATGGTCTTCATCACGTGAAGTTCAAATTTTATACGCTCAGCCTGTTCGGGCGTTAAAGTGTCGCCGTAACGGAATTTTGCACCGTCGTAAGTCAGTTTAGCAAGATAATCGGCTTCGAGTTTTATACGGTAAAGTTTTTCGTAACCGCCGAGTTTTTTTATCTTTTTCTCTGCATCTTCCTGAGAGAGAACTACATTGCCGTTTTCGTCCTGTGTAAACTCGTCAAAAAGGTCTTTTTCGGTAATCCTCTGACGGTATTCTTCTTCCGTGCCGAATGAAGCCGGAATGTCGAATTTCGGCATGATAGGACCTGAGTCAATGTCATAAACCTCAACTTTTTCGGCGATTTCAACCGTGTTTGCAAGTGCTTCGGGAATGTCAGAGAAAATCTGCTCCATTTCGTCAGGAGTTTTCAACCATTCCTGTTTTGTGTAGTGCATACGGTTAGGGTCGTCGAAATCCTTACCCGTCGAAAGACAAATCAAACGGTCGTGAGCCTCACCGTGGTCTTCTTCCACAAAGTGAACGTCATTCGTAGCGATTAACTTGATATTGTGCTTCTTAGAGAACTCAATTAAAACCTTGTTTACTTGTTCTTGTTTTTCAAAAGTATCGGTTGCAGCGTTAGGTTTGTCGGTTTTATGACGTTGCATTTCAAGGTAATAGTCATCACCGAAAAGATTTTTGAACCAAAGAACGGATTTTTCCGCTTCTTCGATTTCGCCTGCCATAATTTTTTGAGCAACTTCACCGCCTAAACACGCCGAACAACAAACCAAACCTTCGTGATATTTTTCGAGAATTTCCTTGTCAATACGCGCATTATAATAATAGCCTTCCGTAAAAGCGATTGACGAGAGTTTACAAAGGCTTTTATAACCGGTTTTGTTTTTTGCGAGCAAGATTAGGTGCCAGCCGCGATGGTCTTTAAGATGACGGTTTTCGTGAGCGCAATAGGCTTCGATACCGATTATGGGCTTAAAAGGCACATATTCTTCCGCTTTTTTCTCTAATTCAGGGAGTTGTGCTTCGAGTTCGGCTTTTTTTGCCGGGTCGGTTTCCTTTCCGATGGCCTCTTTACATTCCGAAACCGCTTTTTTGCATTTGCCGTTAACCTTTTTTGAAGTGTCAAATAAATCCTTGATACCGAACATGTTACCGTGGTCAGTTAAAGCCATGGCGTGCATTCCGTTTTTTTGACATTTCGCAATCAGGTCAGGCACTTTTGACATTCCGTCCAAAATCGAATAATGCGAGTGGACGTGTAAGTGGGTAAATTTATCTTTATCCATAATGTTTTTGATTTTTGAGTAGTCGTAATAATATTATAGTGTTAAGAATTTTGTTCGCACCATTCAATGATGTTTTCCATCTTTTGAACACCGCTCTGCACCACGGGAACGTCTTTTGTACCGTCATAACCCATATAAAGATGCATAATATTATAGCCCTCAACAACATCGTTCAAGAGTTTTTTGCTGCGTTTTGAAACAGCCTCTTTAAAATCGTTGATGTCCAAACGCCTGCCTTTTTTGGGTTTCAAATGAAAAATGTCCGCTAAAATAAGCAGACAACCGTTCCACATTGTGTTTCCCGCCATTCTGATATATTTGCTGTCGGTATAATAACCGTCTTGTTTTACTGCTTTGTCGCGTAAAATTTCCTTTGCATTGTCGAGGTAACGTTTAGCCTCGTCAATAGTGTTATCACATTCCATAACCTTAAACTCTTTTATATTAAGAAACTTCGTTTTTTCTTGACTTTCACGACATTGCCTTTTCCGATGTATTCGATACTGTCGAAAAGGGCTTTTGATAGATTGATTCCTCTGCCGCTGAAACCTTCTTTGTTTTCTTCAAGCGAGGGGACGGAAATGTTGTTGTAATCAAAACCGTCGCCGTCATCAGTTATCACCCACTGACATTCTTCCTCGTTGTACGAAAACTCAATTTTTACACGGCGCGAACTTAGTACCGGATCTTCAAGTCTTTCTCGGATTAACTGTTCAAAATTTCCTTCATCGGTACTGCGCTTTTTTTCCGAAAAAGTGATGCCGAGATTGCCGTGTTCAACAGCATTACAGATAAGTTCGGAAAGTCCGACACGGATTTCAGTTTCAACATAATCGCTGAAATATCCCGGAATAAACTCGTCAAAAACTCTTTCGGCTATTTTGTAAACCACGTCAAAACCGATAGGGAACACCATATTAATATTGCCGCTGATAACGGAGCCAAAGTCGGTTTTAGTATGTTGATTTTCAAGTTTATCTTTTTGCTTAGCGATTTTCGGCAAAATATCCTTATCAAGAATGGGATGCTTCAAAAAATCGTTAGCCCCGTTTCTGAAACATTCCGTAATAACTCTTTCAGAGGTTTGAGTCGCGACCATCAAAATAAATGTCGTTAAGTCTTTTTCGCGGATTTGTTTCAAAAATTCAAGTCCCGAAACACCCGGTAACAAAATATCACAGATTATCATATCCGGCTTTTGACGGATATAAGAATCAAGCCCTTCGGGAACGTTACGCGCCGAAACCGCCTCGTAGCCCGAATATCTCAACAAATCACGCAAATAGTTGCGAGAAATGAAATCGTCCTCTATTATAAGAATTTTCAAGACTTTTACGCTTTTAAAGTTAAAACTAATTCCTTGCAAAGTAAAAAAAAAAGGAAATTAAATCCAAAAAAAACTTCAAAAAAGTTTCGATTTAAAAAGTACTTTATATGTAAAACCTTGATTTTCAATACAAAAAAAACTTTTTTAAAAAAAGTTACAAAAATATTTGTTCATAAAGAAAAGTTGTTATACATTTGTCAAGAGATTTTGGTAGAAGCAATGACAGAAGATAAAGAAATATTAATCAACGGGTTTCGGGAAAAATTCCGGCAACTTATGACCGTCTGCGACAGGTTGTATGAAGAGAATTCCGCTTTAAAAGCCAAAAATGCGGAGTTGAGCAAAGACATCAGCCAGTGGGAAGACAAATATAAGGAACTTAACCTGAAAGTGGAGAATCTGAATACGGTTCTCTCGCTTGTTGATAAGTCTGACAAGCATGCCGCCAAAATCAAGCTTAACAGGATGGCGCGGGAGGTTGACAGAATATTGTCTCTCATAACAGACTGAAAAAGCCGGATTTTTTTAAGATATATGATTATTATATAAACATTTGTTTTAAATGGACGACAGGTTATCAATAAGAATTACCATAGACGGCAGAACGTATCCTATGAACGTAAACCGCGAAGAGGAGGAGAAAATACGCGCAGCCGCCAAACTTATAAACGAGCGTTTGAACGTTTATAAGAGCAGGTATATCACAAGCGGGAAAGACTCTTTTGACTTTCTCGTGATGGTGGCTATCGACTTGATAACAAAATATATGGACAAAGAAAACAAAATTGATAATAACGATTTGGTTTCCGAACTTCGCATTATGACAAGCGAAGTGGACGATTATATCAAAAAAATTCAGGCTCTTTAAAAAAAATATAGGATATTTGCCCGCATCATTTCAGCAAGAGGTTTGAAACTCAACATTAAAATTAATTAGGGATTTATCTTCGCTTTGTGTATAACAGGCCTTACCTATGCTCTGCATAGTTCAGTTTTTTTTCTGACGTTGGACGTTAAAAGCAAAGGAGTTTGTCCCGCCCGTGTATTACAGGGGTTTCTTAAACAGTTTTCTTGAAATGGTGCGGCTTTTTTTTGTAATTAAACTTAAAAAAACAAATTCTAAAAATCAAAAATGAGCAATGTTATTATAATGGTGTGTATTGCGGTAGTCAGCATTGTAATAGGTTATGCCTTAGGGTATTTCTTAAAAATCAAGGCTACTGAAAAAACAGCAAGCAGAATTCTTGACAACGCCAATTCGGACGCCGAGGCTATCAAACAGAGAAAAATTCTTGAAGCCAAAGAGGAAGCATTGAAAATGAAAGGCGAAAACGAAAGAATAGCCAACGAAAAAAATGCCAAACTCCAACAATTGGAACAACGTCTCAGACAAAAAGAAAATTCTCTGAACCAGACCAAAAACGAGTTGCAGAAAAAACAAAAAGAAATCGATTTGAAACGCAACGAAGCGGACGCAATTAAAGCAAACTTGGAAGTTCAGTTAGAAAAAGTCGAAAACAAGGATAAAGAACTTGACGATTTAAGAAAAAAGGCTCAGGAAAACCTCGAAGCAATTGCCGGAATTTCTGCCGTTGACGCCAAACAACAACTTATTGACTCCCTTAAAGCCGAGGCTCAAACCGAGGCAATCAGTCTTAAAAACGAAATTCTCGAAGAGGCACAACTTCAAGCCGGAAGAGAGGCTAAAAAGATTGTCATTCAGACGATTCAGCGTGTAGGCGCAGAAACGGCAATCGAAAACGCCGTTACGGTTTTCAATATCGATAACGACGAAATCAAAGGACGTATTATCGGTAGAGAAGGAAGAAATATCAGGGCTTTGGAAGCCGCAACGGGAATAGAAATCATCGTTGACGACACCCCTGAGGCAATCGTTCTTTCAGGCTTTGACCCCGTAAGAAGAGAGGTTGCAAGATTGGCTTTGCATCAACTCGTAACGGACGGCAGAATACACCCCGCGAGAATCGAAGAGGTTGTCGCAAAAACCAAAAAACAATTGGAAGAAGAAATTGCGGAAGTCGGTAAACGTACTTATATAGATTTGGGTATTCACGGGCTTCACCCCGAACTTGTAAGACTTATCGGCAAAATGAAATACCGCTCGTCATACGGACAAAACCTTTTGCAACACTCACGCGAGACGGCAAACCTTTGCGCAGTAATGGCTTCTGAACTCGGACTTCCGAACTACGTAAAAGCCGCTAAACGTGCCGGACTTCTTCACGACATCGGTAAAGTGCCTGACGAAGAACCCGATTTGCCGCACGCAATTGTCGGAATGAAACTTGCAGAAAAGTTCAAAGAAAAACCCGAAATTTGCAACGCAATCGGCGCACACCATGACGAAATAGAGATGACAAGTTTGATTTCTCCGATAGTTCAGGTTTGCGACGCAATTTCCGGCGCAAGACCGGGAGCAAGAAGAGAGATTGCCGAAAGTTACATCAAACGTCTCAAAGGTCTTGAAAATCTCGCTCAGTCTTATCCGGGCGTTTTGAAAACTTACGCAATTCAGGCGGGAAGAGAACTCCGCGTTATTGTCGGTGCTGACAAAGTTACCGACCAAGAAACCGAAACCTTATCGGCAGAAATCGCTAAGAAAATTCAGGACGAAATGACATATCCCGGACAGATAAAAATCACTGTCATCAGGGAAACAAGAGCGATAAACTACGCAAAATAATGATGAAAAAAAATTTACTTTTGATACTATTTGCATTGGGCGGAGTTTCCGCCCAAGCGCAAATTTCAGCAAGTCAGGACGCTGTGGGCAGGGATAATACATCGAATATAATTTCTACCGCAGCCTCTTTTCTTTTAATTACGCCCGATTCGAGGGCGGCTGGTCTCGGCGATGCAGGCGTTGCAACCTCCGCCGACATCAATTCTCAACATTGGAACGCCTCAAAATATATTTTTGCAGAACATAAAAACGGCGTTTCAGGCTCGTATACACCTTGGCTGAAATCTTACGTTGACGATATGTTTATCGGCTATCTTTCGGGCTATAACAAGTTGAAACGCGGAAATCAGGCAATCGGATATTCCTTGACGTATTTTAATTACGGCGATATGACTTTCACAGATTATAACGGAACTACACTAAAAAATTTCAACCCGAAAGAGTTTGCCTTAGACGCTTCGTATTCGTTGAAACTTGCCGAAAATCTCAGCGGCGGACTTACGATGCGGTATATTTATTCAAACCTGACGGGAAAGGCTACAATCGGCTCGGAAGAAAGTCATGCGGGACATTCGGTTGCGGGAGATATTTCTGTTTTTTATACTAAAAATTTTCAGACCGGCGAAAAAAACTCGACGTTATCTCTCGGTGCAAACATCAGCAACATCGGTACAAAAATGGGGTATACCTCAAACAATCAAAACTTTATACCGACAAATCTGAAACTTGGCGTATGCTATAAATTGGATATTGACGAGTATAATTCAATAAGTTGTGCTTTTGATGTCAACAAACTTTTGGTGCCGACACCGCCGGTTTACAACGCGACGGGCGACTCGATAATTGCCGGCAAAGACGATGACGTTTCAGTGCCGGTCGGCATTTTCCAAAGTTTCGGGGACGCGCCTGACGGTTTTAAAGAGGAAATCAAGGAACTCTCCTACTCTATCGGTTTTGAGTATTGGTACGCTAACACTTTTGCAGGCAGAATCGGCTATTTTACCGAACATAAAGACAAAGGCGGACGTCGTTATCTTACATTCGGCGTAGGGCTTAATATCAAGTCATTTACCTTTGATTTTGCATATTTGGTAACGACCACGCAAAGTAATCCGTTGCAAAATACGATAAGATTTTCTTTGGGATTTTATTTGGATAATTCAAAAAAATAGTTTATCTTTGCACCGTCTTATTGGGGCTGACTTTGGTTTTGACGGCGTGCAAGGTCGGCGTATAAGCATGCAGGAACACGTAACAACTTCCTTAATCAGGGTTACACAACTATAAATGGCGAAAATTACGATTACGCTCTCGCTGCCTAAGTTGAAGGTTTAGTAAACTTGCTTAATTCCCCGACAGAGGTTCGGGGAACGGGACATCTCCCGATGCTTTGTCTGTGGCTCAATCGGTAAGGAGGTGCTATTAATTACAGAATAGTTTTTATGTGCCTTGACGTAAAAATGAAGTTTTTAAGGATAAGAAACAATTAGGGCGTTTTCTCTCAGGTTGTTTACGAAAATTAAAAGAAAACTAAGCATGTAGAAAGTATGGTGGTCTCTCGTTCGGACCGGGGTTCGACCCCCCGCAGCTCCACACAAAAAAAACGATTGCAGATTATTTTTAGTCCGCAATCGTTTTTTTTCGTATAATTTAGTTTGTGCAAATGTAACAAAAGTTTTTTACAATACAAAAAACCGCCGTCCGAAAATTTTTCTTTCAAAATATCGGACGGCGGGTAAAAATTTTATAGTTTTATCAATTTATTGTTACTGAGGTTGTTGCTTCATTATAATTCTCAGTTGCTGCACTTGTTATAGTAACCGTCGCATTAATCGTAATTATACTAGCACTAGGAGCACCAGAACTTTTCTCGTTTGTAATAGTAATCATGTTACCACTAACAGATACTTTCAACTCTTCATCTGTATCTGTTGTAGAAGCACTCAATTCACCGCTGTGGGAGCCAACAGTAATAGTTACACTGTTCATCCTCTTCATAGTAGTAACCCGCTCAATAAATCCGTCTGCCTTTGCAATATTAACCGTCAATGACTGTTCCTCAATGTCTTCATAATCATCATCGCCGACTAACTTGTAATAAATAGTGTAACTTCCGGCATTAGTTGCAGTCGGAATTGCAGTGCTGTATTCTCCGTCCGTTCCGAGTTTGTACTGCCATTCTCCACCGTTAGTAGTACCTGCCGTTATTAATTCTTGTGCAGAACCATCTACGTTCATTTGATTACCGTTAAACGTAAGTGTCTTCGCTGTCGGTGCAGTGGTGGTAGCAGTATTTTTTATTTTGGTCATCGAAACATTAGCATTGTAAAAATTTCCGTTAATGAATGAAGCGTTTTCGACATTTTTTGTGTAATTGAAAGTACCGTCATTTGCCGTAAATTCTATATTGCCGGAATTAGCAGGAACAGCAAGGTAAAATTCATTGGTATTAACATTATAAGTATTATCACCAATTTTGACAGATGAAGTACTTACGGTTAATGCTGCATCTCCGTTTTTCAACGTGAATTTTACGATTGCTTGTTGATTAACGAAATTAGCATAATCTTCATTGATAGTTATTTTGCCGTTTTCTACATCTTTAACGGTAACAGAAGCAATTGCATAGTCGTATTTTTCAGCAATGGTTGCCAACGTACCGTCTTGACCGGCATAATCGGTTTCATTGAGATTGTGCGGTCAATTCACCGATTTTGCCATCGTTTTTGTAAACGGCAACTTTTTCGCCTTGTTTCCAAGTGGCGTTGAGTGTTGTTCCGTCAAGTGCAAGTGCTTTGCTCAGTCCTGAATTTTCACCTTTTGAAGCGTTGATTGTCAAGGTGTAAGTTTTTACAACTTCTTGGTCTGAATTGTTATCTTCCTTGTCAGAACAAGCAGCAAGTGTTAAACCGCAAAAAAAGAATGCGGCAAGTTTGAAAAATTGTTTTTTCATCGTTTTTTCCTCCTTTTTAATTAAAAATTAAGATCTTGCGCTGTTCCATAACCATTACGTGATGCGTTAAAACCTGCCGGTCCGCTTGCGCTCAAAAGCGGTGCTTCCATATTCAACTCGATTACTTCAAAATCGGGTTTGACGTACTTCTTTTTTGTCGTTACGTCAATGACGACTTTTTCTACGTTTTCTTTCATTTCGATATTGATTAAAAATTTGTTTTATAATTCGCCGTTAAAAAACAAAAATCCCTTGCGGACAGAAAATAAAAAATCTGTCCGCAAGGGATTTTCTTATATGTATATACTGATTTGGAAAGGGATAATTTTCCCCCCCCTGTGAAGTTTTCTGTGCTTTTATTACATTTTAAATTACTTTTAACATTTTCTTGTTGTTTTCAATTCGCAAAGTAAAATTAAATAATTTTAACTGACAAGTTTTTCAGGTTAAGTTTGTATTAATAATTTAAGCAAAATTTAGAAATGATTGTTTGCTTTTAAAAAAAATTGTTTTATATTTGCGAAAAATCTTTTATGGCACGTATCAAAGAAGACAATGAACTTTCATTTGCCGGTAAAAGATGCGCCGAAACAGTTTATTAATGAGGCTGTTACGGTATTTAGAGGCACTAATACTCTTTTGACCGACAAATTTAGAATGTTTTTTATAGATTTATTGTATTTTGACAAGACCGAAGAATCGGTTTCGTCATCATTATTAGACTGTTGGATTTATAGTATAAAGAATATGGGAAAAAAACGACAGAACCGGATTGGGTAACGGTGAAGCCTTTTGACAGGCTTTACACCCGTGCAGAAATAGCAGGAATGAATGCTCGTCAGTACCGTGAGTACGAGGCAAGTTTAAAGGCTTACCGCGATGCTTATTCTATTGCCAAAACTGAACGTAACGCCCGTAAGCGTGAGCGTGCGGCAGCGAAAGCCAGGGTTTAGCGGAAGGGCGTGCAGAAGGGCGCAACGAACAACTCGTTGAAAGCATAAAAAAATTTATCTCCTACGGTTTAGGTTTTGACGAAATAGTGAAAATTTTGGAAATTCCAACAGACCAAATAGATGAACTCCGGCACTTAGTTTTTGATTACTAAAAACAAAAATCCCTTGCAGACAGAATTACAATTTTTGTCCACAAGGGATTTTTTAAAACCGTTTTTTATTCCGTTTCGATAACCTCTTCTTCTTCGCCTTCGAGCCGGTCTTCTTCGATTACCAAATTGTCGATTATAAAGTTTTGACGGTCGGGCGTATTTTTGCCCATATAAAATTCCATAAGGTCGTGAATCTGGTCTTCTTTCTTGATTAAAACGGGTTCAATCCTCATTTCAGGACCGATAAAATGCTTGAACTCGTCAGGAGAAATTTCACCAAGACCTTTAAAACGGGTCATTTCGGGGTTTTTACCGCACGCTGCTATTGCGTTAAGTTTTTCCTCTTCGGTGTAACAATAATACGTTTTAACCTTATTTCTGACCCTAAAAAGCGGGGTTTGCAGAATGTACAAATGTTTGGTTTTGATAACCTCCGGAAAAAAGTTCAAGAAAAACGTTATTAACAAAAGTCTGATGTGCATACCGTCAACATCGGCATCGGTTGCGATAACGACTTTGTTGTAACGGATATTCTCTATTCCTTCCTCGATGTTAAGAGCCGCCTGCAAAAGGTTAAATTCCTCGTTTTCGTAAACGACTTTTTTCGTCAGACCAAAACAATTAAGCGGCTTACCACGAAGCGAAAATACCGCCTGAGTGTTAACATCGCGGCTTTTCGTAATACTTCCCGAAGCCGAATCACCCTCGGTGATAAAAATCGTCGATTCTGACTTTCTCTCGTCATTAGTGTTATAATGCACGTTACAATCGCGAAGTTTGCGGTTATGAAGATTTACCTTTTTAGCGCGTTCTTTGGCTATTTTCTGAATGCCTGAAATCGCTTTTCTGTCCTTTTCGTTGTCCTGAATTTTTTTCAGCAGTGCTTGAGCCGTTTCGGGATTTTTGTGAAGGTAATTGTCAAGTTCCTTGCACACAAAATTGAGCATAAAGTTACGGATAGTTTCACCGTTAGGGCTCATATTTTTGCTGCCGAGTTTGGTTTTAGTCTGCGATTCAAACACCGGCTCTTCAACTTTTATGCTGACAGCCGCCGCAATCGCGGTTTTGATGTCGCTGTAATCAAACTCTTTTTTATAAAAATCCCTGATAGTTTTGAACAGAGCCTCCCTGAAAGCCACCATGTGAGTACCGCCCTGCGTTGTATGCTGACCGTTAACAAAACTGTAATATTCTTCGCTGTAATGATTGTTGTGGGTCATAGCGAGTTCAATATCAGTACCTTTTAAGTGGATAATCGGATAAATCGCCTCGCTGCTCATATTTTCGTTCAAAAGGTCAAGCAGACCGTTTTTGCTCTGAAAAGACTCGCCGTTATAAACGATAGTAAGCCCCGTATTAAGGTAAACATAGTTTTTTAACATCGGGACGATATAATCGTCAAGATAATTGTAATTTGTGAACAATTCGGCATCAGGCACAAAAGTCGTTTCCGTACCGTTTTTTTCCGTTGACGCACAAATAGGATTATCTTCCAAACAAACTCCTCTCGAAAAAACAACTTTTTTGCACTCTCCGTCTCTGAAAGAGCGAATCATAAACTCAGTAGAAAGGGCGTTGACGGCTTTGATACCGACACCGTTAAGACCGACGGATTTTTTGAAAACGCTGCTGTCGTATTTTGCACCGGTGTTCATTTTAGAGGCTACGTCCCTGACTTTTCCGAGCGGAATTCCGCGTCCGTAGTCCCTGATTACAACCCTTGAATCCTTGATTGTAACCTCAATTTTTTTACCGAAGCCCATCATAAACTCGTCAATAGAGTTGTCAATTGCTTCTTTTAGAAGGACGTAAATACCGTCGTCGGCACTCTGACCGTCGCCAAGTTTACCAATATACATACCGGGACGGCGACGGATATGTTCCTGCCATTCAAGCGTAACTATCTTATCATCAGTGTACTGCGCTGTCTGCTGTTCCATTTTTCTTTTTTTTGTTAAAGTAGGGCAAAATTAACAAATTCTGCCCGAAAATACAAGTTTTTTACTGCAAAAATTTGATTTCCACACGACGGTTTTTAGCACGGTTTTCTTCTGAATTGTTAGGAAACAAAGGTTCGTTAGAGCCTTTTGATTCGCAAATAATTCTATCGGCACTAACACCACGGCTGATAAGTTGCCTTTTAGCAGAATCAGCACGTCTGAATCCTAACCTCATATTATTGCCTTTTTCACCGATGTCGCAAGTATGACCCGTAATTTTCAGTTTCAAATCAGGATTTTCTTTCGCAAGTTTTGCAATATCATTAAAAAACTCCGAATATTTCTCTTTTTGCTTGATATTCGACTGATTATAATCGAAATTAACGGCAATAAAAGTATGTTGCAACAATTCAGTATCCGAAATATCCTCTTTTTGAATTCCCTTGTCGGGATTATCAACGATTACAACCTGCGGCACACTGTCAACTTGCGGAATACTATCCTTAATTTCAGGCGGATTTTCTTCGATAACCGGCGGATTATCAACCACTACGACAGTCGGAGTAGTATCTTGCACAACTGTCGGAACAGAATCCTTCACAACAGGCGGCGTAAGGTCTTGAATAGTTGTCGGCACATCAGCAATAACAGGTATTGTATCCGGTTTTTCGGGTTTGATATCAACAGGCGGTTTTTGTTTTTCACGTCGCGGAAGTCTGTAACGCAAACCTCCCATTACACCTATTGCAAGCGGCGTAACCTTATCCACAACCTTAGAATTCAAAACACCGTTATACACGTCTTTATAAGCATCAGGTGACATACAATCGGGGTCAAACTGATATTTATCTGATGTTTCAATCTGATTTTTAAAGCCGTAAACGTAATATAATCCGAAATTCAAATCTAATCTCGGAGTCAAAACGTAGCAAAAATTCAATTCGGCAAACATACCGAAAGTATTTTTCAAACCGTTATCACCGCTTTTTAGTTGAGATTTGTCGCGGGTATAAAAATAGTGGTGGTCTATTCCGTAAATTTCGAGATTATATATATCATAATAGCCCGTAGTTTCCAAACTACCAGCCTTAACTTTATATTTATCAGATATAACAGACTGATATACAAAGCCCAAGCCTCCGCCAAGTTTAAATTTTCTTTCAAATTTGTGCTGATAAAAAACTCCGACGGGAATATTCATAATTACCGCGCTTTGTTTTTCTTTCAGATGTTTGTAATACGTTCTATTGGTGTAAACATCGTTGTCCGCATCAATTGCGCCGTTAATTTCATTAAGATAACTAAACTGTCCTGAGGCACTATACGTCTTAAAATTAACGTCAAAGCCCGCTCCGAAATTACCTTTTCCGAAGAAATACCTATAACCTGCCCTGCCGGTAAGACCTAATCCCGGATTTTTTGTACCGTAACCGGCAAGTTTATAACTGAGGGTATGAAAACCGCCGCCAATGTCAAAAACGACGTAACTACCTTTACGACACAGATTTAATGTATCCCTTTTGCGATGTTGTGCTTCAGCGTTAACAAAAACTGACAACAATAAAAGGACAAATAATATTTTTTTCATAACCATCTTACACTTCATTTTCTAACAATCAACTTAAAGTTTAAGCGCGAATTATCTTTTACAACCACTCCCGTATAATTACCTTGCGGTAAGCAAAGAGTGTTCAAACGGTCGGGGTTTTGAATTTTTGTTATCAAAACACCGTTTAAATTGTAAATCAAAATTGTACAGTTTTCATAATCCTCAAACTCTTCCAATTCGATATTAACCGTCTGCATCGGTGCTGCGGGATTAGGATAAACGTTGACACCCGCTTTTGCACTCTTTGAAACAGCCGTCCGTTTGTCAAAATAACGCGGACAAATATTTGCATAAGTGCCGTCAACGGTTAAAACTCTGGCACCATACCAGCCGTAAAGACAAGGTAAGTCATTGAAAAACTGTTTGTTTTCATTATCTACGGGTTTTCCGTCCTTATACCATTGATAGCCGGTAAAATCATACCCCGAATTATTGATTGCAACTACATCATTGAATTTAGAGACGATGTAAGAGGCATCATAATTTACGGTAAAACTGAAACGAGTATCAAGTTTAATATCCTGTCCGCTTGAAAGCGAGAGAGTTGCATCATATTTTCCCGCCTTCATCTTTTCAGGAATTTTCAATTCTATCGAATTTAAACCGAATTGCGTATTTGTTACGGTAAAGTTTTCAAACCCTGCTTCCAAAGCCGCCTGCGAAAACACAATATCCGCTTTGTCAGGGATTCCTTCGTCAACACTAAAAATAAGCGGAACATTGCTGCTCGGACAAATTTCGCCGCTAACGCCCAACGAACTTATTTTTAAATCCCTATTCGTGATGACACCGTCAGTATAAACATAGCCGTCGGGTTCAATATATTTTGAGTGCCAAGAGCCTGACAACGTGAAAGTTACGGTAATAGTTTTACCCGTACCAATATCAGGAGTATCGTAGAATTGTTCCTGAGTATTTATTTCAACTTTATCATCTCCGACAATGTTTGTCAAAATACATTTCTCACCCGTTAACTTCACCAAAGTATTTCCGTCATGAAATTTTGTATGAGCAATATTCGGTTCACTCGTCAAAAGTTTCAACTTAACGACTTTCACCGTAACTTGCTGAGTCTGAACAAGTAAGTCAGAATCATACAACTGAACGTCAACTTTGTAAGTATTCGGTACAAGCATTTGATTAGTCTTGTCTATATCGGCGATTTTATATTTAACAGTTTGAGTTTCAGTGAGTTCGTTAATCAATTTAAAATCTTTTCCCATGACGGAACTGCCGTAAACAAACAGATAAAAGCCTGTTTCATCATCAGGTTCGACATTATAATGAAAATCAAACGGCAAAATACTTGCGTCTGCTTTAAGTTCTGAGTTAGTAAGTTTATAATTTTCCAAACCACTGCCTTTTAAAGCAACTTTTACCACAAGTCCCTGATAATCACCGATGTTAACACTTGGATATTCGATGCTTGACAAATTAGAGATTTCGAGTTTGACATTGTTTTTATCTCTTTCAATAACTCCTTCAAGTGCCGGCTCAAAGAGCTTAACTTTTGCCGGATCTACTCTTTTAGTTCCGTCATAATACTTGTCCGCTATTGTAACACCGGTAGCGGTTATCGGTTTGGGCGTAACTTTCACGTATTCAGAATTACTTGCGCCCTCTTCATAATGCTCTTGATCTTCGGGATAAAATTTCACGCGCATATTATAAACACCAACCGACAACATTTCGCCGACCTGATGTTCAGACTTTTCATTTCCACCCAGAGTAAACTCAAAAATGTAAGTTCCGGGAATTGAAATTTTGTCTCCCTTATACCTCACATACGTAGTTGTCGGCACAATATCCTTTCCTAATTCAGAACTGCCATATACCTTCTCGTATTCTTTGAAGCCGACAAATGCGGGACAAAGTTTTATGAATCCGGGTTTCGGCGTTGAATATTCACGCAGTTCATTTGCTTGAAAAACATAACAATAACTATCCTTGCCGGTCAAAGTATAAGTAATGTTAACTTCATGGTCGCCGACTTCCTCACCGTCGTATGCATAATCAATGTTAAAATATAATTCATCACCGCTAATAATTTGGTCTTTATTAATTTGTGCGATTTCTTTAATTTGATCATCATACACATTAACTGTTCCATCGTATGGTCTGCTCAATATATTTCCGTCTTTATCCGTTGTCCATTCCATCTCATTATAAAATGTGAGTTGTCTCGGAACGATTTCAAAATTAATCGGTTCAGTAATTTTATACTCACCTAATGTCGGGTGTTTGACTTCACAAGTCAAAGTATGAACACCGACTTTTGGTATATAGCCAATATTAACT
The DNA here is from genome assembly GCA_017417315.1 of Bacteroidales bacterium. Classification (GTDB taxonomy): domain Bacteria; phylum Bacteroidota; class Bacteroidia; order Bacteroidales; family UBA3824; genus UBA3824. The sequence goes on from JAFPZK010000037.1 coordinate 68,743, forward strand.
TCCTCATTATCAAGATAATAAGTAAACGTCAAGTCGTCTTCGTTAATACCGATGGTTGTACAATAAAAATAAATATCCTCACCTATTTTTACACCATATTCAGACGGAGTCGTAAATTCACGTCCGAACTGCCATTGAAATCCGATTTTAACATCAATCTTAGAAAAATCACTTTTATAATTATTATCCTCGGCACTAAAATTCACTTTTACAGAATATTCTCCCGGAAACAATATCCCGTTTTCCGGCAGTTCTTTGAACGTCTGCCCGTCATCATCAGAATATGTGTAAATCTCAGGGCGATATTTATCTCTATATAGAACCTCATAAATTTGCGCATACAAATCTTTACCACTACCGATTGTATGCCCGTATGACATAGAAACCGAATTTGTACATTCCATCTCCGGCTCAGTGCGATACCATTTTATAGTGATGGGGTGTTTATTTATCTTGCCATAGAATTGACTAACAGACAGATCATAATTTTCTAAGCTGCTACCCTCTAAGTGCGGATTGGTAAATACCAAAGGAATGTTGTCTGAGGCATTTTCTGATTGATATTCAACTTTATCGAAATTAAATTGAACTTCATTATTAAAAATACCGCTTACCGTATAGTACTCATCAAAATCTTTTACAGTTTTATCACCATCATAATCTTTTGCCGGAGTACCTTTTGGCTCAACTTTTACTATGCTCTTAGAAATCGAACCGTATACTGTTTTTGGCTCAACTTCATAATTATCATTATTGACATCACCCGAAACTGTGATTTTGTTTGCAGTATTAACATCTTTGCTATTATATGCAGCTTTCGGAGTAATTGTAATTTCCTCATTTTCAAAAACTGCAAACGTAAGTTCATTGAAATCCTTATTACCATCATTAGTTTTTGCCGTAACTTGCGTAACTTCAAAATCCTTTACATCAGTCGTACCATCGTACTCCTTCTCTGCCTGATAATCAGATGTCAAAGTTAATTGACATTTTGAAATTTTGCCGAGAACAGAAAACTCAGCACTACCCCAATCTGTCAACGTTGTTATTTCCTCATTAGATTTTAATATTTTTGTACCCACGCAAGAATAATTTTGCTTAACAAAATCTGATGGGGATATTGTAATTTTTATATAAGCGTTATCATCGGCTTTTTTGTCAGTATATTCTGCCGTGATAGTAATTTCATCACCATTAACTAACTCATTGATTGGACCATAAGTAAAACCTAAAACCTTTTTAGTTGCATCATAAATTTTTTCAGGCTCGTATGACAAGTTTATAGATTGAATAGATTTAGGATTAACCGTGACGGTTTTAGTTTCTTTTATTTTGTAATTATCTTTCTCATTATCAGGAAGTTCAAACGTTACTTCATACTCTCCTGCCGGAAGCATTACATCACCTGAATTTTCATTAGTTGATTTGTTTTTAGCGACAAATGTTCCAGGAATAGCAGTACCTGTCGGATTTTCATTTGGAGTTATTGACGGGGATATATCAGTCAACAATTTTGAACCACCGTAAATAACAGAACTGTTTGTAAGAGAGATTTCAAGTTCTTTTTTCTGAATTTTACCTTTAACATTAGGCGTAACAAAAGTATAATTAGGATTCTCTGAAACTAAATTATCATATTGAATAGTTTTTAAATTAGTTTCATCAGCATTTGCACTCGGAAATTTTGGATTCGTAAAAGAAAATGAAACTTCATCATTGCCAATAATTTCTGTCACCTTATCACCTTTCAAAGGATTAACAGTTATTAAGGAACTCGAAGCATCAGTACTTTTGTCATATTCTTTTTCAAAATAGAAATCGACGTTCTTCAATTCTTTCGAGGTGATTGTGCTTGTTGCAGAAAAAATCATACTATAATTTTTTGCATGAGTTCCTATTAACAAAGGTTCAGAAACTTTTGCCTTTACCTCCTTATTCACATGAACATCTTTACTATCAAATGCTGCACTCGTGAAAGAAATACTAACATTATCACCTTCAACAATACCGGAAGCAGTGGTAAGTGTAGCAGTATAATCCCTATCTTCTACATCTGCATTACCATCATACACTTTTTCAAAATGGAGCACAACATCTATCTCTTTTCGTTTTACGGTACATGAAACAGTGTTTGGGCTTTCATAATTTTTAGTATCAGTTGGTGTATAACTAATCGTATACTCTCCGGCAGGAAGCATTACTCCATCACTATAAGGTTCAGCAGTTGAATTTTTATCTTTCGCTGTGAAAGTACCACCTATTGCAGGAGATGTTTCTGAAACTGAGGGATTTATATCAGTTCCAAAAGTAGACGTCCCGTATGTAAACTCCGTGTTTTCCAGCGAAATAGTAATCGGTTGCTTAGTAATTGAACCTGATGCTTTATATTTCCCTTCGTAATATTTACTATCATCAAGTACATAATTACTTGACGAAATACTTAACCCATCAATATACACAATGCCATCTAAATGATATTCACTTGATGTCATAAACGTTGCTCCCGTAAATGAAAATGGAACTTCCTCTCCATCAATAACATCAGTACAATTAGTGTGAGTTAGTTTATAATCTTTGAATGCCTCAGTCAAAGAATTAGTCGCGACATTATCACCATCGTATGGTTTAGAAAACTTTATTTGTGGAGTTATTTTTCTCTTGGTTATCGTACCTTTTGCAGTAACACTATTAACAGAATAATTATTATCATTCAGTTCAATATCGTCTTTTGAAATATCCGTAACATCCCAATCCGTATGAACATCTTTCTTATTAAATTTAGCGTTGCCTGTAGATTTCAATGATACGGTAACAGTTTCATGCAATACACCTGTTGAAATTGTATTAGAAGTCAAATGACTATTACTTAAACTTGTTCCTCCGTCGTATGTCTTTGCAAAAGCAAGATTCAAATCCAACGGCTTAGGGGTAATTGTTCCGGGAAAAGTTAACTTTTTATCAGTATTGGCATCATCAAAAACTAATTTATAATTACCAGACTTATCGCCTAACAATCCACCATTTTGAAACTCAACTTCAATTGCACTATTTTTTTCTCCTGCACAATTTTTATTTTTGTATGCGGCACTTTTTATATCAAAGGAAACATAATCTCTATCAACCACCAATATACCCGATTTTGTATCATCGCTTGAATAATAGGTGTTTGGTTTAAAAATACTTATAAAACCGTCCTTCACATCAGAGCCGCCATCATAAGTTTTTGACGAATAATAGTCATCATAACTATTAGGATTAATTTTTATAGGACGGGGAGAGATTGAGAGTTTTATCTCTTTTTCAGCATTATTTTTCACCTTCGTAAAGTTTGATGCTTGATCACCTTGCTTTAACCCTTGTGGCACTGCGTCAGAATTTGGCACAAATTTCAAAATACATGTTTTTTGTTCCCAAACATCACACAATCCTGATAATGGTATATTAATAGAATTACTGCTTCCTTTGGCTTGTTCCGATAATATCTCTGATTGAAACAATACTTCTTCTGTAGTTTTATCACGAAGAATCAGTTTTCCAGGACACCAATAATAAGCAGTACCTTTTTTATAAAAAGGTATCACAAAATTATACGTCGTAATATCTTCACCATATACACCTAAAATCGCATCACCACCTACTGTGTTAATATTAATACCCGTAGATGTCCAACTTTGTGCCAAAACTCCCACTTTCAATAGGCACATCAAAATCACCGTAAATATAATATATCTCATTTTCATAATATATCCGTTTTTTAAAATTTAACTTTCAAAGTTAAGTATTTTATTTTAAAAATCCGCAAAAATATGCTTTTTCTTTTTCGAGGTTAAGACCTTGAATTTCAGCCTCTAACCGCTTTGCCGTAAAAATATTTTTCTCCGCAAAGGCTTTTGTACCCGAAGAAAACGGATTTTCTACCCTATGCCCCACCGATTTCATGAACTTTTCCACCTTTTCCACTTGTAAAGAAACTTTGTCAGAAAAATATGTTTGCTTGATTTTTTGCCAAATATATTCTTCCGCCGTCAAAGACAAATGAATCATATCTTTGTCATAAAAACGGTAATCACGCAGTTCGTCAATCACAACCTCAAACGAGGGAAAATAACTGACAAAACCATAATTCTCTACCGCAAAATTTGTACCTAAGTGCAATGTCGATTTTGATAAATTATTGCCGTGAGCCCCGTCCCGAAAATGCCGCAAAGGACTTACTGTCAAGACAATTTTTATATTTTTATTTACTTTTTGTAAATTTTCTACAATATTTTTCAGCGCATTTTCTACTTCTGAAACAGAAATCAACCGCCGCAAAAATTTTTCTGATAATTGTTTATGACAATTTGCAACCGGCAAAGACGTTTCTTTCAAAAAATACACAAACGCCGTCCCAAGCGTTATAAACATAACGTCAGCCTTTAAGAAAAAATCGTATGCCTTTTCCATACTTTTATTTGCCAGAAAAACAGCCTTTTGCAAATCCGAATCAGAAAACCGCCCGTGAAAATCATAACTATTATAAAGTGTGCCGTCAAAGAAAAAATCGTTTTCAGAATAACGCTTTCCGCTTAAAACATTTTCAATCATCATGCTGATTGACAGCGGATTATAAAGTATCCCAGTAGGATTGACAAGACACTGAAATTTCGCGTTTTCAAAATACGCACTGATATTCTCCGCAAAACACGAACCGATAAAAACCAATTTTGAAGTGTAATCAATTGAAAATGAAGACTTTTCAATTTCAACAAGCGTAAAAAAATTCATAATATTCTAAAAGGTATTTATTCCGAAAGCGTATTCTAAATATTGCGATAACGTGTTATAATCCATTACGTTACCGTTACATTTTATGATTTCAAACTGCCGCTTCGGCGGAAAAATCCCGATTTGCGGCAGTTTGTCATCTCGTCTTATAGTTAAAATCTCCGCCAAATGTAGATTTTTTGTTACGTCAACCGCATAAAAATTCATATAAGCGGAATATCTGGTTGCAACTTCGTTAAAAATTTTTGCTTGTTTTTCGCAGTTAACCACATAATCGTCATAAAAAAGACAAATATGAGGCTTCTCTCCTATCACTTTAAAATCTTTTTTCGCAGTGTCAATACTGCAAATATTTTCATAAAAATACTCAGTATCAACAACTTCCACATGTCTATTAAACGTGATGGCACACGAACTACAAAACAAAATTATTAACAAAAATTTTTTCACTATTTCTTAATTCTGTAAACCCTGAACGTCATTGCCGGAACATTGTCCTCCAAAACCGAAACTTTATCGCCGGCGGCTTTGTTGCTGCCTTTTTGAGGCGTAATTTTCGTCGGATTGTCAAGCGTGTTGTCGGCATCCATATCCGATGACGTCAAAGTCAATGTTTCAACTTCATGCGAACCTTTTAAACCATTGAGGTTCAATTTGATAGACTGTGCCGATTTGCTCGTATTAACCACTTTTACGATAACAACGTTTTCTTTGTTGTCAACAACCGCACTCGCAAAAAGACCGTCTTGCTCATTATCGCCCGCAACAACTTTTTTGTTCATCAAAAGCGGTAACACATTCGTGCCTTTGTTCAAAGAATACAACTGCTGAACATAATACGAAACCGAACGGAACGACCTCAAATTATCAAACCAAATTGCGTCGGGTCTCCACTGCCAACCTTCAACGTGCGCAAAAAGCGGCGCGTATGTCGCCATGTGAACAACGTCTGCATTACGCTCAATGCCCGTCATAAAAGCGGCTTCAAGAAGTGAAGTCTCAAAATGATTCCATTTTTTGCCTTTACCGTGGCAAGCGTATTCGCCCGCAAAAATTTTCGGACCTTTTCTGTCGTATTTGTCATAACGATGACGGTTTTCTGCGCTCAAAAACCAAGATTCAGGTCTGTAAAAATGCTCGTCGTAAAGGTCAACGCCGATTTCCTTCATTTTCGGTTGCAACATATCGAATTTTTCGCCTTCCGAATCAGGACCGGTCGTTCCTATCAACTTGATATTTGGATATTTAGCACGAATTGCATCTGAAAACTTTTTCAAACGCTCCGTAAAAACTGGATTGTTTTTGTAGTCCCATTGTTCGTTGCCGACACCCAAGAATTTCAGATTGAAAGGTTCGGGGTGTCCCATTTCAGCGCGGACTTTTCCCCATTTCGTTGACTTGTCGCCGTTTGCAAACTCTATCAAATCCAAAGCGTCCTGAATATACGGCTGCAAATTATCCATCGGACAATGTGCTTCCATATCAGGTTCGCCCCATTTTTTATTTTCGTTCTGAAACTGACATGCCAAACCGCAACTTATAACCGGCAACGGTTCAGAACCGAAATCTTCACAAAGTTGGAAAAATTCAAAAAAGCCTAAGCCGTAACTCTGATAATAGTCGGGATAAAATCTGAAATCAAAAGTATAATGCCAACGGTTTTCGTTGAGTTTGCGGTTTTCAACGGGGCCGACAGAGTTTTTCCACTGATAACGGCTTTCCAAATCCGTACCTTCAACGATACAGCCGCCCGGAAAACGAAAAACGCCCGGTTTCATATCAAAAAGTGCCTGAGCCAAATCTTTTCTCATACCGTTTTCTCTGCCTTTCCAAGTGTCTGTCGGAAAGAGAGATACGTGTTCAAGGTCGGTGGTAACGATAGGTTGTTTGTCAAAACCGCGTAAGAAAATTCTCAAAGAGGCTTTCGGATTAGTAACTTTTCCTTTGAATTTTGCCGTGTATTTTTTCCACTCCGTGCCTTCCACGTCAACATAACAAACTTCCTGCTCTTGGGTCTCGCCCATCGAAGCGTTGTCAACGATTTGAACAAGAATTGTTGACTTTCCGCCTTCGGGACATCTCGCCCAAACCGAAAACCTGTACTCCTCGCCTTCTTTAATCGGTACGCCGAAAAAGCCTTCGTTTTCTATTCCTGTGTGTTTGTGAGGGTGTCCGGCGTAACGAAGCCTTACGTAATGCGGACAATTTTCAAAAGGTCCGTCGTTTTTTACCTCCACATTTCCGAAAGTTTTCCAACCCATAAGGTTTTGCGGAAATTCAAACGAACGGTTTTTAACCATTTCGGCATAAAGACCGCCGTCGGCAGCATAGTTGATGTCTTCAAAGAAAATGCCGTACATCGTCGGCTGAACCGCTGCCCCTTGTTTCGCGGTGTTAACTTCCATAACGTGCTGAGTCTGAGCGTTTGCCGATAACGCACACGACAATGCCAAAGCACCTAAAAATAATTGTTTTTTCATCTTGTATAAAAAAATATTAAGTGTTAAATTTTCACACAAAGAAAATGATTTTTTTTTAGAACGGCAAATTTTTTTACGGATTTTTTCAAAGAAAAGGGCGGAAAACCAACTTCAGCCCAAAGAGCAACAAAAACAAAACAAAATAAAATTTACTAATCCTTAAAATAATTAATTGCATTCCGCAAATTCACGGCCTGAGTTGCCAAATCGTCCGCACTTGCCGCCAACATTTCAGAAGACGAGGCATTACCTTTGACAATGCCGTTAAGTTTTTGTATAATGTCATTTACCTGATTTGCACCGGCACTCTGCTCCAAACTTGCGTTTGCAATCTCGTTAACAAGTGTTCTCGTATTTTCTATTTTAGGAATAGTCTGTTGCATAACGGCATTTGCCTCCTCCGAAAGTTGAAGACCGGTTTGAGACATTTCAATAATTTCATCGGCAGCCGCTTTTGACTTTTCCGCCAAAGAGCGGACTTCTTTTGCAACAACGGCAAATCCTTTTCCGTATTCTCCCGCACGAGCCGCTTCAACAGCCGCATTAAGTGCAAGAATATTAGTCTGAAATGCAATTTCGTTAATAATAGAGATAGCCTGCGAAATAGATTTATTATTGTCAAGAAGATTATTAATGTTGACAACAACTTCGTTGAACTTATTACATGCGTCTTGCGAAACATCGTTTGTCTGCTTTGCGTTATAGGTATTCTGCTCGATGTTGCTTGTCATCTCCTGCATTGTTGCCGAAAGATCTTCAATGTTGTTTGACTGCGACATCGAACCCGACATCACTTGTTGAGATGTAGAATTAACCTGCGAAGAATTTGCTGCAAGAGTTTCCGAACCCGCTTTTATAACGTCCACAATATCAGAGAGTTTATGACCCATATCCCGAATATCGTCGCACATCTCGCCTATTTCGTCATACGAAACATAATCAATCTTGCTTTTTAAGTGTCCGTCCGAAATGGCTTTTATCGCTTTTGAAAGTTGTTGCAACGGTATTGTCAACACCTTTTTAATACAAGATACGACAAGGAAAATTATCACCGCAATTATGATTATCAAGAAGATAAGCATAACTTTAAGATTTTCATTCGCAGATGTTTTCAACTCATCGTCAGGCAAATAACCGATTACGAACCAGCCCGGTGTACCTTCAATCCTGCGGCTCATAACATACATATTAGTACCGGTTGAGGCTTCCTTAACATAACCCGTACATTCCACACCTTTAACGACATTTTCTCCGACTTTTTCCAAACCCGGATAAGAGACTTTTCCGTCAGTTATCAAGTTGAAATTCATAATCATTTCGTCAAACTCACTGCCGATAAGTTCCGCTTTTTCGTCAACGATATACATTACACCGTTTTTACCGAAATTACATTCCGCAACCACTTTTTTCAAAGTCGTCAAACTTACGTTTCCGCAAACAGCACCGACTATTCGTCCGTCTTCGATAATAGGAACACCCAATGTATATTTTTTTTCACCCGTTGATTTTGAAATATCGGGACTTGTCATCGCAAAATCCTTACGTTCCGAAAAAATTTCCTTAAAATACTTTCTATCAGCAATATTCGCATTAGAAAAACCTTTGTTAGCAATATAATATGAACCGTCAGAATACACTACAAACAACAGAGAAAAATATTCCGCCTCATTTTTAGCCAACTCATTAAGTCTGTCTTTGTATTCATCAACCTTCATAGTTCTGAATGCAGGCTCAGAGGCAACCCATTTGAGTTCGTCTTTCAACATGTCAAGTTTCAAGGTAACTTCCTGAGCCGATTTTGCAGAAAGTTCCTGCATACAATACTCAAAAAAATCTTTCTGAGTATTAAAACTCGTCTGATAACTTACAAACATCATAACTACCAATGTGATAGTTACAAACGGAATGATGAATTTCAGGATTTTCATCTGAACCGAAGTTTTTTTTGCCATATTTCTTCTCTTTTTAAAAAGGTTTACTTTTCTATTATAAACAAAATACGTGCCTTGTTAAGTCTTAGTTAATTATCAAAACAAAGTTAAAGCATTTTTTTTTATTTTCCAAATTTTTAACATAAAAAAAAAGAGGCTGTCTTTTTATTTTTTTTATAAAAAACAACCTCTTTTCTAACAAACTACATAAACAATCTCTTAGTTGGATCTAATCTTGTAAGTAAGTTGTGCATTTTTGGACTGATTGCCCCTTCTGTCGAAATAACTTACATTGATTACAATCTCTTCACCGTTAACAACACCGGAATAGTTAGGATCAATTATGATTTTAACCTTGCCTTTTCCGAACTCTTCGATGCCTTTTTGCAACGACATCGCACTTACACCTGCGGGAACTGCAAATCCCGTAATTTTCATCGTGGAGTTTTCTTTGTTTTCGATAGTTACTATTCTCTCCACTACTTTGTTTTCCAACTTGCCGAAATCTACGCTCAAAGCATTGTCGCCTGAGGTACTACGTGTTAAACCGAACAAGTTAGCCTCTTCTTCTTCGCTCTGAGCCATACAATTCATGCTCATCAGAAGAATCACACCTAAAATCGTAAAAATTTTCTTCATGGTTGCATATAATTTTAAAAAAGTTAATGTGCAAAATTAATATTTTTTTTATTCATTGCAAAAAAAATACCAGTTTTTTATTGTATATAACGTAAAAATTGAGTTACTTTGTATCCTGAAAACAGATTTTTTTGTGAAAAAAAATAAAAAAATAGGTAAAGTGTTGAAAAAAGCAGTACTTACGGTTGTTTTAACACCCGTAATTCTGCTCGCAATTTTCATTATTCCGCCCGTAAATTCGGCGGTAACGGGTATCGTTTCAACTATTTTGAGCCAAAAATACTCCTCTGAAATCAGTATTTCGCACCTTTACATCGATCCGTTTTCGCTTTCGGTGTGGCTGAAAGAGGTCTTAGTAAAAGATCAAACCGCCGACACCTTATTATATGCAAAACGTTTGCACGCAAATCTTGACAAATTCGATACCGAAACACTGACATTCGAGTTCAAAAAAGTTGATTTAAAAGAGGTTACGGTAAAACTTATTCAGGATACTTCACAAAAATTCAACTTCGACTTTTTTATTCCGGAAGACAGCACCGAAATTGTTGAAGAGGATTCGTCGAAAACACCTTTCAAAATTATTGCAAGAGACATCGCCCTCGAAAACATCAATTTTACGCTGAGAACACCAACTTCCGAAATGCCGCCGAAAGACTTTCAAATGGATTATAACAATTTGGTTTTTAGAGATATAAACCTTTTTGTAAAGGATTTTTCGCTTGACGATTCTTTGAACATCAATGCCCTTATCCGTCATCTTGAAGCCAAAGAAAAATGCGGTTTTTTCTTAAAAAATCTCTCTACCGTTTTGGACTTTTCAACCAAAGGCATAACGCTTGAAAATCTTAATATTATGACAGATGAAACCGATTTTTATTCTGACAAAACGATATTAAAATTCAACGGTTTTCAAGAGTTCGGCGACAATCTTTCTAACATCGTTACAGAAACTAACATTTTGGAAAACACCAAAGTCGGTTTCAACGACATCGGACATTTTGTCCCCGAAGTTTATTCTACGGACATAACTGCCGGAATTTCAGGCAAAATCTCCGGCAAAATTGGCTGTCTTGACATAAAACGCTTAAAACTCTCTCTTACGGACTCTACAACTCTGAAAATCAACGCTTTCTTAAAAGGTTTGCCCGATATGGACAAATTTTATTTCAGACTTGACACCGCCGTTTTAAGCACTTCGTCAGCCGACATAAGGGCTTTACATTCACCGATTAGCAAAAATACGCCGCTGTTCGATTTGCCAGATTTTTTGGACGGTTTAGGAATCGTAAAATTATGCGCAAAATCCTCTGGCTCAATAAATAAACTATCGCTGAACGCCGTTCTCCGCTCAAAACTCGGAAACCTGAAAACCAAAATCCGTCTTAACAATACTAACAAATTCATCGACATTAACGGTCTTATTGATGCCGGCGGAATGAATCTCGCTGCAATTGCCGGTCCAAATTCGGGCTTAGGCATACTTTCAGCACGGTTTGACACTATTGGCGTAAAAATTTTTCCTAACGGCACAATTTCCGGCATCGCAAAAGGCGGCATAGATTCAGCCTCATTCAACGGTTATAATTACAAAAACATAATCGTAAACGGTGATTTTACGGACAAACTCTTTAACGGAAAACTTGCCGTCAACGACCCGAATCTTGACGTAAAATTTTCCGGCAAAGCGGATATTTCCGATAAAATGAACTTCGATTTTGTCTTAGATGTCATGAACGTTGATTTAAAGGCATTGAATTTTATGACCGACTCGGTTGACAGAATAAAATTTGCTATGGCGGCAAAATTTTCAGGCAATTCGTTAGACAATTTCAACGGAAACGTCGTTTTGACAGAACCTTTTGAATATCAACGGGATAATGACACTCTCGTTGTAAATTCACTCGCACTGAAATCTTATATTGACCAATACAAAAATAATTTGCCGATTAGAAACCTAAGAATAGATTCGGATTTTTTTGCCGCCGAACTTAAAGGTCTCGTCCAAACCGAACAAATGCAAAAAATTGCCGGAAATTTAATTTACATGATTTTTCCGTCGCTAAAAGGCTCTGAAAAAGAGGCCGTTACAAGAAAGAAACGTCAACGTTACGGTTTTGACGACCCAAATTTCGTAAACAATTATGACAACAGATTTGAATTTGAATTTTTTACCGGCGACACGAAAAAACTCACGAACTTTTTCCTGCCCGGTTTAAGTATCAGTCAAGGCACACATTTAGGCGCAAGTGTCAATGCAAGACGCGGGCAAACGTATTTCGTCTTAGAAACGGATTCAGTTGTTTACGGAGATTATTCGGCAGAAAATATTTTGATACGCGCCTCCGCAAAACACGACACTCTTGATTTCGGCCTCGACATTTCAAGATTTTGTCTGCTTGACGAAGAACTTATGAAGCCGCATTTAGGCATTTCGGCGAAACACGACACCGCCGCAATTTCGCTCGGCTGGAACAACACTAACGAAAAACTTTCGGTCATAAAAGGTAATTTTTATATGCTGCCGCAACTCGCAGAAAACAAATTTCCCGTTTTGAAATTTGCTTTCGAGAACTCCGATTTCAACTTTTTCGACACGGATTTCAAGATTTTACCGTCGGTTATCACAATGGATTCTACGGCTTTTGAAGTTGAAAATTTCAGAATCGCAATCCTCGGTGAAAACGATAAAAATGACAATTACGATTTTTCAATCAACGGCAAAATCAGCGAAGATGCTTCCGATAAAATTTCAATCGGAATTTCGGAGTTTGACATCAGCATTTTAGAAAAATTTATACCCGGAATATCGTTTAAAGGGCTTTTTAACGGAGATTTCTCTGTTTCAAAAGTTTACAGCCTGAGGGACGGCGGACTTCCGGTGGTAGAAATGCACGCAAGTTCTGAAAAACTCAACATCGAAGGCATAGATTTAAAAAACCTCAGCGCAGATGCCTTGCTTAACGAAAAAGATTCGATTATCAATCTTAATATCAGCACGTTGAAGCGCAAAAACGACACAATAAAAGCAATCTCGGCATACGGCAACTACGATTTCAAAACCGAACGCGCAGACTTGGGACTCGACCTCAACGATTTGCCGCTGAATTATTTTAAAAAGTTTTTCGAAAACTACCTTCAAACCTCAAAATATTCGCTTTTGACGGGACATGCCCGCGTTATCGGCAAACTTGACAACCCGCTTATCAATGCAGCATTAACGCTTCACGGCGGGTACTTCAAAATTCAGTATCTCGGTACGCAATACGATCTAAACGATTCGATGGCTATAACTCTCGACAACAAACTGATAAAACTTTCAAAGACAAAATTTTATAGTGGTAAGGGAACTGGAATCGCTTATCTTGACGGCATTTTAACGCATAACAACTTCAACAATTTCAACATGAACGTTAATTTGAGTTGTAAGAATTTTATGGTCTTGAATGCGAAAGAAACGGATTCGTCAGCGTTTTGGGGCAAGGCTTACACGAGCGGAGCGATAAAAATAAGCGGCGACCCTATGCGTATGATTAACATCGAAGCAAAGGTTAAAACGGACAAAAATACTCAGGTATTTCTGCCGCTTTACATGGCGAGCGAAGTTGCCACAGACTGGGATTTCATAACGTTTACAAACCCGTCAACAGACACCGAAATACACCGTCAAAAAGCGGATTTGTCGGACATAAAAATGAATTTTAATTTGGAAGTAACCCCTGATGCGGAAGTTCACGTTTTGATGGACGAGACAGGCGGCAACAATCTGAATGTTTCGGCAAAAGGTAATCTCAGACTTGATGTAAGCGGTTCGGGCGACTTTAATATGTACGGCACATTGAATGTCGTAAAAGGAGATTACTTGTTTACGATGCAGCACATGTTAAGCAAAAAATTTGAAATCACCAGCGGCGGTTCTTTACGTTGGAACGGCGACCCGCTGGACGCAATAGTCGATTTATCAGCCTCTTACAGACTTCGGAAAGTCAACCTTTATAACCTTATGGTAGAAGAAAGTTACCGCAACAAAAAAGTTCCCGTAAGGTGTTTTTTGAATATGAAAGGCGACCTTATGCAGCCGAAAGTTTCCTTTAACGTCAAAGTTGAAGAAAATTCTGACGTCGTTCAAGGGCAGTTAGACAACTTAGACGAAGGCAACATCAACAAACAGGCAATGTCGCTTTTGCTGTTGAATCAGTTTCAGCCGTTACCGGGATTAAAAAGCAGCGAAAATTCGATGTTCTCGGACATAAATCCGGGCGAATTGGTATCCAATCAGTTAAACCACTGGCTTTCAGACATTTCGGACAAAGTAGACGTCGGCGTTAACTATCAGATAGGCGACGGCAATACAACGAGCGAATTTGACGTAGCAGTTTCCACGCAACTTCTTGACGACAGGGTCAACGTTTCGACGAATTTCGGAGTCGGCGGCACGTCTCAAAATCAAGCCGCTAACCGTGCCAACAACGTTGTCGGCGAGGTGGAAGTGGACGTAAAACTCAACAAAAGCGGCGGCGTACAGTTAAAAGTTTACAACAAAGCCAACGATGACGAACTTGACCAAGCCCCATACGTTCAAGGTGTCGGCGTGATTTTCAAACGCGATTTCGACAGAATAAGGCTCTTCGGAAGACGAAAAAAAGAAGAAGTAAAGTAAAAAGATTTTCATTCTGATAAAACATTTTTGTAAAAAAAATATTTATCTTTGCAACAGAATCCAAAAACTAAAAGCATTATGAAAAAGATTCCAATCGGCATACAGGCGTTTTCGTCGTTGATAAAAGAAGGCTTTGTTTATCTTGACAAAACCGACATGATTTATACCCTCGCCAACAACAAGGCATGCTATTTCCTCTCGCGTCCGAGACGTTTTGGCAAAAGTCTGACGTTAAGCACGTTGCATGAATATTTTGATGGTCAGAAAGACTTATTCAAGGGCTTGAAAATAGAAAAATTGGAGACCAAATGGGAGAAATATCCCGTGTTGCATTTCGACTTCAACAGCGCAAAGTATGATAGTATCGAAAACTTTCAAAATACGTTGAATTCCAAACTTGAAGATTATGAAACGGAGTATGGACTTCAAGCAAAAAAAGAGTTTTCTACTCGGTTTGAGAAAATAATTGAAGCAGCTAATAATCAGACCGGCAAAGAAGTTGTTGTCCTTGTTGACGAATATGACAAACCGCTACTCAACAATATTGGCAACACTGACCTTCAAGATAAAATCCGCACCGAACTGAAAGCGTTTTACGGCGTGCTGAAAACTTGCGACAAACAGATAAAAATGGCTTTCATCACCGGCGTAACAAAGTTCAGCAAGGTGAGCCTTTTCAGCGATGTCAACAACCTGACCGACATTTCGCAAGAACGTGAGTTCTCAACACTTTGCGGAATAACCGAAAAAGAAATCCACGAACAACTTGACGACTATGTGCAACTGATGGCAGATGAAAACGGCATTACAAAAGACGAATGTTACAAAGAACTCAAAAAATGGTACGAAGGGTATCATTTTAGCAAGGAATGCGTTGACATTTACAATCCTTTTGGTCTGATGAAAGCGTTGTACCACAAAGATTTCGACGAATATTGGTTTGAGAGCGGTACACCGACTTTTCTTGTCAAGGAAATTAAGAAACACAATATGAAACTCAGCGACCTCGACAATGTGCGCAGGACGGAGCAACAGTTGGCAAAGATTGACAATTTCAACAACGACCCCGTGCCGTTGCTATATCAAAGCGGTTACTTGACAATCAAGGGTTACGACAATTTCTTGAAACGCTACACCCTCTCCATGCCAAACAAAGAAATCGGCGAAGCGTTCCCGAAATTCATTCTCAACTTCAACATACCCAAAACCGACGGCGGCGATTTTGACATCACCAATTTCATCGAAGATGTTTATAACGGCGATTACAAAGGCTTTATGAAACGTCTTATGGCCATGTTTGCTGACGATAGTTACCAAATCGTCGGCGAGGCAGAATTGTATTTTCAGAATGTTACATATTTGATTTTCAAACTGTTAGGCTTTTATGCCGAAGCAGAGCGCACTACCTCAGACGGCAGAATTGATGCCGTTGTAAAAACACCGCAATACATCTACGTCTTTGAGTTCAAACTTGACAAAACCGCGCAAGAGGCGTTAGAACAAATCAACAGCAAAGAATACACTTTGCCTTTCAGTGCGGACGGACGGAAATTGTTCAAAATTGGCGTAAGTTTTTCGTCAGAGACAAGGAAAATTGCGGAATGGGTGACGGAATGACATTTTTTAACCGTAAATCTCACCATTCCACAACATTTTGAAAAAATCTTTGACGTAGAGACATTTTATTTCTCCCATGCGGCGGTTGAAAATATCAAGCGAAACTATTATACGGCGGCTTTCAGGGTATTCTTCACCGAAAGCCTTCAAACCTTTCAGATGTTTTGTCATCACTTCTTCCGCCGATTTTATTTCTATCGCTACCTCTGCTTCACCTAAAACAGCATCAACTTCCAATCCTGTATATGTCCGCCAATAAGTTAGTTTTGCACTACTGTGCGTATAGTCCAAATACGCTGTAATTTCTTGAATGACAA
Source organism: Bacteroidales bacterium (assembly GCA_017417315.1). Taxonomy (GTDB): domain Bacteria; phylum Bacteroidota; class Bacteroidia; order Bacteroidales; family UBA3824; genus UBA3824. Next base: position 85,154 of record JAFPZK010000037.1, read on the forward strand.
GATGTTCAAAAGCGTGTCCGTATTCCGGCGTACCTCTTTTTAATAAATGCTTTTAAATTTCTGACCAAAGCCTCCTCTTTAATTTCTTCACGGATATAAATATCAACGTATGCTGACAGCAATCTTGAAGGATTTTTAGACAAATAATGCGAAGGTAACATTCCGTAATTAACAGCCTTATCTATGTCAAAATCAGGAATTTCTGCACTGACCAACGGATAAAAATACACGGGATTACTTTTTTTACAAAAAAAATTTCTCTTGTCAAAAAATTTTTTTTAACTTTGCCGCTTGAAAGCAGACCGGCTTGTCGCTGTTGCAGAAATGCAAAAGAGGAAAGTCCGGGCAACACAGGGCAACCGTCCTTCCTAACGGGAAGATGGCCGCAAGGTTATGATAAGTGCAGAAGAAAATAACCGCCTTTCTAACAAAAGGTAAGGGTGAGAAAGCAGGGTAAGAGCCTGCTATTTTCGGCAGTGATGTTGAAAATGTGTACCGACGGGTTGAAAGACCAAATATACCGGTGTTTTACGGACTGCCCGTCCGTGCCGGGGGGTAGGTCGTTAGAGGTTGTCAGCAATGACAATAGTAGATAAATGACAGGCACTTAACTTTCGGGTTAAGGACAAAATCCGGCTTATAGGTCTGCTTTTTTTTATTTTTTTTCACACCTAAATTTTTTTACTATGGAGACAATTCACACCGACAACGCACCGAAAGCAATAGGTCCTTATTCTCAGGCTGTTAAAGCGGGAAATATGCTTTTTGTTTCAGGACAGATTCCGATTGACCCCAAAACCGGCGAACTTTCTTCCGGCACGATTCAAGAACAGACAAAACTCGTTTTGACCAACATCGGCGAAATTTTGAAAGCCGCAGGTTACGGTTATGAAAACGTCGTAAAAACTACTTGTCTGCTCGCTGACATAAAAGATTTTCAAGACATGAACAGCGTTTATGCTGAATTTTTTCCGCAGAATCCGCCCGCAAGGTCGGCGTTTGCAGTGAAGGATTTGCCCAAAGGCGCGAGGTTGGAAATTGAAGTTATCGCTGTAAAGTAATAAAAAAAATCCTCCGCGTCAAAACTTTGCCACGGAGGATTTTTTTATTAATTAACAAGCATTATGCTAATCTCTGACGAATTGCTTTTGAAGCCTCTTCGTAACCGGGTTTGTCAAGGAGCGCAAACATATTTTTCTTGTAAGCCTCTACGCCCGGCTGATTGAACGGATTAACGCCCAAAATGTAACCGCTTATACCACAAGCCTTTTCAAAGAAATAAATCAATTCACCGAGATAATATTCGTTGAGTTTCGGAATTTCGATACGGATTTGCGGAACGCCGCCGTCAAGGTGAGCGAGTTGTGTACCGAGTTCAGCCTGTTTGTTGACAAAATCAACACGTTTTCCAGCCAAGAAATTGAGTTGGTCAAGGTTCTGACTGTCAGAGGGAATTTCAACTTTTTTGTCGGGTTCTGCGATTGACAAAACTGTTTCGTACATAAGCCTTACGCCCTCTTGAATGTATTGTCCCATAGAGTGAAGGTCTGAGGTGAAATCCACAGATGCAGGGAAAATACCTTTGCCGTCTTTGCCTTCGCTTTCGCCGTAAAGTTGTTTCCACCATTCTGAAAAATAGTGAAGTTTCGGGTGGAAATTAACCAAAATTTCTGTCGAATATTTTTTATAAAGGAGGTTTCTGACAACTGCATAATGAGCAGCAATGTTTTCGTCAAAACTCTTGCCTTTTTGCGTTAATTCTTCCACTCTGAAAGCACCTTGCAACAACTGACGAATGTCAAAACCTGCAACAGCAATCGGGAAAAGTCCTACGGGGGTCAAAACCGAAAATCTTCCGCCAACCGTATCGCCGATTACAAAAGTCTTGTAACCTTCTGAATTTGCGAGCGTTCTAAGTGCGCCGCGTGATTTGTCGGTGATGGCAACGATTCTGTCTGCGGCTTCTTTTTTACCGTATTTCTTTTCGATTTCGGCTTTCAACAAACGGAATGCGATAGCCGGCTCGGTTGTCGTACCCGATTTTGAAATCACGCAAAGAGCATACGATTTGTCTTTGATAACTTCCATTAACTCGCTGATGTAATCCTCGCCGATGTTCTGACCTGCAAAAAGTACTAACGGTTTGCCTTTCTGACATGTCATCTGAGCAAACGAATTGCTGAGAGCCTCAATAACGGCTTTTGCGCCTAAGTAACTTCCGCCGATACCGATAACTACGAGAACTTCGATTTTTTCTCTGAGTTCTGCGGCTTTCTTCTCGATTTCAGAAAGTTCTTCTTCCGAAATAATGTTTTTAACGTCAACCCAGCCTAAGAAATCGTTGCCGGGGAGGGTTTTGTCATAAAGGGCAGCGTTAGACTCCAACGCTTTGTCCTGCAAGGCTTTGTAATCGTTTTCAGAAACGAAACCGAATGCCTTTGAAACATCAAGTGTTAAATCTTTCATTTTATAGTAATTAATTTTCAAAATTATAAGCCAAAGATAAACTTTTTTTTTCTTTCAACGAAATTTTTTTTAAGAAAAATTTTAAACCTTTTTCATTTTCAACAGTCAGAATTATAAACGTTAATTTTAAAAAAAATATCAACGATGAGAAAAATCTTAGCAACAATGCTCGCGGTTGTAATGTTTGCGATTACAGCGGGCGCACAAAACGGCGAAAAGCCTCAAAAACCCACACCGGCTCAAATCACCGAAAAAATGGCAACAGACCTCAGCCTTAACGATGAACAAAAAGCCAAAGTCCTTGACCTTAACACCGAATACGAGGACGTAATTTTTATGCACGGACACGGCGGTCCGGGACATTGTCACGGACATAAACCCGACGGACAATCAGGCGCAACAACTACTGCCGAAAACAAACCGCCTCAGCGTCCTGAACTCACCGAAGAACAAAAAGCAGAGTTTGAGGCAAAGAAAGCAAAGCGCGAAGAATACACCGCAAAACTCAAAAGTATTCTTTCAGAGGAGCAATTCACAAAATACGAAACCTCACACAGAGGACATAAACCCGACTGCAAACCGGATAAAAAGAAAAAATAATTTACCGGCATGATTATCACTCCGATAGCACACATTTTTAGCGAGTTTAAGCAGAAATTCGGTATACCGAGACAGCCCAATCTCGCTAAAAATCTGTTGTCAAAAATCGTTTTTGAACCTCAGTTTCGAAACCCCGATTTCATCAGGGACTTGGAAAAAAATTCGCATATCTGGCTTCTTTGGGAATTTACTGAATTTACCGGCAAAAAAATCACGCCTTTGGTTCGTCCGCCGCGTTTAGGTGGCAACAAAAAAACCGGCGTTTTTGCTTCACGCTCGCCTATGCGCCCTAATTCACTCGGAATGTCAGCCGTAAAAATAGAAAAAATCTCAACCGACAAGGATTTTGGAAAAATAATTTACGTTTTGGGGTCTGACATTTTGAGCGGAACACCGATTTACGACATCAAACCTTATATTCCGTATTCAGACTGCATAACAGAGGCTAAAACCGAATTTTTTACTCCGCCTCAAATGCTTGAAAACGTGGTCTTTAACTGCGATTTACCATTAAAAGAAGACGACAGAAAATTCTTGGCGTTGAAAGAAATTCTGCTTCAAGACCCGCGACCCGCTTACAAAAAAGACAGCGAAGAAAGTTATAAATTTGAATTTGCAGACCTTCACGTTGAATTTTTCGTAAAAGAGAAAACGGTTTTTGTAACGGAGGTAACTAAGATTTAGCCGCTTAATAATGATTAAAGTTTTAAAACTTCGTCTTTTGATAAATCTGTAAACTCAGCAATTTCGTCAATAGACATTATGCCTTTGGCTTTGAGTTTACGTGCTAATTCAAGGGATTTTTGCTTTACGCCTTCGGCTATGCCTTCGGCACGGCCTTGTTCAAGTCCTTCCGCACGACCTTGTTCAAGTCCTTCTACACGACCTTCTGCACGACCGATTTCCTTGACCGTCTTATCCCTGTCATTGCGAAGAAACTCCATTCCCCAAAAACCGTCATAATAGCCCCGCTCTTCTTCCGTTAAATCAAGACAAAGGTCTAACGCCTCTTTGACTTCGGCATTTTCAAGCATAGCCTCAGAGATGTTTTCTTCGCCGGTTTTAGCGTTGATTGAGGTTAAAAACTCTTGCCATAATTTCAACATTTTACGATGAGCATAATTTTCAGCCTTGAATTTCGGTAATTCAACGCACACTATTTCAATGCCTTTGATTACGTGCGAG
>JAFPZK010000038.1 GCA_017417315.1 Bacteroidales bacterium
AATAACTCAGATATTCTAACGTCATCATACCGTTGAACATCTTGGGTTCGTTACGTTCCAAACTTTCATACGAAAAGCAATAATTGTCGCACCACGGTTTTATGAAGTCAACAATCTCCTTTGTCATCGTATCGGGTTCGCTGTCTATCATACCTGCTGACACATAATACTTTATCATTTCGGTAATTTCGCTTTCAGAAAATCCGAACATCTGGTTATAACCCGGCTCGTTTGAAGCGTATGTGGCAATATTAAAACCGCTTGTAAGGTCGTCAAGGGTTACGGGCGAAACTCCCGTAATAAAAATTCTCTCAAAGTTTCCTTTAAATTTCTTGAAAATATCTCTGTAAAAACCTTCTCCGTGAGTGATAGTTTTGTATATATCAGCACCTTTCAGCGACCAAACGGTGTTGGTAAAATTATCATATTCGTCAAGAATAAGATAAAGGTGATAACCATGAAGTTTGGCACGGGCAGCAAGCATATTGATTCTTTCGGGTACGTTGGACTCATTTTCGAGTTCGCTTACAAAATCAGGATAATACATATCCTCGTATTTTTTAGCAAACTCGACAATTCGATTGCCGCAATACGTATAAAAATTCTCTTCGAGTTGTTCAAAACTGCCCGAAACTTGCGAAAAGTCTAATTTGAGTATTTGATAATAATTTCTCCATTTAGTAGGGTGTTCGTGAATATAAAGCCCTAAAAAAAGTTCATCGAAATCATCTTTCGCCTTAACGTCGTAGTAACTCTCTAACGTGCTGAGAAACAAACTTTTACCGAATCTGCGCGGACGGACGATAAGCATATAACTGCTGTCGCGCTCAATCTTTGCTATGTATTGAGTTTTATCCACATAGTAGTAATTTTCCCTGCGAATGCGGACAAAATCATATATCCCTGATGGTAAAAGTTTTACTTCGTCTTCCATAACCGTAAAGTTTTATTTTCTGCAAAAATACAAAAAAAATCTTTATTTTTATCAGCGTTATAAAAAAAATTTTTAACTTTGCATTTTGATTATGGCACGTTTGTTAGCGATAGATTACGGTGGAAAACGCACGGGATTGGCTGTTACCGACCCCTCAAAAATTATTGTTTCTCCGTTTCAAACCGTTGACACAACGTATCTTACACCGTTTTTGAAAGAATATTTGACAAAAGAAAAAGTCGAAAAAATTATTATCGGTTATCCTGAAAATCCGCAAAAAGATATGGTTAATCCGATTACAAAACAGATAACTTTGTTTTCTGACAACTTGAAACGACTTTTTCCTGATATTCCGATTTTGTTTTATAACGAAGAATATACTTCAAAAGAGGCTGTTTCTGTCATGTTGAAAGGTGATTTTGGCAGAAAATATCGTCAAACCAAAGGAAATACTGACAAAATGGCGGCGGCACTTATTTTACAAGGTTGGATTGACGAAAACGGTGTCAACTAAAAAGTAAAAAGTTAAAAAAAATGATATTACCTATAAGTATAATTGGAACGGCTGTTTTAAGGAAAAAAGCCGAAACTGTAACCAAAGATTACCCTGAACTCAAAACGTTGATAGACAATATGTTTGAAACGATGTATAAGTCTGACGGCGTTGGTTTGGCAGCACCTCAGGTCGGACATTCAATCCGTCTTTTCGTGGTTGATGCCGCTCCGATGACTGATGACGAAAATGATGTTTTCACCAAAACTTTCAAACGAGTTTTCATCAATCCAGAAATCATTGAAACTTTTGGCAATAATTGCTCTTACGAAGAAGGCTGTCTTTCGGTGCCGGGTTTGCACGAAAATGTTGTCAGAAAAGACGGTATAAAAATTAAGTATTTGGACGAAAATTTCGTTGAAAAGGAAGAAACTTTGACAGGTGCGGCTTCAAGAGTTGTTCAACACGAATACGACCATCTCGAAGGCATACTTTTTACCGACAAGGTCGGAGTATTGCGCAGAAAATTGATTAAAAACAAAATTGCCAACATTTCAAGAGGCAAATTTGAACATAATTATAAAGTGAAATTGGCTTAAAAAAAATTAAAGAACTATGGATTTTTCAAGGACTTCAAATCCCGTTTTCTCTGAGGAGCGGGTTCAAGGTCTCGCCAGAGAATATGTCGGCGAGGGCGTTATGACCGTAAAAGGTGTTGCTACAAAGACACTTTTGTTGTTTTTGCTGGTGTTTCTGACGGGTTCTTTGACGTGGAAACTTTCGATGACAAACAGCGGTGCTGTTATGCCGCTTATGATTGGTGGCGGCATAGGTGCGCTTATTTTAGGCTTTATAGCGTGTGCAAAAGCCGACAAAGCGTATATTTTCGGACCGCTTTATGCTCTTTGCGAAGGTTTGCTTTTGGGCGCACTTTCAGCAATGTACGAGGCTGAATTACACGGAATTGTCTCTATTGCAATGTTTTCGACGTTTGCGGTAGCGGGTGTAGTTTTCCTCTGTTATAGATTCGGCATTTTAAAGGCTTCCGGCACTTTTATAAAAGTGATTTCGTTTGCCACACTCGGAATCGGTGCTTTTTATTTGATTTCGGTTGTAGCCGGACTTTTCGGTGCTAACATCAGCGTTTTTCAATTCGGCACGGTAGGACTTGTGATTCAGATTGTTATCGTTATAGTTGCCGCTTTGAACCTTGTTCTTGACTTTTCGTCAATAGAAGAGGGCGTTAATGCCGGTGCACCTGCTAAAATGGAATGGTACGGTGCTTTCGGACTTATGGTTACGCTGATTTGGATTTATCTTGAAATTTTAAGACTTTTGGCTATATTAAGCCGAAGAAATTAATTAACAATAAAATTTTAGTTTATGGACGGTGTCCCTGATAATTTAGAAAACAATCTTTCTTAGCGGGAAAAATCTTATTTTCTGAGATTTTTTTCGCTAAGGCGGATTTAATTTTGGAAAATAAATGATACAGATGTATAAGAGTTTTTTGGGCGATGAGAAAATCTCAGAACTCGAAAGCGGCTGTTGGGTTCATTGTGTTCAGCCTGACAGTGAGGAGGTTTCAATCCTTCAAGAGGAATATAACGTACCTCAGGAGGTCATTCAGGACATACTCGATAACGATGAGAGATCCCGTTACGAGGTGGACGATGATTGGAGTATGATAATTTTGAGGATTCCTGTTGAATCGAGCGAAAACGGTATGAGTTATAACACTTACCCTCTCGGAATTTTTATGTGTGAGGACTATACGGTTACGATTTGTATGACTCCGAATAATGTTTTGCCCGTAACGCAGCCTTCGGTCTATCGCTCTGACGTTCAGCCTGTTTACGATGTCATCAACTTTACCCTTCAACTATTTATAAGGAGTGCAAATTCCTTTATGTACTATTTGCGGCAGATTTATCAGCATACCTCGTTGATTGAAAAAGAAATCGAAAAGTCAATCCGTAACGAAGAGTTAACACGTCTGTTAAAATTAGAAAAATGTCTTGTGTTCTTTATTACGTCATTGAAGTCAAACGAGTTGGTTTTAGCGAAATTCAGAAACTCTAAGCGTGCAATTTTCAGCGAGCGAAACGAGGATTTGATTGAAGACGCTATGATTGAAACTAAGCAGGCTATCGAAATGGCGCAGATATATTCAAACATTCAGTCCGGCATGATGGATACGTTTGCCTCGGTTATTTCCAACAACTTGAACGTCGTGATGAAACAAATGACCTCGGTGTCAATTATCCTGATGATTCCGACCTTGATAGCAAGTTTTTTCGGCATGAACGTTCCTAATTATATGGAGACGATAGGGTGGGCAATGCCTGCTATTTTGGCGTTTTCTATTTTGATGGCGGTAACAGGAATTTTGATTTCGAGAAAAAAGCATTGGTTTTAGAAAAAAAATTGTTTTTTTTCTTGAAAAAATGCCGATTAAAGTTTATCTTTGTGCGGTTATAAAAAAATGATTTAGGATTATGACAAATATTTTACCGGCAAATTTTAATGTGCTGTATGTTTTTGCAGGCATGGTTCTTTTGGAGTTTATTATCTTTTTGATAATGGTAACGCGGAAGAATCTCAACGTAGTGAGGATATTTTTTGCTGTTTTATCGGGCAATGCTTTTACTACGGTTTTGTGTTTGTTTATTCCCTTTGGCGGGGAAGGTATCGGGCATTTGATATGGTTTTTGACGGCGTTTCTGCTTTGTGCGGCTGCTGAATGGCTTATCGACATTGCTTATTTCAAAGACCGTCCGAACAGGCTTTCAAACTTAGGATTCCTATGGGTTTCGTTGGTTTGCAACTTGGTAACGTTTTCGGCAGTTTATCTGCTAACGCAATACGGAGTATTGTAAAAAGGGAACAAAAAACGCCGCTTTGAGTTATTCAAAGCGGCGTTTTTTTTAGAAACTATTCAAATTTATCGTGAACCATCCCAATCTTCAATATATGATTTCGCAATAGATGGCCATCCTTTTGAAGATACTTCGTTTCTAATTCTACGCATGTTGTTCTGTAATTCTCGTCTTCTGTTATCACTATATCCATAAATATTTGAATTATATCTCATATCTTCTAATATTTTGACACACGTATTGTAGTGCTGTATATATGATTCATATAATGCATCAGAGTTGGAAGTGTTATTTGAATTTTTATTGCTGTTAGTTGATGATGAAGTATTACTTGATTGTAAATTGCTATTGTAATTACTTGGCCAATTGCACATATAGTAATTATCATACCATACAAAACAATATTGTGAGTTGGCGAGATATGGATAATTAATTTTTGGATATACAATATCCCAAATATGAATTGTTTTACCTTCTCCACCGCAAGAAGAACAAAAACCCCTTCCTGCGCATAAAGTACATTGAATTCCCATTTTTATACCTTTCCCATAGCAAAAATTGCATTGTCCAGAACCATTACATAACCAACATGTACTTTTCATACCAGTGTTTACACTCCCATCTTTTTTTTGAATCATAACAAACTCTGCACCATTATGATATTCTGTCCATGTTTCGCCAACTCGCCGACCATTGGAAAATGTTTGTGCGGACAAGAATGTATAATTCAATGAGATTAAAAATAAAACCGTCAAAAATCTTTTCATAATTTTTCCTCCATTTTGTAACCCCTTTTTCAAAAAATGACAAAAAATAAAATCGGCGTGAAACCGTATCTTTGTACTTAATTTCTATCGAGGTTCTGGACTACCTTAGGGCAAATTAAGTACGATACGGTTCACGCCAATAAACAAGCGTGAACCTTTCGCACCCATTCAATGCCCTATGAAATTGTCCAGATCTCGATAGAATTGAATCAGGCGTTAAGATTAATAATATTGTTAATTATAATTTACTTTTTCTTCAAAACGTTTTAAAGTTGCCGCAAATATAATGAAAGTTTCTTAATGTTGTTCTATAAAAATGAAATTTTTTTACTCTTCAAACAAATCTGAATGAGTTCCCGTCCGCTTAATGTAATGATTTTTATGTCCTTGTCTTTCGTATAAATCAGCAACCAATCGGGCGTAATATGACATTCCAAACAACCTTTGTAATCCCCTTTTAAAGGGTGATTGTGGTGGTTGGGCAAAAGAGGAATATTATTTATCAAATTGTTGATAATTTCGTTAAGCAATTTTTCTTCTAAACCTCTTTTTCGTGCTAATTTCAAATCACGAAGATATTGTTTGGTAAGTTGAAGTGAATATATTGCCATAACTTAAATATTTTCAACAAGTTTCAAATATTCTTCCATTGAGCCGACTTTTATAAGTCCTATTCCATTTTCGGCATCTTCAATTACTTTCATTGTTTCGTCATTGAGGTATTTGCCGGTTTCGGGGTCGTAAAGACGTTTTTTGCGAGGTTTGGATTTTTTGTTAATTTCCCAACCCATTTTCTTAACTAACGCTTTGAAAAACGACCAATCGGCTTTCGGAATGTTCAACGAAACTGTATCAAATGCTAAAACTTGTGCGTCCATATCTTAAAATTTTTTGTTATGCAAAGAAAATATTTTTTTTAGAAAAAAGAAAATATTTTCTCCTATTTTTTTCTCTCCAATTCGTGCAGATTTTCCAACTTTTTGTTCTCCAAAAACTCGTAAATTCCGCAAAGATGCTCTTTTACTTTTTGATGTCCGAACTCGTAAACTTTCGTAACTAAACCGTCAAGAAAATCCCTGTCATGGCTGACCAAAATCAACGTGCCGTCAAACTCCTGCAACGCTTGTTTCAAAACGTCTTTCGTCTTGATGTCCAAATGGTTAGTCGGCTCGTCAAGGATTAACAAGTTAACGGGTTCTAACAGCAAACGTAAAATTGCAAGCCTTGTTCTTTCGCCGCCGCTTAACACTTTTACTTTCTTGTCAATAGCCTCGCCCGAAAACATAAACGCGCCCAACATATCTTTGATTTTCGTCCTGATGTCGCCTTTTGCGATGTCGTCAATCGTCTGAAAAACAGTCAGGTTTTCGTCCAACAAAGATGCCTGATTTTGAGCAAAATAGCCGATTTTGACGTTATGACCGAGTTGAAGTTTGCCCTCAAATTCGAGTTCGCCCATAATACATTTTACGAGCGTTGATTTTCCTTCGCCGTTACGTCCAACAAACGCTACTTTGTCGCCACGCTGAATCGTAAATGCAGCATTTTTGAAGACAGTTTTTTCGCCAAAACTTTTGCCGACACCTTCTGCAATCACCGGATATTGTCCCGAACGCGGCGAAGGCGGAAATCTCAGTTTCAGACGGCTCGTATCTTCTTCGTCAACCTCTATAATTTGCAGTTTTTCAAGCATTTTTACACGCGACTGAACTTGCAGCGTTTTAGAATACGTGCCTTTGAAACGTTCAATGAAATCTTTGGTTTCCTGAATCATTTTTTGCTGTTCTTCGTATTGCTTTTGCTGCTGTTCGCGGCGTTCTTTTCTGAGTACAAGGTATTGAGAATAAGAGGCTTTGTAATCGTAAATTCTGCCCATCGTAACCTCAATCGTCCTCGTTGTTATGGAATCAACGAATTTTTTGTCGTGAGAAATCACCACAACCGCTTTTGCACTCTCTTTTATGAAATCTTCAAGCCACTGAATCGACTCAATATCAAGGTGGTTTGTCGGCTCGTCAAGAAGCAAAACATCGGGATTTTTTAACAGAAGTTTTGCAAGTTCTATTCTCATTCGCCAACCGCCTGAAAAGTCAGACGTCGGACGGTTAAAATCCTCACGCTCAAAGCCTAAACCCATCAACGTTCTTTCAATATCTTCGTCAAAATGCACGTTGTCGATAGCGTAAAATTTTTCGCTCAGTGCGCTGACTTTTTCGATTAACTTCATATAATCGTCGCTTTCGTAATCGGTGCGCGTTGAAAGTTCTTCGTTCAAACGGTCGATTTCTTTTTCGGCTTCTTTTATGTAGTTGAAAACCTGAGCCGTCTCTTCAAAAACGGTTCTATGGTCTTCTGTCATAAGATGTTGCGGAAGATATGCCACAACGGTATCTTTCGGGACGGTAACAACGCCGCGCGTAGGAGTGCGTTCACCGGCTAAGATTTTCAAAAGTGTTGACTTTCCCGCTCCGTTTTTGCCCATAAGCGCGATTCTGTCTTTTTCGTTAATCTGAAACGAAATGTCTTTAAAAAGTGCGGAACCCGAAAATTCCACTGTCAAGTTTTCTGCTGAAATCATTATTTAAAAATTTTTGCAAAGTTAATAAAAAAACGGCGTAAAATTTGTTTGTTATAATAAAAAATGTTTAACTTTGCAGTGAAATATTTGCAAGAAAAATGTTTGATTATGGAAGACAAATTGTCAAAAATATTATTGCGAAATGGTCAAAGAGCGATAGATTACATTATGAATATCTCTCAAGAGTTCAGGCAGATAGCCATAGAAGCGATATTCGAGTGTTTGAGATTGGGCTATCCGCTCAACGATATGGAAATAACCAGCAAAGCGCGTCAGATTTGTCGTCTGAAATCAGTTTATGCCTGATTGAAACCGCAAAAAACAACGGTCTTTTTGTTCCAAAAAACCAATGGGAAAATTTCGGTGATAAAAAACGTCAACCCTCAGGCGAAAGTATTGTATATTTAAGCCCTGACGGTAAGACAGTTACAAAAATCCGTAATCCGTTTGCAAAGGCTGTTATAAAAAATTTGCGTCCATTTGACATCATTTTTGAACATCTTATTCATAATATCCTTTTCCCAAATACACAATATACATTCAAATGTATTTCAGAAGATTTGTCTGAGGTTAGAATTATTTATTCGCAACCGTATGTTTCGTTAAATTTTTTGCCGCCCTCTCAAAAGCAAATTGACAAATACGTCATAGGGGCAATCGGTCTAAAAAAAGAAAACTCGTATTTCTATGGTAATGAATATCTTAGCGTAACGGATATTAGTGCCGATTCTGATAATGTTTTGGTTGACAAAAACGGAATTTTCTATTTCATAGACCCGATTATACGGCTAAAAAAACCGGCGGTAGAAATTTTGGAATATTATTATAGATTCTTAAAATAAAAATGTACACAGGAGAAATTTTGTCTTTTGCCACCGTTGTGGCGTGGACTACGTGCGCTATGTTTGGAGAAGTAGCGAGCAAGCGTATGGGCACTTTGCCTTTTAATGTGGCGAGAATGACTTTGTCTTTAATTTTTCTCGCCGGTCTTTTATGTTTTTTGACAGGAAAACCTATCCCCGTAGACGCTAATCTTGAAACATGGCTTTGGCTTCTTCTTTCAGGTTTTGTAGGATATGTTTTGGGGGATTTTTGCCTTTATAATTCTTATAATCTTATCGGAGCGCGTTACGGACAGTTACTTATGACACTTGCTCCTCCTTCGGCATCGCTTTTTGGTTGGGTTTTGTTGGGCGAAAGAATGTCGTTTTTGGCATTTTTAGGAATGATGATTTCGATTTCGGGCATTATAATCGCCATTCATCACAAAAAAAGCGATTCCCAAACTTCTGAAAAAAAACTTTCAAGCAAAGGTATTTTGTACGGAATTGGGGCGGGCGTTGGACAGGGTGTTGGACTTGTACTCAGTTCCAAAGGGTTGCATTGTTATTCCGAGGCTGTTGAAAGTAGCGGACTTTCTGTCAACATTATGTCGTTTGAAGGTACGTTTATAAGAGCAGTTGCGGGTTTAATCGGCTTTGCTGTGTGGACATCTTTTCGTTACCGTTTACCGAGATTTTATGTTTCGGTTTCTCGAAGCGGAGTTTTAGTTCATACTATAATTGCAACTATAACGGGACCTTTTATCGGCGTAGGCTTGTCGTTGATGGCTACTCAATACACCTCAGCCGGAATTGCACAAACAATCATGTCGCTGACTCCCGTGCTGATTTTATTGCCGACGTATTTCTTTTTTCATCAAAAGATAACCGTTAGAGAGGTCATCGGTGCAGTTGTGGCGGTTGGCGGCGTAACGTTGTTTTTCGTGTAAAAAAGCGGGCTTTATTTTTTTCGACCCGATTATAATTTTGAAATTAAACACGCAAAAAGACTAAAAACTGCATTTTAAATATACCTATCGCAAAGTGTTAACAGAGGTTAATTACCCAAAAGGGTAAGATAAAGTGATTTTTTTTTTGTATAATTTTGCTACATGAATTTCCGAAAGGAATTTTTACAAAAAAATACTTTTTGCGCAAAAAGATTTTTTAATTTAATTTGTTTAATATCAATAAAAAAATCAAATGAAAAGAAGTAATTTATTTTCAGTTATTGCAATATTATCATTTGCTTTACTGAGTGGCACTTCGTGTCAAGATGAAGAAGTAAAGGTTTCAAATGAAAACTTTACAAAAGGAAATGTTTCCGAAGTATTCAACAAAGATTCTGTTTTGACAATTGACGGAAAAAGAATGGAATGGAAGTTGTATCCACCTACATCGAATAAAAGGATTTCGAAAGGACTAGTATTTGATGAAACAGGTAGAGATGATCCTGATGCTAAATTAGAAATTGATACTGTGTATTGCCATTCTGATCCGAAAAAGAAATATTTGGCATTAAAAGTGGATCGTATATCGCAACCTGGTAAATTTTTTTATATAATGATAGATAATCTTGACATTAAATATCATCGTGGCTGCTGGGCGTATAACAATAATGAGAATAATGTCAAAAAATACGGTTATTTATACAATTGGGCAACGGCAGATATACTAAAAAATGATGTCTATATGAAACTCAGAGATTATCGCTCCAACGGAAAGCCTACAAAAATTACACCTCATCACGGTAAATTACCATCAGTTGAAGATATAAAAGATCTTTTGGAAGTGGATTATGAAGTTTCATGGCAGAACCCAAGAAGTGTATATGATTTGTGTGGATGGGATATGTTCTATTATGATGCATTTCTTTGCGGTTTGGAACAAGGGACGCATGCAGATTGTGATAAAACATTTGCAGGAGAAAGATATGAACAATATAATCCTCAAATTTCTATGGGATGGTATACTGATTTAAATAACCGTGGATTTTACCGTATGGAAAATAAGAATAATTGTTTCGTACTACAAAGGCGTATAGATTATCATATTCAACAGGATTATCCTTATGAAGCCTATATACATCCGAGTTGTAACTATACTAAGGAAGAAGGTGGGTCTGTTCGTTATGTTTTTGAGCCTAAGTATCAATAATATGAAACTATCATTATTTTTAATATTTTTTTTGACGGGTTGCAGTTTTTCTGCAATCTGTCAAAAAAATTTTGATAATTGGATTTTCGGAGAAGGGTCATATATGTCATTTAAAAACGGAGATACCGAAATCACATCGTTATATACTCATAATTATTGTTATTTTGCATTGTCGGATGACAGCGGCAATCTTCTGTTTTATTGTTCGTTAGATAGTAAAAATGTTTTTCATATTTCCAACCAAAATCATAAATATATATATGATTTACAAGTAGAGAGTTATATTTCAACACAAGTATGTGCTTCTGTTGATGCGAGAGAAAAAAATATATATCATGTTTTTGTTTATTATGAAAAAAATTTTGACCGCTCATTTTTTCATCGCCTGCATCACGTACAATTAGAAATACACGATTCTGAATTGACAATTAAATCTGACAAAACTTATGATAACTTGATTATATCTGATTTTACACTTGTCCCAAGCGGTGATTTATTGAGATTAATAACATTTGAAAGCGGAAGAAAAATAAGAATTTATAATGTAGATGATGATATTGCACTTGTATCAGAAACTGATTTTTCAGAAAATTTTACGGCTCGAAGAAATTCCCAAGTTATATTATCGCCTGATTATACCAACTTTTATATTATTTATAGTAACCGTATTTTGTTGGAAATCGGCTATAATTGTATCAACGGAACTATAACAGGATTTCATAACATTAATTATCCCCGTCAGTTACTAAAATTTGAATTTTCGCAATCGGGAAATTATGTTATTTGTGCGGAATATGATGAAAACAAAGATGAAATAGAATTTGTCAGGTATAATGTAACTGATTTTTCAAACTGTCGTTTTGAAAAATACGACTTGATACAGAGTATAGATTGTGAAAGTAATAATTATTATGGGAGAAGAAATTTAGATATGCTGTTGGGTCCTGACGGTAATATTTATATCGGATTCCTCCGTAATACTTATCTTTCTGAGATAGAAAATCCTGATGCAGTATTGTCGGAATGCAAATTTATTTTTGATAAAATCAATTTGCAGGGAAGAAAATTCGGTAATGCCTTTCAACAACTACCGCGATTTTCGCCAAATTTTCAGGTATCAAACAAAAGTTGTTTTGAATTTGCCTTCTGTTATATCGGTTATCCCGTTCAATCCTACCTTTGGGATTTTGGCGACAACACAGAACAATCAACCGAAACTTCTCCTGTTCATGTTTACGAAAAGAGCGGAAAATATACCGTGAAGTTGGCGGTAACATTTTCAAGCGGCGAGACAAAAACTCTTGAAAAAAATCTTGTCGTAAATCCGCCGCTGGAAAAACCTAAATTAATCGTTGAATAAACCGTTTAATTTCTAAAACTCGGACACGTGTTGCAATGACTGCTTTTGCGTGTAAACCAATGTTTGAAACCCAGAGCAAATCCTATTGCTTCGGGTTGAAGGTGTATTACCGAAAACGACAAATCGTTAAGTTTTGAAATATAATAATTATACTCCAATTCCGCACTTACCCAGTTGATTTTGGTCTGAAATTTACTGTCGTTTTTTGTTTCGTAAACTTTTTCGTCGGTATAGCCGTCGATTTTTGCCCAAGTCTGACGGTAAAATGCCGTCGGACCGAAACCGAATGACATAGAATGTTTATAAACTTGAAAAAGCCTGAGCCTTATCATTATCTGCGTGCTGAACGCTAATTTGTGCATACTGTCGTATCTTACTGACTGAGAAAATTTGAAACTTGTGGCGGGATTTCCGTAAACTTCCGCACCGAAACGCACTCCCGGCTCTAATACAAAAGCCTTGTCTTTGCCCGGCATTGTGAGATAAATTGCCGAATTTTCTTTGTCGCCGAAGTCAAAACCCGGTCCGATTAACGACAAACTTATGTTTTGTTGTGCTTTTAAAGCACCGTTAGAGATGGTTAAAAGGCTTAAAATAAAAAAAAGTTTAATAATATTTTTCATTTTTAATTGTAATTTTAAAGTAATAACGTAAGGAATTAAAAAAAATTTTCTAAAAGTCGCTTTCTTTATGTAAAAATTACAATTTCTTTTACTAAATTTACGGTCTGAAAATTTAGCTAAATTATGTATACCTCAATCACCAACAAGGGCGTTTCTATAAAGAACAAAATGATTGAGAACTATTATATTCTCAACCAAATTGTTCAGGGTATTGATACGGGCATCGTTATCATATACAACAAAACGCTTTTGCACATAAACAACGAAATGCGCAGAATCGCAAAACGTACTTACAAGGACATAGAATCAGACCTTGTGGGAGTTATTGCGCCTAATTTCAGAATCAGTGTTCTCAGGTCTTACATTTCTGTTCTGAAAGGCTTTTCTGACAAAGAAGAATTTTATTTTGACATCATTTTGCCGGACGGCGGAATCAAAAGCGTGAAATGCCGGATTGTAAGAATCAAGATTTTTGAATCTAACGGTATTTTTGCGACGGTTCATGAGGAGTTTTCGGAGGTTAAACGCGATACTCAAATGCCTCTTACTTTGTGTCTTTGGCGCAAATATAGAGCCGATTACGAACACATTTTGACAAAAGAGCATGATTTTGTGGCATTTTTGGATCCGTATTGCAAGGTAAAAAACATAAGCCGCAAGGTTGTTAATTTTTTGGGGTATGACAGGGAAGAATTTTTGGAAAAACGTTTTGAAAACGTTTGCGAGGTAACGCCTTTGGAGGATTTTCTTGACGTTTTGGACGGTTTTCAGAAAAACACTTCTTCTAATCTTATTGTCAAGGATTTGCAGTTGGAGTTGACGAAAAAAAACGGTGAAAAGTTGAAATTTGCGGTTTCGTTTTTTGACGTAAAATTCCGGCGGTATTCGCGCGGTTATTGTATGATTTTCAAGTTGTTGAAGTACCCTGAAAAAACTGTCTCTAATGCAGATGACATTGCCGCTAACATTGCGCACGAGTTTAGAAGTCCGCTTAATGCGATTATCGGTTTTTCCAACATTATTGCTGACGAAAACATTTCTAACTACGAAAGAAATCAATATCTGAAATACATAAAACAAAGTTGTGCTTCTCTGTTGAATATCGTTAATGATTTTTCGGATTTCAACAAATTGAACCACGACAAAATCATCATTCATAAAGACGATTTTAATATTAACGCGCTTTTTGAACAGTTGGACGCTTATTGTTCGATTTATAAAAATGATTACAACAAACCTGATATTCAAGTAGTTTCGTCGCTTCAACAGCCGGACGGCGAGGTTATCGTGAATTGTGATTATCAAAGGGTTTTGCAGATAATGCTTAACCTTTTGAACAATGCGTTTAAGTTTACCGACAAAGGTTTTATAAAATATCAGTACATAATTGAAAACGGCTTTTTGGTTTTGAAGGTTTCAGATTCGGGAATCGGTATCCCGAAAGAAAACCTTTCAAAGATTTTTAACCGTATGACACAACTTGACGTTAAAAATGCTGACAAAGGTTCGGGTCTCGGGCTTACGATTTCAAAGCATTTGGTCGAGTTGATGGGCGGTGTCATTTTAGTTAATTCAGAGGTTGGGGTAGGGACGGAGTTCTTGGTGAAACTACCTGTTAGTAAAAGTGTTAATAATACCAAGAAAGAGACGTTGACTCAAACAAGCGGATATGATTTTTCGGGAAAGAAAATTATTATTGCCGAAGATGCTCAGATTAATTATATTCTTTTGGCGAAAATTCTCGAAAAAACGCATATCAAAATTCTTTGGGCGAAAAACGGCAGAGAATGTGTTGATTTGTTTGTTTTGAACAAAGATATTTCGTTGATTCTCATGGATATACAAATGCCGGTGATGGACGGTTATGAAGCGGTGAAAAAAATATTGGAAATAGCCCCGAAAGTCCCGATTATCGCGCAGACGGCGTTTTCGTATTCGGAAGAAAAGAAACGGATTTTGACTCTCGGTTGTGTGGATTACGTGTCAAAACCGATAGACAAAAACATACTTTACAAAAAAATGGCAAAAATTTTGAATCCCGTTGAAGAAACTTTCAAATAAATCTTATGGTTAACATTGATTGGTTTTCGTTGATTAGCGGAATTTTAGGCGGTTTGGTGTTTTTTCTTTACGGTATGGATTTGATGAGTGCCGGTCTTAAAAGCAGTCTTGGCGACAGTATCCGTATCATAATGACCAAACTTAATAAAAACCGTGCGTCGTCGGCATTGACGGGCGTTATTGTTACAGCCATAACACAAAGTACCGGCGCAACAACAGTTATGCTGATGAGTTTTGTGGAAACTGGCATAATGCAGTTTGCAGAAACCGTCCCCGTGATAATAGGCGCGAATATCGGCTCTACGGTTACAGCGCAGGTAATCGCTTTTGACATAGCGGGTTACGCTATCTTGCCCGTAATTTTGGGCTTTTTTATGAAACAATTCAAGGCAAATGACCGTCTAAGGGACGGCGGAAACGTGATTTTTGGTTTCGGTCTTGTGTTTTTCGGCATGCAGTTTTTGGGAAAAGCGGTTTCGGTTTTGAAAGATTATCCCGCTTTTACGGACATGATAGCCTCGGCAGAAACGCCTTTTATCGGCTTTTGTGTCGGAATTTTAGCCACTTGCATTATGCAGAGTACAGGTATGTTTACGGGTATTTTAGTGGTTTTTGCGCAACAGGGTTTGATGGGAATTTCGCAGGCTTATCCGCTTTTGGTCGGCTCCTCGGTCGGCACATGTCTGCTTATTATAATAGTGTCAATCGGGACTTCTGTCAAGAGTAAACGGGTGATGATGGCTCACGTTTTGACCAAAGTGGCGGGAGCATTGTTTTTTATCGCTTTTACGCCATTAGCGGTAGACTTTTTGGAATGGTTTTCTGCAAAGTTTGATATTTCGCCGGAGCGTCAGATTGCTAACACGCACACGTTTTTTTATACTTCGGTAGCGTTGTTTCTGCTTGTTTTTTCCGACTTTTTTGTCAAAGTGATTGAAAAAATAATCCCCGAAAAAGTTGACAGTGAAGATATTCCGCATTTGAGATATATAGATTTCAACGTTTTGAGTATGCCTCAGTCGGCGTTGGAATTGTCGATTTCGGAAACCGCAACAATTATAAAACTCACTTCACGGATTTTTGACAATGCAATCAGCGCATTTATCAGTTACGACCCTGACAGTCCGGCGATAAAAAAACAGAACCAAAAAGTTATCGACGATTTGGCAATCAAACAGAAAAAACTTGACTACATAGAAACTGAAATACGCAAATATCTTTCGATGATAGGCAGAAACGATACAAGCGATGCCGTAACGCACGAAATTTTTGCACTTTTGTCGATTTTGGAGCAAGTAAAACGTATCAGCGATATTGTCCATAGAAGTTTTGTGCCGGCATACAATCAGTTATCAAGACTTTCGAGTACGTTTTCTTTGGACGGAATGAGGGAGATAACTTATTATTACAGAGAGATTTCCAATCATTTTAAAGATTTGATTTTTGCGATTGAAAGGCGGGATTACGACTTTGTTACAAGAGTATATTCCGAGACAGAGGAAACAAAGTCTGACAGCGAAAAACTCAGGATTTCGCATTTGAAACGGCTTTGGGACGACCGCCCTGACACCCGCGCAACGCATGAAATTCATATCGGCCTGATTGATGATTTATCTGAAATAGCCTCGGTGATTTCAACTATCGCTTATTCGTTCAAGAAGTCCGTCATCACTATCGAGACGAAATAAAGTGATGTTTGTTGCAATCAAAAGCCGTAATTTTGAGGGTAAAAGAAAATATTTTTTTATTGTTTTTTAGCAATATGTTATTGTGTGTGTTTATAACACTTTGAAAACCAAAAAAATATATAGCATAAAAAAAATTGTTTTTTTTGTATATTTTTTTGACAAAAAATTTTGAGGTTAATTTAAAATTAAATAATTTTGGCGTAACTGTAAAATTATGTTTTATTAACGCAAAAAATTTAAAAAAGTTAACATATAATATGGCTAAGGATAATAAAGAACTTTTCAGACAAACGCTCCTTTTTGAATGTGCTTGGGAGGTTTGTAACAAAGTCGGCGGTATTTATACCGTTATACGCTCAAAAGTTCCGGCGATTGTAAACAAATGGAACAAAGATAATTACGTTTTGTTAGGACCTTATTTCGACGAAAAAGCAGCATCGGATTTCGAGCCGATTGAAGATTTGACGGATTCGATAGGTTTTGCCGTTCATAAAATGCGGGAGAACGGTTTTGACGTGCGTTACGGACGCTGGCTCATAACTGGTAAACCGAGAGTTGTGCTTTTCAATCCGTTCTCAGTTTTCAACCGCTTGGGCGACATTAAGTACAAACTTTGGGCTGACCATTACATTCAGGTTCATGACGAGCAACTTATGGACGAGGTTCTTGCCTTCGGATATTCGGCTACGGAATTTTTCAGGACGCTTATCAACAATACCGACCTTCAAAACACGAGCATCATCGCGCATTTTCACGAGTGGATGGCGGGTATGCCGATTATGGACATCAGAAGGGAAAACCTTCCGATCAAAACCGTCTTCACGACACACGCCA
This sequence comes from Bacteroidales bacterium, assembly GCA_017417315.1. Classification (GTDB taxonomy): domain Bacteria; phylum Bacteroidota; class Bacteroidia; order Bacteroidales; family UBA3824; genus UBA3824. Next base: position 17,196 of record JAFPZK010000038.1, read on the forward strand.
CGATGTTAGGTCGCTATTTGGCGATGAACGACCATAATTTCTACAACAACCTGCCTTTCTACAACTGGGAAAACGAGGCTAAACATTTCAATATTTTCCCGACCGTTCAGTTGGAAAGGGCTGCGGCTCACGGTTCGCACGTTTTCACAACGGTCAGCGACATCACCGCTCAGGAATGTATACACCTTTTGGGCAGGGAACCCGATTTTATTCTGCCTAACGGCTTGAACATCGAAAGGTTTGAGGCTTTGCACGAGTTCCAGAACATGCACTTCCAATACAAGGCAAAAATCAACGAGTTTGTCCGCGGACATTTCTTCCAGTCGTATTCGTTTGACTTGGACAAGACGATGTATTTTGTCTCTTCGGGCAGGTTTGAATATCAGAACAAAGGTTTTGACCTGACGTTGGAGGCTCTGGCGCGTCTCAACTACAAGATGAAACGCGAGAACATTGACGCGACGGTTATTTTCTTCCTTATCACTCCGCAACCTTACCACTCGATTAACGCCGAGGTTTTAAGGTCAAGAAATCTTATGGAGGAAATTCAGCGCAACACTCAGGAAATAGAGCGCGATTTGGGTAAAAAACTTTACGAATACATAACGAGCAATCACGGCACTTTCAACATTCCCGATTTAAAAAGCATGATGTCGGAAACCTTGGAAATGAACCTCCGCCGTAACGTAAAAGCATGGCAGCACAACAATCTGCCGTATGTCGTAACCCACAATTTAGTAAACGACGGCGCAGATCCCGTACTCAACTTCCTTAGAATGAGCAATTTGGTTAACGGTGCGGAAGACAAGGTGAAAGTAGTTTACCACCCTGAATTTATCAATTCGGCATCGCCGCTTTTCCACATGGACTACACGCAGTTTATAAGGGGCTGTCATTTGGGCGTATTCCCGAGTTATTACGAGCCCTGGGGTTATACTCCGCTTGAATGTATGGCTTCGGGTATTCCGTCAATCACCTCAGATTTGGCAGGTTTTGGCTCGTACATCAAGGCTAAGAGCGACGAGTTTGAAAACCCTGAAAAAATGGGTATTTACGTGGTTAACCGCAACAATGTCAATTATAACGACAGTGCCGAGCAGTTGGCGAACATAATGCTGAGGTTTGTAAAACTCAACCGCAGGGAGAGAATCAGCCTCAGAAACAGCGTTGAGGAAAATTCAGTTCACTTTGACTGGCGCAACCTCACAAAGCATTATTTCGACGCATACGAGGCGGTGTTAGAGAGATAAAAAAAATTAAACACATAAAAAAACGGGTTTGTCTAAAAATATTTTTGGGCAAACCCGTTTTTTTTGATTTTATTTTGTTTTTTCAAAAAGAAAAAATACCTTTGCATATCTTTTTAATTTATAAAAATTATGCCGTCAGAAGGAATATACGAGCGTTATATAAATTTTTACACCGATTTTGCATTTAAGAAATTTTTCGGAACTCCGGCAAACAAAGAGTTTCTGATAAGTTTTCTTAATGCTTTGCTTGGTTTGACAGGTAGCGGGGAAATCAGAGATGTCCGTCATCTTAACACAGAGAAACTGCCGATTGTAGAATCAGACCGCAAGGCTATTTACGATGTTTATTGCGAAAACAACAGAGGTGAAAAGTTTATCGTGGAAATGCAAAAAGCCTCACAAATCAACTTTATAGACCGTAGTCTTTATTACTCCTCGTTTCCGATTCAAGAGCAAGGCGAAAAGGGTTATTTGTATAAACTTGACGGTTCAAAAAAAGGCTGGGATTATTCTTTAAAAAAAGTTTATGTGATTGGTATCTTGAATTTTAAGTTGGACGAAAATCCCAAACATACGGAAATCGTAACTCATGCAAAACTCAAAGTTGACGAATATCCTGACGAACTCTATTGTGATAAATTGGAGTTTATAAATGTTGAAATGCCGAAATTTCAGAAAACGGAAAATGAACTTGACGGAATGTTAGATAAATGGTTTTTCGCGATGAAAAATCTTTATCATCTTGCCGACCGTCCAAAAGTATTGCGCGAGGCTATCTTCAAAAAACTCTTCAATCTTGCAGAAATTTCAAAATACCAGTCCTCAGAACTAATTGCTTACCGCGACAGTCTCAAAGATTATCGCGACTATTACAACACGATAGAATATGCGGAAATTAGAGGCAGAGCAGAAGGTAAAGCCGAAGGTCGCGCAGAGGGCATAGCAGAAGGCATAGCAGAAGGCAAAAAACAACAAGCAATTGAAATTGCCCGTAATTTAAAAAAAGCCGGCATCAGTATCAACATCATTGCCGAAAACACCGGCTTAACGATTGAAGAAATAAACACTTTATAAAAGATACATAGCATAATTTTAATCGTCCAAATCGGAATGTAAAATCCCTGTTTTTACTTCCGCCATTATTTCTTTGCAACGTTTTTCGGTTATTTTGATGTTTTTGCCGACGAAAATCATATCTTCATCTGTCGGTAAACCGTTGAAATTTACCGTTGTAGCATGTTCGCCGAGAGTGTCGTCGTTTGTAAGGTCGTATGCAGGAGAAAGTCTCCATCTTCCGCCGCTGAAAATAAAACTGAAATTGCGGGCATGGTCATCAAAGTTTTTGGCATAGACATTAAAAACCATTCTACGAAACTGTTGTTCAACCTCTTGCGGCGATTGCGTTAAATACCCCGTCAGTTGAAGAAGCGAATGATAATCCATTTTCGGCGGCGTAATGGGTTCGTGCAAAATTCCGCTCGCCGTTACAACGTGCAATTTTTCGCCGTTTTCAGAAATATCAAAACGTTTGACGCCGAAATATTTTCCGTCAAACAGTTTAAAATCAGGAACTTCAATTCCGCATTTTCGCGCTGCAAGATTATAATTATACTCAATTTCGCCGATATTTTTTTTGTCGTAAATATGACGGAATTTTACAATCCAATGACCGTCAGAGTCCGAATAAAGACATTTCGGCCGCGCACCGCCCGAATTGCCGCTTTTGAAAAAAAGCCTATCGGCATCTTTATCGCTTTTTTCTGAAAGTACGTCATTAATCATTTGTTGCATTTGGTCGAAAGTGCCGTTAAAATCTTCTTTAATTACCTTTGTTTCTGGTTCATAACATAATGCTCCCATACCTGAATTTCCGACAAGGCTTAATTTTTGAACCGGTGTTAACGAGCGATAATCAGTTCCCTGTTTGTCTAATACTTTCCTTAAAAGATATTCTCCGTAACCACCCGGTAATGAATCTTCAAAAACGCCGAAATTGCCGTAAAAAGGTTGATAATCAGCAGTAAAAATGCCTGATTTAAGCGGCAATTTCAACGGAGAAATCGAAAACCCCGTTATAAGCCACTCTTTATCGTATTCAAAACTGCAAACTCCGCGTTTTGAACACGACAGCGTACCGACTTTTTTTCCGTGGTACAAAACATTGACTGATTGAATTTTCCGTATCATACTCCGCGCTTCCTAAGACTGTTTTTGTTAATTTCCAAAAGTTCTTCCATGGTGTCGTATTTCGGCTCTGAAAGAAGTTGCATTATTTCTTCCGAATACCCTAACGCTTTGGCAAGTTTTACGAAAGATTCTAACGAAATCGAATGTTTTAATTCAAAATGCTGAATCGTTGAAGCCGGTACGCCGCTCATTTGTGAAAGCGTTTTGGTAGAAATTTTTTTTTCTAACCGTCTGGCTTTCAAGTTTTCGGCTAAATGCCGCATCGTAACCTCCAATGGGTACGGGTCAAAAAAGTATTTGTTAAACTCCATGATGCTACAAATGTAAGCATTTTTTTATTAACTGCCAAAAAAATAACGCATAATATTTTGTGTGTAATTCTTGAAAATCGCGATTTATACACAAAATATTATGCGTTAAATGTAAGTGTTCGTCAGTTAATTATTATTCTGCCTGAATTATTGCGCAACGGTTAAGTTTGCGGTTTTCAATCGACGTGTTAGGCACTATCGGGTCTTTTTCCGCTACGCCGACAGTACGTATTCTCAAAGGTCCGACACCGCGTTTTATGAGTTCCTGTTTCAAGGTTTCTGCACGGCGGAGACTGAGTCGCATATTGCTTTCATGCGCACCTAAATCGCACGTATGACCTACAATCACGATTTTGCGCGTAGGATTGCTCTTCATCGCTGAGGCTACGTTATCCATTTTTTTCATCAATTCAGGATCGCCCGAAACCGAATTAAGGTCAAAATATATCGGAACGTTAGCCTCTATCAACTCTTCAAAACTTTGCTGAGGAACATTTTTGCCTCCGTCAGTATCAGAGGTTTGAGGGTTTTGCGGCTCAGGTTTACGACTCTCCAACTCACGGATTTTGTCTTCCAAATCCTTGTTTTTGTCATCGAGTTCGTTGTTCTTGTTTTTCAGACTGTCTCTATCGCCCCTCAAATCATCGTTGTTGCGTTTGAGATCTTCAAGTTCGTTTTTGAGTTGCCTGATTTCATTTTCGCAGTTGTAAGAAGGTGCCTCAGATTGTTTTTTCTTGAACCGATAACTCAAACCAATCATCGCGCCGAGCATTATCGGGTGAATATTGTCGGTGATTTTTGTCTGTGTAGCACCGTTATAAACCGCTGTTTTATGGTCATACAACAAGGCATTATCCAAGTTGTTTTGGTCAGAAAAAACATAGTTGAAATACACTCCGAAGTTTAAATCAAGATTCTTTGTCAGCGCGTAACCGAAACCCGTTTCAGCCCCTAAGTTGAAAAGATGCTGTTTTAAGTCGGCATCGCCCTTAAAATCGCGATACGTGTTGAGACCGTGTTTCGGCAGGTTTTCAACACCGTTGAGATTTACGGGGATACCGTTTTCAACCGAGGTATAATCGGCAGTAGTTTTAAAATTACCTTTTACGGTTTCAAACTTTTGAGCAAATGCCAAAGAATACGCTCCCGTAATGCCGAAGTTGAATTTCCAAGTGTTACCAAACGGAAACCTTACAAAAAAGCCGACAGGAACGCTCATCAAGTTCTCTTTTTGACGCTCTTTCAAATCCTGATATTCGGTGTGATAATCGCGGGTTTTGTTTTCCAACATTATTTCTTGGTCAACGATACCCGTCTGAGTTTCAGTGAAATTGAGTTTCGCATTACCTTGTAACGTATGAAAACTCAATCCGATACCGATACCAAAATTCGGCGTGAAATAATAACGGTAACCCAAGCGGGAGGTAAAACCCCCGCCGAGTGTTTGAGTACCGTAATCATCAGTTTTATAACTTATTCCGTTAAGTCCGCCGCCTAAATCGAAATATACGACTCCGCCTTTTTCGCAGATGTTTTTCTTTTCGACCTCTTGCGCTAAAACCGCCGTCAGACAGACCGCAGAAAATATAATCGTTAATATTTCTTTTTTCATATTGTTTGCTATTTTACGATGATTTTAAAACTTAATCTGATGCCGTTTTGAGTGAAAACGCCGGTATAATTACCTGCTTTCAGGTTAACGGTGTTTTCTCTCTGTGCGTTCTCTATCTTCTTAACCAAAACGCCGCTGTTAGTGAAAATCTTGATTTCGGCTGTTTTGTCCTCGTCAAAATTCTCGATGTCGATATGGATCGTCTCCATAACGGCTGCCGGATTCGGATATACTGACAATACCGCGTTGCGTTTTTGGATTTTCGGATAGATGTCCAACGGACAAGTCTCTAATTTGTCGCCGTTTTTAAGCGTTACAACTGCATGGTATGAACCGTACAAATCGTTGTCTTCGCTCAAATATGCAGAAGTCTCGCCGCTAAGGATTTCGCCGTTTTTGTACCATTGATAACCTTCAAAATCGCCGTTAACAAAAACTACGTCTTTGTAGAGTTGGAACAGGGTTTTTGCCGGGAGTTTGGTCGTAAACGTAAAATCACACGGATAAGACAAGTTGCCGTCTTGGTCAGAGAAAGTTATATGACCGGTATACGTTCCTGCTTCAAGTGCTTCGGGAATGTCAATGAGAATTTCATCGGCATTGCCGGCTTTACCTTCCTGAGATTTCAAAAGCGGATTGTCAAATTCAAGAGAATATCTTTCAACTCTGCCGCTGATAATCGTGTAAGACAAAAGCAGTTGGTTGCTGCACAAATATTTGTTGGTAACGTCAACTTTTATGCTTACCTTGTCGGGAACGATATTGTTGATGACTTTCACGCTGAATTTGCCGTCAGCCTCCTTGTAACAATCAGCATCGGGAATAAATTTAACGGAAATCTCCTGAGGCGTATCAACAGGTCTTAACATCGTGCCTTTTTCGGGCGAATAAACCATTCTGCCGCTGACTTTTTCACCGTTGCAAATAGCAGTCGCATAGATGTCGTTGCCGACCTCTGATGCGCCGAAAGCATACTCTTTTTCGGTGTCAAGTTCCAAAACGGGCTGACCGATAATTCTGCCCTCGTTAGAGTAAACATACTGCTTGTCCTCATCGGCAAGATAATAATTCGGGTTTTCGTTAACCGTCAATTTTACCGTTACAGCCTTATGAGAAGCAATTTCGGCATCATTGTATCCGGCTTCGGCAGTGATGACAATTCCGTCGCCTTCTATCGCATTGCTCGTTATCTCTGTTGTGAGAATTTCTGCTGTATTGTTGCCGTCATAATCCTTTTCGGTTTTAACGGAAATTTCGCCGATAACAAGTCTTAACGGTAAGATTTCAAAGTCGGTTTCAAAAGAGTTCAATTCGTAATTGTCGGTTTTAACAACCGCTTTTGCAGTGTATTTTCCGGCAACCGTCTCCTCGCCTGAAACTGAAATTTCAAAATTATCGTCTGCCAACAAACCTTTTAATTTTGCTTCGGGTTTTTGTGCCTTGCCGTTATAAACAAGCGAAGTATTATCCCAAACAACGGTAAGAGGTGCTTTGGCAATTTTTACGTCAAATTTTTCAGCCTCAATGCCAGAATAGTTGTTGTTGCCCGCAACCTTGAAATAAACGGTGTAATCTCCGGCGTTTTTAGCCTTCGGAAGCGCAGAAGAAAACTCCGTGCCGTCAAGACTGTAAAGCATTTCGCCTGCCGTCGTAGAACCGGCTTTTATTAACGCCTGTTCATAGCCGTTATAAGTCAAATTGTTAGCAGCGGGTAAAGTAACAACCGGTGCTTTGAGAGTGATTGTAAACTTCGTCGTGGTTTCTGCCGGAAGTTTGTAGTTATGATTGCTCAAAGAAGTTGCAGCAGCAGTGTAAGTGCCGACCTCAACTTGTGCGCCGCTGACGGTGATATTGCAAATGTCGCCGCTTTCGAGTTTTCCCGCTTTGGCAACAGGACAATGTGCCTCGCCGTTATATACAAACTCTTTGTTTTCCCAAGTGATTGAAATCTCTTTCGGAGTGATTTCAAAATCCTTCATCAAGTTTTCTGCAACGAGTTTGTAATTAGAGTTGCTGATACCTTCAACTTTTGCGGTGTATTGTCCGACTTCGGCTTTTGCGCCAGAAACCGTAACTGTACATACATCACCGTTCAAAGTTGTAACTGTTGCTTCGGGACATTGTGATTCAGCCTTATAAACAAAACTATTTTTCTCTGACCATTTAACTGTTACTTCTTTCGGCGTAACGGTTAATTGTCCGTTTCGGGTAGTGATTTCGTAGTTTTGAGCCAAGAAGTTTTTCGGCTCGATTACGTATGAGCCTTTGTCGCCATACTGCCGATAATCGCAATCTGCCTCTCCGATGGTAATCAGACTCTCATCTTCGCCGCTTACAAAGCCCGTATAACTGAAAGTATAAACGGGGGTCTCGCCGTAAACGATTGTTTTGTTTTCGGCGGTAACGGTAAGCGGTGCTTTTCCGATTGTTACGTCAACGGTTTCGATTCTAGTATCAGAGTAGTTTTGATTACCCTGAACCATATAACTAACGGTGTAAGTACCGGCATTTTTTGCCTCAGGCAGAGTTTTTGCAAACTCTTGGTCAACATCGTTAATTTTGTAAAGCATTTCACCGGCAGTTGTAGAACCTGCGATTACCAAAACTTGGTTTTCGCCGTTATAGGTCAAAGTATTGGGCTTCGGAGCAATAACGGGAGAAGGTGTTGTCGGAGTGATTTCAAAATCGTGAGTTTTGTCTGAGGCTTTGATTGCGTAATTTTTGTTGGTAAGTTCATACGCCGTAGCCGTGTAATTACCTACTTCAACTTGTGCACCGCTGACAATTACTTCACAAACATCACCGTTTTCAAGTTCACCGTCATTAACTTCTGCCTTCGGGCATTTTGCCTCGCCGTTATATTCAAACAAACTGCCGTCCCATTTAAGAGAAACTTCTTTCTGTTTAATTTCAAACTCTTGATAAATCTTTTCGTTTATTATGAGTTTGTAATTTTCGTTACTCAAACTTTCTGCTTTTGCGGTGTATGTTCCGGCTTCGGTTTGTTCACCCGAAACAGTAACATTACAAACATCATTGTTAATGGTTGTAACCGTTGCAGACGGTTTTTGTGCAGTTTTGTAATATGTGAGGCTCAAATTATTCCAACTAACTTCTACTTCTTTCTGCAAAACTGTTAATGTACCGTTTGCTGTAGAGATTTCGTAGTTATTAGCGGTAATTGTTTGCGCTGAAATCGTATATGTGCCTTGGTTTCCGTACCGCTCATACTGGCAAGTAGTATTCGTAACAGAAGTAAGTACACTTGAATTTTCACCGTTAACAAAGCCGTCATAACTATACGTATATTCAGGAACATCTTCGCCGTAAGTGATTTCTTTGTTCTCTGCTGTAACAGTAAGCGGTGCTTTGGCAATCGTTACAGAAATCGAACTTTCAGAAACGCTTGAATAATTTTTGTTACCGTTAACTTTGTACCAAACTGCGTAATTTCCGGCATTCTGTCCGACGGGAATTTCTGCGCTATAATTTTGATTGTCAAGACTATAAAGCAAATCACCTGCCGTAGTAGACCCTCTCGTTATTAACGCTTGCTCTTTACCGTTGTAAGTCAAAGTGTTTGCAACAGGTTTAACAACTGACGGAGCAATCCGTTTGATTGTAAACTCCTTTGTAACGTCATTCGGAAGTTTGTAGTTGCGGTTAGAGAGTTCAACAGCCGTTGCGGTGTAAGTACCGGCTTCAACTTGTGCGCCGCTAACGGTTACTTCACAAACATCACCTTCAACAAGATTTCCTGCCGTTGCAGTAGGTTTTTGAGCCGTTCCGTCATAGTCTAAATCGGTATTTGACCAAGTAATCGAAACCTCTTGCGGTGTGATTTCAAAACCTGTTTTGAGGTTGTAAGTCGGAAGTGCGTAGTTAGGATTACTCAAAGCGTAAGCTTCTGCCGTGTAATAGCCAGCAGTTTTAACGCCGTTTTCATCTTCAAGAACTTTGATAGAAACCGTACAATTATCATCGCCGACTACCTTTGCAGTAGGAGAGTGAATTGTATTGTCATACTGGAAAATTCTGTTGCCCCATACAATTTCAATAACTTTTTCTACAACCTTTAATGTACCTTTTACGTATTCAAATTCGTAGTTTTGAGACTCTAAATTGGACGGTGTGATTTCATAGTTGCCGCAATTATCTCCCTTATGATAATTGTAATCAAACTTCAAAGTATTGCTTAAATTGTTAGCAGCATTTTCACCGTCAACAAAACCTGAGTATGTTACGCCGTTGTTTGAAGGTTCGTCGCCGTAGAATATCGTATGGTCGTTAGCCGTAACGGTAAGCGTTTTTTTGGTAATGTTTGCCGCAGATTTTGTAGGCTGTGCAGACAAAACATAATTAAATGCTCTCTCGCCTTCAAGTTCATAATTGGTGAATGTTACCTCAATGTTGTTAGCAACGTCTTTGTCAGCAAAAGTAGCATTACCCGCTTTGATTGAAACGTTACCATCGTCAGCATCAAAAACGCCGTCTAATGTACCGCCGGTGGTTGTCGCAACCGTTGTGCCGTCGTATACTTTGTTTGCGGCTGTAAGTCCGACAATCGTTATAGGCTTCTGAGTGATTGCATAATTCTGAGAAGCGTCATTAGGCAGTTTATAATTTTCATTACTTAACGCCGTTGCCGTAACAGTGTAATTTGTTCCGACGTCAGTTTTTGCGCCTGAATATGTCGAAACTTCACAAACATCATTATATCCTTCTACAAGACCGTTAACCGTTGCCTCCGGGTGTTGCTCCGCTGCTTTGTATTCAAGCGAATTTGCATTCCAAGTTAAAGAAACTTCTTTCTTATTAACTTTCAATTCACCCTTAACGTATGTAAAAGTGTAGTTAGTAGCCATCGCACCTGAGGGAATAATCTCATAAGTGCCTTGATGTCTATTGTTAACATTAGTATTGTCGTAATCGCAAGTTAATGTCGGTGCAGTAGTTACTACATCAGCAGCATTTTCGTTGTTGACAAAATCGTTGCTGTAAGTAAACGTGTAAGACGGAGCAGCCTCGCCGTAAGTGATTTCTTTGTTCTCTGCCGTAACGGTAACTCCTTTCGCGAAAATTTCAGCAGTAGTCTGTTCAGGCTGCGAAAGCGAATAGTTGTTTGCTTTTGGTCCCGTAATGCTGTAATTTGTATACGTTACCGTTTTATTCTTTCCGACGGTTGCATTCTCGAAATTTGCATTACCGGCTTGCAAAGTAACGTCTGATTCATCACCGTTAACCAAGCCTACCAAAGTACCTGTTGAAGCCGTTGCCGTTGTTTCTCCGTCGTATGTTTTGTCTTCGGCAGAAACGCCGCTTATTGTAAGAGTTTTCTGTTTGATAACAAAATTCTTAGCGGGGAAATTAGCAGGAAGTTTGTAATTTGAATTACTCAAACCGCTAACCGTTGCAGAGTATCCCGTACCGGCAGTGGTTTGTCCGCCGCTGATGATTACTGTACAATTATCATTATTAACACGGTTTGTAACCGTTGCTGTCGGATTTTGAACTGTTCCATCATACTCAAACTCGTTTGTTTGATCCCACTGAATTGTAGCCTCCAACTTATTAACCGTTAATGTTCCGTTTTCAAACTTGATATCGTAGTTTGAAGAAGTAAGACCGCTCGGAGTGATAGTGTAGTCTTTGGCATCATCAAATTTCTTATATGAGCAATCAAAAGACAATGTTCCGCCTAAAATATCCTTAGTTTCATTGCCGGCAAAACCGGTGTAAGTAACGGTGTATTCGGGTTTGTCTTCGCCGTAAGTTATGGTTTTGTTTACTGCCGTAATAGTGAGTTCTTTGGCGGTAATATCAGCCGTTGTTGCTGACGGTTGTGCCTTCAAAACATAATTGCCTGCTTTTTGTCCTGTAATAGAATAACCGCTAAATGTTACGGTTTTGCCAGTGCCGACATTCGCATCGTTGAAATTAGCAGAGCCTTTTACAATCGTTACGTCATCTGAATTGATAACGCCATCCAACTCGCCGTCAGAAACCGTTGCAGTAGTATTACCGTCGTAAGGTTTGTTTTGGGCGGTGATGTTTTTAATTGTAACCTCTTTCTTTTTAACCGTCAATTTTCCGTTTGTATACGTTACATTGTAGTTTGTAAGGTCGGTCTTTCCTGAAATCGTAATCGCATAACCGCCTTCCTTATAATCACTCGTTGAAGTATAAGCACAAGAAATAGTGATGTTTGCATTCAAACTTTCTTCCGTATCCGTACCTAAAAGCCCATTAACTGAACCAACTTTGAACGTCTTAGTGTATGTCGGAATGGGATCGCCGTATGTTACTTCTTTGTCATCGGCTTTGATTTCAAGATTTGCCTTATTGATAGTTACCGACAAAAAGCCAGGAACTGTACTCAGATAATTGTCGTTACCTTCAATCTTATAAAATACGATGTAAGTTCCGGCATCTTTCATTTCAGGGATGTCTATTGAAAAATCGCCCGTTGTGCCAACACGATATTTTACAGTACCGTTGCCGGTTTTAGGTTCTCCGGCTTTTATTAACTCTTGATTAGAGCCGTTGTAGGTCAATACATTATCAGTCAGTGCAGGTAAAGTAGCAAATTCCGCACCTGCCTTGCTAATTGTAAACTTATGTGTACGATTTGTCGGCAGTATATAGTTTTTGGCTTTATTGCCTTCGCCGTCGTTTGTGATTGCCTTTGCCGTTGCGGTGTACTCTTGGTCGCTTGCGTTAGTCTGTCCGCCCTCAACCGTAACAGAAAGTTTATCTCCGTTTACTGCATTAGAAACCGTTGCCTTAGGACATTTTTCTTCGCCGTTGTAAGTGTATTCGGCAGGATTAGGTGTCCACGTTAATTCAGCCGTCAGTTGATTAACGGTTAAATCACCGCTTTCATACGAAATTATGTAATTACCGTTTATTTCACCGTTGTTTCCAAAACCTTTCGGCGTAATTTTTTTGTTCTCTTTGTCATAATCCTCGTATTGAGCATAACTATAATCATAGTCCAAACTTCCCGTTAAATTGCTTACACTTTCACCTTCAGCGAAACCGTCTCCACTGTAATTGTAATTAACGCCGTTGTCTGTGGGAGCCTCGCCGTAAGTGATTGTCTTGTCGTTAGCCTTAATCGTAAGGTTTCTATGATTGATTTTTGCCGTTACGTTAGTCGGTTGAGCCTGAATTTTATAGTTAGAGGCTTTGCTTCCCGAAAACGTAAAATCACCCGTAAACGTAACGTTTTTGGCTTCTGTACTTGCATCTTTATCCTCAAATGCTGCCGTTGCATCATTAACGGTTACGTCATTTTTATCAGCCTCAATAACCCCGCTTACAGACCTACTCTTTATAGTTGCAGTCGTAGTACCGTCGTATTTTTTGTCTTCGACTTCAACAGTAAGCGTAACAGTTTTTTGCGTGATTGTATAAGGCTGAGTACGGTTTGTTGCTGTTGTCGGGAGTATGTAATTCGGATTACTCAACTCTTTAAACTCAGCAGCATAAGTACCTGCATTAATTTCTCCTTCTGATTTTAAAATTACCTTACACTCATCAGTTGAACGTGCAAGACTTGTACTCTGTACATTTGCCGTTGCTGTATGAACTGCACCGTCGTAGGGGAAAGAGACTTCATCTTCCCATTCAATTTCAACCTCTTTCGGATTAACGGTTAATGTACCCGTTTGATACGTGATAGTGTAATTAGTTGGAGCATCATAACCACCCGGAGTGATAGTGTAATCTCCTACATTACTATATTGAGCGTATTCACAAGTATATTCCAAAGTTCCGGTTAAGATACTTTCATTGTCAGAAGGTTGGAATCCGCTATAAGTAACGGTGTATGTAGGAGGTTTATCGCCGTAAGTTACGGTTTTGTTGTCTGCCTTAACGGTAAGAGTAGCGGGAACAATTTCTACATTAAACTTCTGATTGTCTTCATCTACTACATCGTTGTAATTACCGTTACCTTTAATTCTGTAATAAACGGTGTAAGTGCCGACATCTTTTCTTGTAGGAATTTCGTCAGAATATGTTCCATCAGTTCCGACTTTGTATTGATATTTAGTACCCTCAGGGGTATTTTTACCGGCGGTTGCTAAATTCTGTTGATAACCGTTGTAAGGCAGTTTCAAAACACCGTTCTCGTCGACAGTAGCACCCGTTATTGACTCATAATCGGGAATAGTAGGTTTGTCTTCGGAGGTAATTTCCGGTGTGGCTTTTTCTATTTTGAAACTTGTCGTATTGTTTTCAAGCGTATAATTGCCTTTTTTCGTACCCGTCAAAGTTGCTGTTGCGGTATAATCTCCAACATTGATTTTCTTTTCGGTAACTGAGATGTCGCAGTCATCGCTATTAACAACACCGTTTAAAGTCGATGTCGGAATATGTTCATTGCCGTCGTATGTAAATTCGGTTTCTCCCCAAGTAATTGTAAGGGGTTTCGGATTAACGGTAAGTTTACCTTTGTTATAGGTGATTTTATAGTTACCGAATTTGTCAGCACCTGAAACCGTGATCTCATAATCCTTACAGTCTTGATATTGTTCGTAATTATAGGAATAACTCAATTCAAGTCCGCTTAAATTGTTTGCACTTTCGCCGGTGGCAAAACCGCTGTAAGTAACTCCGTCATTTTCGGCTGCATTGCCGTAAGTGATTGTATTGGCTTTCGCCGTGATTGTAAGGTCTTTCGGTAATATTGTAACATCAAAATGGCCTTCTTGCGTATCCTCGTAGTTGTTGTCACCGAAAACCTTATAGTACACAGTATAAGTAGTAGCGTTTGTACCTTGTGGCAAAGTCTCTGAATACTCGGTTTGAGTAGACAGTCTGTATTTCATAGTACCGTTTGTTGCAGTACCTGCTGAAATCAACGTTTGAGCCACCCCCGTATATGTCAGAGGAGTTATGGCTTGGGGAGATGTGGCAACTGCTGAATTTGCTTTCTTAATTTTGAAAGTCGTAGTTTTTGTACTCTCTTTCAGAGTGTAGTTGGTGTTACTTTTTATACTTGCCGTTGCCGTATAATTATCACCTGCATCGGTTTGTTCGCCTGAAACATCAAGGTCACAAGTTGTATTTGCAATCAAATGCTCCGGTTTTACCTCTGCTTTTGGGTGTTGAGGTGTGCCATTGTAAGTCAATTCTGTCTCCGTCCAAACAACATCAACTTCTTTCGGCTCAACTTTAAGAGTACCTTTTTCATATTTCGGCTCGTAATTCGTAGCGGTTAATGTTGATGTCGAAATATTGATGTCATAATCACCGCAATTACCGCCTTGACTATAAGTGTAAGTGTAGTTTATATCACCCGTAAAAACACTTGCATTATCCGTGCCGACAAAATCATTAGAGTATGTTACGTTGTTGTGAATAGGCTCGTCGCCGTAAGTGATTGTATTATTATTTGCGGTAACCGTAACCTGCTTTTTAGTGATTTTGTTTGTAACGCTTGCGGGTTGATTTTTCAACTCGTAATTTCCGGCATCATCACCCGAAAGAGAAAAACCGCTGAAACTAACAGTTGTGGCTTCATTAACATTCGCACTGTTGAAATTTGCCGAACCGTTGCTTATACTTACGACATCAGGACTAATTATGTCGCCTTCTTTAAATACTGCCGTTACGATTTCTGCCGCTGTTTCTCCGTCATAAACTTTATCCTGAGAAGTCGCAATTATAGTAACGGGTCTTGCCGTAATAGAGGCTTTTAACTCGTTTTCTACGGTAATTTCATAATCGTCTTTATTTGCGCCGATAACCTCATAGTTTAAAGTTACCTTTTTATTGGTTTCGACGTTTTTGTTAGCAAAAGTCGCCGAAAGATCTTTTACCGTAATATCCGTACCGGGCAAAATACCTACTATAACTGCCGTGTTTGTGCCGTTAAGCGAAGCAGTTGTTGTTCCGTCATAAACTTTGTCAGAGGCGGAAAGATTTTGTACGGTAATCTGTGCTTTTGAAATTGTAGCCGTTGCCGTCGGAGGTGTGAATGTGTAATTATCAACATCATTTCCGCTGATACTGGCTCCCGTAAACGTAATTGCTTTGTCGTTTTCTGCGTGAGCGTCTTTAAATACAGGAGTTCCTATCACGGCATTTAAATCGTCGCCTGTAACCTTGCCCGTTATTGTTATTGTAGATTGGTCTTTTATTGCGGCGGTGGTTGTTCCGTCAAAAGTCTTGTCTGCAATCTCAACTGATATTGTAGCCTCTTTTGGCGTTATTTCGCCCTGACAACTTCCTCCTGGTTGACTCAAATCATAATTAGCACTCTTATCGCCTTCAAGATAATAATCGCTAAAAGTGATAGTTCGAGTTCCGACGTTTTTTGAGTCAAAATAAGCGTTGCCCGTTACAATATTGACATCGTTTTTATCTGCCTCAATAATGGCTCCGTTAGCAAAACTTGCCGTAAAAGTATTGTCAACATTTTTTGTACCGTCATATACCTGCTTATAATCCGTAGGACAAGTTATAACAGCACTAACTGGTTTCTGTGTAATATTAGCCTTCAAATCAAGTGCGTCCAAATCAATTTGGTAATATTCGCTATTATTCCCTTTAAGCGTAACAGAGGTTATAGTAACTTTTTTGTTCTGACCTGCATTTACGTTCTCAAAATTTGCCGTATAGTTTTCTACTTCCAATTGGTCGCCGTTAACTGAAATTGTTGCCGGAAAATGAACTGTCGCTGTCGTTTCTCCGTCATAAACTTTGTCAAAAGCATACACTGAATTATCATTATGAGTGCTTTGAGGGTCTGAGGGGTCATACGTATCCTCTGGAAACGAAATCGAATATTTGAAAATTGATGCTTGACCTTCTGAACTTACCTGCCCGTTAGGATTAGCATATTTTTCGATGTCCGAACCTGCAAGAGTAACAGAGAATGTTACGTCCTTATTATCTCCTGGTATTGCATCTACAAAAGTAGCATCTACCTCCGAAATCGTAACATCATCGCCCGAAATCACGCCTTCAAGTTTACAACCATACTTTGTGCCGGAGACTTTTTCATAGGCTTTATTATCACCGTCATAATACTTATCAGCAGCCTCACAACTGGTAACACTAAGTTGCGCTGGTTGTAAAGTGCAAGAATATTCTAATTTATTTTGTGTCAAAACATAATCCGTCACTTTGTCTCCGATGAGAGTAAATTTCGCCACAATCTTTCCACTATTATAGTCATATTCTACTGAAATGATTTTTACTTGTACATCATTATCGGTTGTTGAAGTATTGTCGCTGGAAATAATAGGGATTGCGTGCAACGGATAAGCAATAATAGAATCTTTAATTCCGTCATTGTCATAATCAGGACACTCCCACTGAACACTATTTGTACCATCGTATGTTTTTGTCTTAGTGATACGATTATCAATAAACGACTCTAAGTCATCTACATTAATCTTAGAAACACCTTGAATTTTACACATCTTCCATATATCCGCGCCTGAATAAGCAGAAGAATTTTCATACGGGACGATGAGGTTAATTTCTTTTATATCATTCTCGTCATACTCAGAAAAAGCATCTGCATCTAATGTCGGAGGTTGTTCTGAATTACAAACAATTGTTTGCAAATTAGTACCCGCAAATGCATCTGCTCCAATAGATTCAACCGTTGCAGGAATTACAATCTCGGTCAAACTACTACAAGCACTGAAAGTACCACTTTCAATCGTTGTAATTAATCCCGAAATATGAATAGACTTAATATAATCGCAATTCGCAAATGCATACGTACCAATACTTTCAATTGTTTCCGGTAATGTGATATTAGTAGCCTTCTTACAACCGGTAAAAGCATTTGCACCAATTGCCGTTACCGTATATGTGTCACCTTCATATTCTAAAATATTAGGAACTATATATTCGGTAGCAGCCTTTTTATTAGTTGCTTGTTTTACCGTAGCGGTTTTGGTTGTTGCATTAAGAATGTACGTTACGTTGTCAAATGTTAACTCAGTAGTTTGCGCCGCGACTTCTAACGGTGGTAGTAAGTAAAAAAATAGGAGAAATGTAAATATAAATTTACAAAAATCCCCCCCCCGTGGAATTTTGTGAGGTTTTTTGAAATTTGATTCATATTTTTTCAGTGTTAATTGTTAAAAAAATTTTAGTTATTATTCACGAATTTCTTTTGCTTAGAAATAGATGCATTACGTGAAAGGTGGGGCTGTTGTTAATAGTTTTCTTTTCATATTTTTTTATTATTACGTTGTTAATAATTGATAAAAAATTTTCCCAAATATATATAAAAAATCTTAGGTTATGTATTAAAAAATGTTAAAAACGATATTTTCCATCAATTATTTTTTCAGAATATTAGCCTCGTAACCGTTTTTTTTGATTTTGCAAATATTTTTAAAGTCTTCCGAGGCAAAATTATCAAGTTCGCAAAAATTGGTTTGTATTGCGGTTGTTCTGTCAGAAACATCTGAAAATGAAGTTGTTATTTTATGGTTTTGTAAAAGTTCGTAACTATGTGAAAGGTATCCTAAGGAAGAATGTTCCAAAAACATTTTGAAATATTTGTCGCAGAAAATTACTTCGCCGCCTTGAAGTTTGTCCGTTAAAATTGACACTGTTTTTTTGTCCGTTTCAATTTTGTCTTTGTAACTTAAATATGCGTCGGTGTATTTTTCTTCGCTGAAAGTGTCAACCGCAAACACTATTATTAAACCGCAGGTTATCAGATATTTATATCTGAAATTAATGTTCAAAACCGATATTGAACAACCCGTCATTATTGCTAAAATGCTCACAAGCAGCAAGTTGAAACTCTCGTCTGCCTTAAACAGCGAGCCTAAAACCAATATAAAACCGAAATAAATGCCGGCAGTTTTTAAAATATCGCCTGCATAAAAATCTGTGTCTTTTGAGAATTTTATGATTAATGCCGAGGTCAATAGTGCCACCGTCAAAACAAATCTGAACTGCTCTACAAACGTGAAATTCAATATGTTAAGCAGATTGTTAACGTCAAAATCGAATCCCCTTATGCTCAGAGTTCCGCAAATGTTGACGCTTAAAAATTGGTAAATAAACCATATTGCAACGGGCAGACACAGAGCGATATTTGTTGAAAGTTTCCATTCGCGGTTAGATTTTTCTTTGTAGTATGCCGACAGTATAAAAATACTTGTCAAAAAGCCTAATATATCTATCAAAACCGCTAACGACAAAAGTAGCGAACACCACGCAAATTTTTCTCTGAAATAACAGTATAAAGCGGTTAAAACAAGGAAGTTAAGAGCCATTTGCGGCAACACCAAACCAGTCTGAGCCAAAAACACGTTTTGAACCGTCATCAGAGCCGCCGAGATAACACCGCCGTAAATCGAGAAGAAAAATTTTCCGAATTTATACGCCGTGATTACGCTCAGGACTGCAAAAATGAGCGAAAACGTATGCAAAAAAACGTTGTCTTGGCTTACAAACCTTGCAAACAAAGCCGCGATTACCGAAAACAAATCCGGCAACTGAACGCTGCCGTCAGAGGCAAAAACTACTGCTAAACCGCTGTTTTGCAGTGCGAAAATTTTGTCGGTATATACTTGCGCCTCAGAATAGCACATCGGCATAAAAAAGCATGGAATTTTTATTGCTAACGCCATTATCGCCGTGATAATCAGAGGTATATGATATTCAAGTTTATTTTTCATTTTTTTTGAGCAGATTGATTGTTTCTTCGCCTATATTGAAAATTGCGTCTATTATGCTGAGGTTTTCCGTAAAGCCGTGTTTAGAGTCAAAAACTTGCGGATAAACAGTTGTGTCATAATAATTTACGCCTTGTGTTTGAGGTGTTTTCGGGTGAATTTTTTGCCGCAAATCCTCATATCCAGGTGTGTTTTCAAAAATATAGTCAGAAGTAAACTTTATTTCACGTTTTATGTTAAGAATATTTAGAATTTTATAAATTATTTCCGTGTTAAAATCCAACAGGAATTCGTATTTTTTTGTAAAAAACTCTTCAAAATCGTCTCTGAAATATTCAAAAAACGGTGACGAATTATACGCGGAAACTATTGCGTGCCAGTGTTTTGGTTGCCAATTTTCGTGCGAAGATATTTTTATGTCTTTTGTCAGATGTTTTGAGTTGACCTTTTCGAGCGGAATGTTAATACTCATGACACAGTTTGCGGTCATTATGTAAGCGCGGTTTCTGAAACTCTGTTTCGGAAACGTTTCAAACTGTTCCGTCAGGATTTCAGTGTTTTGATAAATAGCCCTAAAATATTGAATATTAGGGAGATATGCCGTGCTTAGAAGTAAGTTTTCCATTTTCCGCAGTTTCTTAGAATTAACTATGGGGCAAAAGTACAATTTTTTTTTGTCCGCGCAAAATAAATCTTGTTTGTAAATTTTTTTTGGCAATTTTAAAATTATTTTTATACCTTTGCACAATCAAAGATTAAAAAATGGAAAACGAAAAAGAAACGGTAAATTATTCGGGTGTTGACATTGAGCGGCATGGCGTATTAGTGGTTTCGGACGTTAACTTCAAGGTTTACGGTTCGGAATTAGTAACGCTTGACGGGCATATCGGCAGCGGTAAGAGTTCGCTTTTTAAGACCTTGTACGGTGATTTACCCGTAAAAAAAGGTAGCGCAAAAGTTCTTGATTTTCAACTTAACGGTATCTCAGAGCGTAAGATTCCGCAACTTCGCCGCCGTATGGGTATAGTTTTTCAGGAGTATCAACTTTTTGACAACAAAACCGTCAGCGGCAATCTTGAATTTGTGATTGACTCACTTGGTTTTAAGCCGCCTTGTCCTAAGGACGAGTACATCAACGGCATACTCGAAAAAGTCGGCATTCCGGGCAAAGCGTCCTCGTTTACTCACATGCTTTCGGGCGGAGAGCGGCAGTCTGTTGCGGTTGCGCGTGCTATTGTCTGCAATCCTGAAATTCTTATTGCTGACGAGCCGACGGGAAATCTCGACGAAGCCTCAGCAAAACATATTGCGGGCTTGTTGTATTCGCTTTCGCTTGAAGGTAAGTCTGTTATTGTTGCCACGCATGACGGCGGTGTTTTTAGAGATTTTCCGCACAGAGAATTTCATATCGAAGGCGGCAAACTTTTCTAAAAGATGATGTTGCTTTCAAGAATAAAACATTCGGTTTTTCGGCTTTACCGCAAAAAAACTGTTCAAAGTCATCAATTAAATTATCTTTTTTGGGAATGTACTTTAAAGTGCAATCTTGACTGTCTTCATTGCGGTAGCGATTGTCTGAAAAATTCTCTTGTTAAGGATATGTCGAAAGATGATTTCTTAAAAGTTTTGGACGATATAAAAACTCATAACCTCAACGAAAATCTTTTTGTCTGCATAACGGGTGGCGAACCGCTTTTAAGGCGTGATTTAGAGACAGTAGGGCAGGAGATAAGGCGGCGGGGTTTTCGTTGGGGCATAGTAACAAATGGCGTTTTGCTTGATAATCAGCGGTTAACCTCTCTTGTTAACGCCGGAATTTCGGCAATAAGTTTCAGTCTTGACGGTTTTGAGACCTCGCATGACAGACTTCGGAATAGGGCAGGGGCGTTTCAAAAAACGCTTTCCGCTATCAGGACGGTGAGCGCACTTTCCAAAAAAGTACCACTTAACTTTGACATCATAACTTGTGTTAACAGTTTTAATTTCAGTGAATTAGAAAAATTTCGGGATTTTTTAATCTCCGAAGGGGTATCCTCGTGGCGGATTTTTTCGATTTTTCCCGAAGGTAGGGCAAAAAATAATTCGGAAATTTTGGCGTTAAATCAAAAAGAATATGTATCTTTGATGACTTTTATTGCCGAGACCCGCAAGAAATTTTCAAAACAAATCCGTTTGAATTATTCTTGTGAGGGCTTTTTAGGCGATTATGAACTTAAAGTCAGGGATTATTTTTATTTTTGCAGAGCCGGCATTAACATTGCTTCGGTTATGTGCGACGGTGGTGTTACGGGCTGTCTGAGTGTCAGGGCGGAAGACTTTATACAAGGCAACGTTTATAAAGAGAGTTTTTCAGAGATTTGGAGAGGAAAATTTTCGGTTATGCGTCAGCGTGCTTGGGCGAAAAAAGGTCGTTGTCAGGACTGCAAAGTTTGGGACAAATGTTTAGGAAACGGACTTCATCTTCACGCTTCATTAGAAAGCGGGGCGTTGAGGTGCAATTATAATGAACTTTTTTTAAATCAATAATTGACTATGAAAAACAAATTTAATGTTACATGGAAAAAAATTCTCGGCTCTGTGTTAGGCTTTTTCGGTATCGGCGCGTTGACGGCTTGTTACGGTGTTGACGAAGGCAGATTTAGAGAAGGCAACGTTGTTTACGGCAACGTTACAAACGAGAGCGGCGAAATGTTGAGTGGGATAAAAGTTTCAACAAACGAAGGTAGTTTGTTGACGACTTTTACAAAGGACGGTTATTTTTCGTTGACCTTGCCTGATTCGGTACAGAGTTGTACTGTTTATTTTGAGGACGTTGACGGCGAAAATAACGGCTCATATCGGAAAGATTCCGTAAAAGTGGACTTTAAAATATCAGATGTTCATAACGAAAATATTACCTTGAAAAAGAAGTAAGATGGAAACTAACAATTCAAAAACTTTGTCGGGCTTTAAGGCGGCGGTTTCACTGATTCTTGACGGCGATACTTCTGCCGGTTTGGAGCAGTTGGAAGCGGTTGAGGGTCAGGAGATTTTCAAAAACATGGTGAAAGCGGAAATCGCCTATTACAGGGACGATTTGAAAAACGCTATGTATTATGACGAGCATGCCTTATCCTCTGACAGTCAGTGGTATGACCCTTTGATAACGGTTCAGCATTTGCGGGCGTATGTTTATGCGGCAAAAAAGTTGGGCAGTATCAGCCGTGCGAAAGAGTTTTTGGATTATTATATTTCGGTAAAGCGCAGTGAGTATGACATTGTCGGGGTAAGACCTTTCAACGATGTTTATTATAATGCGATGCGGCGTCTTGATAATCAGAAGGCGCATGATGAGCCGCCGAAGGTTAAACTTCTCACGAAAGAGACAGCCAAAGGGGACGTTATATTTTTTTCTGAGGGAGTCTCTAATGACGCGATGATGGCACAGGCGGCAACGATGGCCTTAAATTCGATGTGGAATGTAGTTGCCACGGATAAGGTTATCAGCATTTATGAAAAATATGCTCAGTATATAACCTTAGACACACATCATCTTTGGGCGGCACGCAATTATATCAAGATGAACAATCTTGAAAAAGCGGAAGAAGCCGTACTTAGAGTTGTTGAACTTTGGAAACCGTCAGAATGTTTTCAGGTTTTGCCGATGAAGTTTTTTATTTTCAAGGATTTGACGGAATTTTTGTCGGCAGAGTTAAAGGAAAAAATTTTAAAAATGAAGAAAAGGTAGAGATGTTCTGATAAATACCGTGGGTTTACACCCACGGCTATTATGTATCACCCCTCCGGGGTTTGGTTTGAAGAAGGCTATATGAAATTAAGTCCTGAAATGCCTAAAACCTTTAACTAACTGAAAATCACCGTACAAGCGATATATGCTGCATAAATGCAGACTAACGTTACGCCTTCCCATCTTTCGAGGGTGTGCTTTGTTGACAGGAAAAACCACAGCAGTCCTGAAAGTGCTACCATGACGATATAATCTGTCAAAAATCCGACGTTAGTGCCTTCTATCGGACATATTGAAGCCGAAATTCCGACAACGCAAAGAATATTAAAAATTGCACTTCCGACAACGTTTCCGATTGCCATATCCGTCTGACCTTTTTTAGCTGCTGCCACCGACGAGAAAAGTTCCGGCAAAGACGTGCCTACTGCGACAATAGTCAAACCGATAACCCTGTCTGAAACGCCTAATGCGCGGGCGATGTTTGAAGCACCTTCAACTAATTTGTCAGAACCGAAAACCAAAGCCGCAAACGACAAAATAATGACAATCACTGCTTTCCAAATTGCCATTGGTTCTTTGTCATCTTCTTCCTGAGTTTGAGCGGGATAATTTTTTATTTCCCAAATTATGAACGCAACTAATATGCAAAAACCGATAATGCCAGCAATTCTGCTGATTGTTCCCGACATTGCTATTGCGACAAAAAGTCCCGAAACTAAAAGCATAAACGGCATGTCGACTTTCAGCGTAAGGGGTTGAGCCGCACATTCTTTTACTATTGCCGCAACGCCGAGAATCAGCGCGATGTTAGCGATGTTGCTTCCCACAACGTTTCCGATTGCGATTCCCGATGAGCCGCTCAGAGCCGCCTGAATGCTCACTAAAAGTTCCGGCGATGAGGTTCCGAAACCGACTATTGTCAAGCCGATAACCATCGGCGAAATTTTGGCGCGTTTTGCTATCGAAACTGCACCGTCAACAAGGAAGTCGCCGCCCTTTATCAGCAGCACAAATCCTATCAAAACATATAAAATATCTAACCACATGTTTATTAATTATTTTTCTTTTTTTACGCTTAAAACTATTTCCACTCTGCGGTTCAACGCCCTGCCTTTTGAAGTTTCGTTTGATGCCATAGGCACGGCTTTCCCGAAAGCCTTAAAAGTCAAACGTTTGGAGTCTATACCTGCCGTTATCAAAAAATTGATGACCGTCCGGCACCGTCTTTCGCTCAAAACCATATTGTCTTCCTCCGACCCGATAGCGTCAGTGTGTCCCAAAATTTCAATGTCGTATTGCGAGTATTCGTCCAAAAACATCGAAAGTTGGTGCAAATATGCTTTTGCGGTTTCCGTCAGTTTTGCAGAATTAAAGTCGAAGTTTACGTTTTTTAGTTCGTAAGGCACGCCCGTTTTTATTTTATCAAGTTTTACGTCTTCGATTGTCGGCGGAACATAATTTCCGGTGTCGGGGCGGAAAAATTTAACGTCGTAGAAAAAGCCTTTTTTCTTGATTGTCAGCATATAATCTTCGTCTTTGCCGACAGAGGTTGTAACGGCGTATTCTCCTGTTTTTGAATCTGTTACGCTGTGAGAAATTTCGTATGATTTCAGTCCCGTGAGGTCAACGTCAACTCCCGGAACGGGTTTTCCGTCTTCGTCCGTAATTTTGCCTTTTATTAATAGGACTTGATTCGGAGCGGCTTTTTCTGAAAGCCCCGAACAATAAATGTCCCAACCGCCTTCACCGCTTAAAAGCATTGACGAAAAATAAATGCGTTTGCCGTCTGCGCTGACGATGTATGCGACTTCATCTTTCTCAGTATTAAGCGGATAGCCGGCATTTTCGGGTTTTGAGAACGAGCCGTTGTCATCGGCTTTGGAATAAAAAATGTCGAAACCGCCTACTCCGCCGTGTCCGTTTGAAGAGAAATAAAGCGTTTTGCCATCGCAGTGGATAAACGGCGTTTTTTCGTCAAATTCGGTGTTGATGTCCGCACCGAGGTTTATTGGCGCACTCCAAAGTGAATCTTGATGTTTGCGGACGATTTTGTAAATGTCGTAACCGCCATAGCCGCCCGGACGGTTTGAAGAAAAATATAGTACGTTTCCCGTTGCGTCAACGGAGGGCTGACCTTCAAAATATTCCGTGTTGACAGTGTTCGGCAGTTTTATCAGCGGTTGCCATATACCTTTGACGTTTTTGGAATAATAAATATCGCAATTATCATAATTACAGATAGTTATGTACATTATGCGGTTGTCTATTGTCAGAGTTGTGCCGCCTTGAATTTTTCCCGTGTTAAACGGTGTTGTCATTCTTTCGCCTTTTGAAAACTCTTCTGTACCGTTTTCCGCACCTGTGTTTTGACTTATCATAAGTTCTTCGACAAATTCGCCGGAGCGTTTTTCTGAACGTTTTGAGTAAAGCAAAATTGACCCGTCGTGAGAAATCAGCGGCAAAAATTCATCGTCTTTTGTCGAGACGTTTTTAAGCATTTTCGGGTCGAATTTTATCGGGTGGCTGATTAAATAGAAATATTCTTCAATCATTTTCATGCGTTTTCCGGCGGCTTTGCGGCATGACGGCGCGGCATTTTCCGAGGAGAGAAAAAGTTGAAAAAAGGCTTTTGATTTTTCGTAATTGCGGCAGAGGTAATAGCCTTCTCCGAGCAGATAGGCAGCGCGGCAACTGTCATAACTGTCGCAGTTTCCGAAACTTAGAGTTAAATATTCGATTGCGGTTTTGGCATATTCAAGCGAGACTTTTGACTGAAACCTCATAGCGGCGTCTTTTGCCTTTTCCAAATTGTATTTTCCGAGGATTAAGGTTGCCGGAAAATAATTCGGGTTGTTTTTTGCGATTTCAGTCAGAAACCTTATGCTCAAATCCTTGTTTTGCCGCATTAATGCTTCTGCATCGTTGAATTTGTTGTTCAACTCCTTGTTTTTCGGTAGTTTACAGTTTTGAGCCGTTGCTGAGATTGTCATTGTCAACAAAAAAAATATGAAAACAGATAACAGCCGCATAATTTTTTTTGCAAAAATAAACAAAAATACCGGCTTGGCAAAATTTTTAGTTTTTGTTTTTTCTATGTTTTATTAAATTAATAAAGTTTAAAATTAGTAATATACAGCAAATCGCAACATTTATCGCTGTGATTTTGTTTGTCCAAGAGTTGAAAACAACGATTTGGTCATCGGGTTCGGGATTCCAAAAATCCTCAATGGAAAATATGATTTTCTCTCCATCTATTGCTGCCATATTGTCAATAAATGCTGAATCGAGTGCTTTTGGTTTCCCATTGGTATATTCAAAAGTCCAATAGTCTTCGGGAATTAAAAAATGACGTTTTGTTATTTCTCCTTTGTTGTATTTAAGGACTTGATTACATTTACCGTCTATATTATAAATTTTTACTGTTCCGTCAATGGTGTCGTTCAAGTAATGTATTTCCGTAGCCTTGGTTTGTAAACTGTCGCCTTGAAATTCTACGAGCCAACCGTTACGTTTGTTATTTTCAAAATTCATAACACAACTTAAATTTTGCTGATTTTTCCAGCGGTCAAGAAACACCCAAAAACCGTGTTTGTCGTTTTCTGCATTTTGGGTCTGACCAAAAGCCCTGACGGTATCACTTTTATAATATGTGCAATACCGTCCGGGGGCTATTCTGTTGCCAAGGGTTGAAATCAACAAAATTAACAATATGCCGATGATGTTAATTAGTTTCATAATGCCATTTGAGATTTATGATGCTTTAATGCTTTTTGAAAGATGCTTGATGAAATACCTGCATTTGACAATGCTAATTGAAGTTCTGTCAAATATTTATTCATTCTTTGACATTTCCCTTGTAAAAATAATTTATGATCAAGTTCCCCTCTATCACCTCTGTCTTCCAAGGATTTATTTAACGCATTGAGCCAATTTTCACTGTTATTATCTTTCCACAATTCAACAATTTCAATTCTATTGTGAATAAACAATTCATGTCCGATTGTTATTGCTAAATTTGTAATTTGTTCATTAATTGGTAATTTTGTCAATTCTTCTGGAAAAAATTTTATAATAATTCTCCATGATAGTAAATTATGATTTTCTTGTTTTATGTATTTATTAAATTGACTGCGAGACATTACAGCGTTAGCACCATTATAACGCAATTTTATGCTTGCATTTGCAAGAGTACCACGACCTTTTATTGTATCATATTCAATAAAAAACAATGCGTTGACATTATCTTCAAATAATTTTTCAACCATTTGAAACTGTTTTGTGTTTCTTGCCAATTCAAACGCTTTTTTTAATGAATAAGCAATAATATGGTCTGCTGTCAAAGTAATAGTGGCAGAACCAGAGTCTTCAAATGTAGCCTCTTGTATTTCGCTCGGATGAGCATGAAGATAATTTACTCCTTTGCGATTTAAGAAACCATGCGGGTCAATTTCCTTATTTATATCTGTATTTCTATTCGGCTCTGCCTTTGCCTCCGTTGCGTTCAACAACAAATCTACCGCACCGCCTATCGCTGCATATTTAGTGGCAGTTCCTAAAAAATTTGTTTTGTTAATCAGTGCGTTTCCTCCGCCTAAAATCGCACCCATCGCGGTATTTCCGCCGAAATAGTCGCCTAAACCGCCTGCCGCAATGACAAGCAATGTCTGTCCAAAGTTGTCCTTGTTCAAGTTTTTTCCTAATGCTTGAACACTTAAAGTTACTGCTGCGCTTTTAAGAACGCTTTTTGCAAGATTCCGCTGACGGGAATCGTTTTGTTTTGATATACAATTTATCATACTAACAAAATTTTAAAAATAAAACATAATTATTATTGTAATCTCACAAAATTCTCATATCTTTGCGAAAAGATGAAAATTTTGATTTTGAATTACGCTGCAAAATTAATAAAAATAAAACTAAAAAACAAATAAATCTTGAATGAATTTCACAATTTGTGATTAAGAAAATTGATGTAATAAAATATAAGAGTGTCAAATGATTGATTTAAAGGTAATTAAAATACTGTGTAATGAAGCAGGTATAACATTAAAAAAATTGAGCGATAAGACAAAAATCTCTCAAACTGCTATTACTATGGCTATGCAACGCAACAGCACAACGCTTGAAACATTGGAAAAAATAGCAAAATACTTTCATGTTTCCGTTGGTGTGTTTTTCGGCGAGAAAGATATTTTTACGCCGATAAGAGATTCTTTTGAAAAATTTGACATTGAACTTCAAAAGGCAAATAATTATGTTAATACAACTTTATTGTATTATAATCCGGAATTAAAAAATCCTGTTTCTTTGGATACGCTTGTAAGTGCATTTGAAAAATTACCGTTGGAAGCCGTAAAAATAGTTGAGTATACGATGAAGAAAGTCGTTGATAATCCTATTTATCAATATCTTATGAAATTTTCATATAACGAAATTCTTCAAATGAAACATAACGGTATTCTTGCAGAAAATACCGTAGATTTTCTTCTTTCAACTCGAAATGCTGATTTTTTTGAAGAACAAAATCTTCTTGTTCAATTAGAAGGTGAATCAGAACCTAATTTTTGGGAAAAACTTCAAGAGGGAATTGCAGATTACAGAAAAAATCACTGTCAAAATGACGTATGTTGAACTTGTTGAGAAATAAAAATTATCTGAAAAATTTCCAATTATCCTCATTTTTTTGTAATATTGCAGTGATTTTAGGCTCATAAAATTGTAAGAAATGCCCTAAAATATGCTATGATTTTTGCTAAAATATTAAAAATCAAATAATTATGTATTTGAAGCGAAAAATTGATATTTTTCTGAAAGAATGGAAAAACAATCCGGACAAAATGCCCCTCATAATAAAAGGTGCACGGCAAATCGGCAAAACCGAGTCAATCCGAAATTTTGCCAGGGAAAATTATAAAAATACTGTCGAGATAAATTTTGCTCTCGAAACCAAATACCGCACAATCACGGAAAACGGTTTTGATGTTGAGTCTGTCATAAAAAACATTTCACGAATTGATCCGTCCAAAAAATTTATCCCGCACGAAACATTGATTTTTTTTGATGAACTTCAAGACTTTCCGCAAATTGCCGCTGCGTTGAAGTTTTTTAATCAGGACAACCGTTTTGATGTCGTATGTTCAGGGTCAATGCTTGGACTTAATTACCAAAAAATTGAAAGCAACAGTGTCGGAAACAAAACTGATTATGAAATGCAATCTATTGATTTTGAGGAGTTTCTCTGGGCAAAGGGTTATGACTCAAATATCGCTGACGAACTTTTAGAAAATCTTTTCAATTTGACGCCTTTCAGTACGGCAGAAATGTCTGTTTTTCAAGGTATGTTTTTGGATTATTGTATTTTAGGCGGAATGCCTGCAATCGTAAAATCATATATCGAAAATAGAACTTTCGAAGGTACGCTCAACCTGCAAAAAGCGTTAATTGCCGATTATAAGGAGGATTTCAGAAAATATGTTGAAGGGCTTGACCAAACACGGCTGTTGAACGTTTTTAATCACATTCCTGTCCAACTCGCAAGGGAAAACAAAAAATTCCAAATTTCAAAAGTTGCTTCCGGGGCGCGTTTCAAGGATTATTTCGGTTGTGTGGAATGGCTTGCCGATGCCGGAATCATCAATGTCTGCCGTTGTCTCAACTTTCCGGAATTACCGCTCAAAGGCAATTACGACGATATGAAATATAAACTTTATTTTAAGGATACAGGACTTTTGGTAGCGTGTCTTGATGATGAGGCTCAGGACGATCTCCGTGCAAACAAAAATCTCGGAGTTTACAAGGGTGCGCTTTACGAAAATTTTGTCGGTGAGGCTCTTTCAAAATCTGGTTACGAACTTTATTATTTTAAAAAGGACAATTCTACATTGGAGGAAGATTTTTTTGTCAGAACGAAAAAATCACTCGTTCCCGTTGAAGTCAAATCTCAAAACGGACGTTCGCGCTCTCTTTCCGAATTGATAAAAAATCCACGTTATCAAGATATTACGCACGGAATAAAACTTTGCAACGCCAATATCGGTTTTGAAAACAGTATATTTACTTTTCCGTATTTCTGTGCTTTTTTGTTGAAAAGGTACTTAAAAGATGTTGATTGGTAACAAAAAAAGGATTGTCCAAATTTTTTTTGAACAATCCTTCTTTTTTTGTGTGTTGAAAAATTTTATTTTATGCTTTCTGCTTTTTTTACTGCTTCGTCGTTTAGTTGGTCGGCTTTTTTCTGTGCCTCGTTGACGAGTTTGTCGCCTTGCTTTTCTGCCTCTGTTACGGCAGAATCGGCTTTCGCGTTAGCCTCCGAAAGTGCTTTGTCAGCCTTTTGAGTAGCCTCTTTAATTGCTTTGTCAGCGGCTTTTTGTGCGGCGGCTTTTGCTAACGGATTGCTGCCGGCTTTGCTAACCGCTTTGTCAGCCTCTTCTTTTGCTGCTGCTACGGCTTTGTCGCGGACTTCCTGAGCCGCTTTTTTGGCTTGCTCAGAGGTTGTTTTTGCTGCCGCAATCATTGCTTCTTTTTGTTTTTTAGCCTCGGCTATAAGTTTGTCGCCCTGAGCCTTAGCATCGGCAATTAACTTTTTAGCCTCGTCCGAAACCTTATCTTTTACTTCTTGAATTTTCTCCTCTGCAACGGCTTTCAAAGCATCTGTTGCCGAAGTAGAAAAGCCTTTGATTTTCGGGTCGTCAACCGTTCCGCCGATATTTGCAATTACCTTGATAAGTCCGGCATTGTCGCTGCCTACTGCGTTGGACAACAACGAATTAGCAACCGTTCCTGAAAGTGCCATGCCGACTTTCATGTCAAGCGACTGGTCTAAACCGATTTTGCCGCTGAAATCAGCATCTTGGTCAGCAATTTTCAAAGCCGTAGAATCAATTTCAACATTGCCGTCCTTTATTCTGAAACCGATGTTGATGTTTTTAACGGTCGGATTTTTAAGGCTTTCGTTTTTAGCAGCCGTGCCGAGAAGGTTAAAAACTTTTGAATCTTTGATTCCGATACTGCTTGTAACAAGTCTTCCGTCGCCGTTCACCGTCTTTAAATCAGGATTTAAGTAATTGTCCAAATCCGTCTTGAAATTAAGTTTTGCCGTCATATTGCCATGACAAGAAGAGGCAATAGGAGCCATTTTTTCAACGGTGTTGAAAGTTTTTGCCGTGGTCTGAATGTCAATTTCCGAAAGGTCTAATTGCAAATCGGCTTTCGGACGTTTTTGATTGCTTCCGTCATAAACGCCGTTAACAAAAGCTTTACCGCCTAACATTTTCAAATTCAAGTTGTTAAGACTTGCAACGCCGTTTTTAAGACCGATTTTTCCGGCTAAATCGTCAATTACTAACGAGTCGTACAAAATTTTACCGATTGCTGCATCAAGCATAAAATCAATGTTTTTCGGAATTTCAGGGGCTTCGGTTGCAGTTTCTTCCGTGTTTTGAGCAACTTGGTCTGTCGGTGAAGAATGGTCATACGAATAAATATCGTTAACGTCCAACAAATTAGACTTATACGTAAATTTTGCTTTCAATGTTGAATCCGCAAAAACGTATTGGAAAATATTGTCAAGTTTTCCCGTGAGCGAAAAATCCGACTTTCCGAGATTCATATTGAAAGTCTCCAAAGTGCCTTTTTCGGGTGATATTATAAGGTGTGCCTGATGAATGTCAACCGGCGGCAAATCTGTCATAACCGTGCGGAAATTTGTCATCAAAATATCGCCCTGAGCTTGAAATCTGTCATAACGCTCGTTGTCAATGTCAGAAAGGTTACCTTTGAAATCAAGAATTGCTTTAACAAGTCCTTTCAAAGTCATATCGTCTAACGGAACTACTTGATTTACAATGTCTAAATCGAGGTCAAGGTTGACGTTTCCTGCTAACGAAATATCGTCTTTTGAGGTCTGAACCTGCACCGCAGCGTCAACGGGATTACCTCCGAGTTCAACGTGGAATTTCTCAACGTTGACATTAATGCTGTCGAGGTTGCCCGGACATTTAACAAAGGCGTTTACGTTGATGTTTTCAGCAGATTTCGGAAGGTCGGGATACTGAAAACGTGCATTGTCAACGTTGAAATCAACCCAAAATTCAGGGAACGAAACCGCGTTGAAATTGCCTTTTGCACCGCCTTCAAAGTTGAATGTTCCTGCGGTTTTAACGCCTTCCAAATCTTTGGCGTATTCGGCGGGAATCATACTCAAAACGCTCAAGAAATCAGTGTTTTTAGCACCGAATTTCAAGTCCATTCTTACGTTTGTGTCAGGAACTGCGATATAACCGTCAAGACCCAAAGCCAACTCGTTGATTTTAAAGACGTTCTCTTTGAAAACAAACTTCATTTTCTCCAAATCCGCGTCCAAATCCGATTTCATATTAACGACTGCATCGTTGATGTAGATAATCGGTCCTAATCTGACGTTGAGTTTTGCGATGTCGAGCAATGCGCTGAGAATCGTCTCCTTGTCAGAGAGGTCGCCCGAAAGCGAAAAATTCAGACTGTCAATATAAGCGTGAACATCGGTAACACTGTCTGTGTAAGTAACGTTCAAGTTGTTGACTTTCAGCTTTTTAAGTACTAACTCAAACTGAGAAGATGAAGTGTCCTCTTCGGGCGTTTCTTCCTCAACGGCTGAAGAATCCGAAATCGCAATGTCATAATTCGGTTTTCCGGCTCTTGTAACGATGATGTTTGCTTTCGGATTGTCAAGCAAAACAGATTTTACTCTGATTTTACCGCCGAAAAGCGACTTCACGTTTACCGTCGTGCTGAATTTGTCGAACTTTGCAAGGGTATCTCCTTGAAACTCACCGTGTCCGACAACAGAAACGTCTTTTAACGTTACCGTCGCACCCGGAAAATTTGAAATCAAACTCAAATCTAAATCGCCGATATTGACATCGGCATCAACATATTCTTTTGCAATTTCCGTTACCGCCTTCAAAACTTTATCTTTGAAGAAAACGGGAATTATTATCAAAAGAGCAAGCACCACAACTACTGTGATGCCTAAAACTTTTAGTACGGTTTTTAAAATTTTGTTCATAATTGTTTTACTTTTTTTTACGCATCAATATTTGCATAAACTGCATTTTGTTCGATAAATTCGCGTCTCGGCGGAACATCATCGCCCATCAACATTGCGAAAGTTCTGTCTGCCTCGGCTGCGTTTTCTATCGTAACCTGTTTCAAGGTTCTTGTTTCGGGATTCATGGTCGTTTCCCAAAGTTGGTCGGCGTTCATTTCACCCAAACCTTTATAACGCTGAACGGTACAACTGTCTTCCTGACCGTTTCCGAAATCTTTCAAGGCTTGAACCCTTTGGTCTTCTGTCCAACAGTAACGTTGTGATTTTCCGCGTTTTACCAAATAAAGCGGCGGATTTGCCAAATACAAATGTCCCTGCTCGATAACCTCTTTCATATAACGGAAGAAAAGTGTCATTGCAAGTGTCTGAATATGTGCGCCATCGACATCGGCATCCGTCATGATGATAATCTTGTCGTAACGGATATTTTTTAAGTTTGCTGCCTGAGAATCTTCCTCAGTTCCGATTGTAATGCCGAGTGCGGTGTAGATATTCTTGATTTCGTCGTTGTCAAGGGTTTTGTATTGAACGGCTTTTTCAACGTTAAGAATTTTACCTCTTAACGGCAGGATTGCCTGATACATACGGTCGCGACCCTGTTTTGCCGTACCGCCTGCCGAGTCTCCCTCGACGATGAAAATCTCGGTTTTCGTATTGTCTCTTGACGAACAGTCAGCAAGTTTTCCGGGAAGTCCCGCACCTTTAAGACTGCTCTGGTGCTGAACGAGTTTTCTTGCGTTGTTAGCCGCAATTCTCGCCTTTGCAGCAAGAAGCACTTTGTTAACGATATTTCGTGCGGAGTTCGGATTTTCTTCCAAATAGTTTGCTAACGCATCAGAAATTGCAGCATCAACAGCCGGACCCACTTCTGTGTTTCCGAGTTTTGTTTTGGTCTGACCTTCAAACAACGGCTCTTGAACTTTAACGGAAATAATCGCCGTCAAACCTTCGCGGAAGTCATCGCCGCTGATTTCGAGTTTTGCCTTAGCTAACATTCCGGAAGTTTCGGCGTATTGTTTCAAAGTCCTCGTCAAACCTCTTCTGAAACCAGTCAAATGCGTACCGCCTTCCTGAGTGTTGATGTTGTTTACATAACTATGAACATTTTCTCTGAAACCGTTGTTGTATTGCATTGCGACTTCAATCGGAATGCCGTTTTTCTCGGTGTTTAAGTGAATGATTTCGCAAAGTTCGTCTTTTGAAACTTCCAAATAATCAATAAAATCCTTCAAACCGTTTTCCGAATAGAAAACGTCATGACGGGTGTTACCGTTTTCGTCGGGGCGCATATCGTGAAGTTCGAGATGAACGCCTTTGTTCAAAAACGCTAATTCGCGAAGTCTTGCCGCTAAAATGTCATATTGATAAACATGGCATGTAAAAATGCTGTCATCGGGTTTGAAAGTGATTTCCGTGCCGGTGTCTTCGATGTCGGTTTCGCCGATAACGAGGACTTCGGTCGTGGGTTTTCCGATGGAATATTTTTGTTGGTAAATTTTTCCGTTTCTGTGGATAACGGCTTCAAAATAAGTTGAAAGCGCGTTAACGCAGGATACGCCGACACCGTGCAGACCGCCGGAAACTTTATAAGAATTTTTGTTGAATTTACCGCCGGCATGAAGAATTGTTAAAACAACCTCCAAGGCCGATTTACCTTCTTTTTCATGATAATCGGTCGGGATACCGCGTCCGTTATCTTTTACGGTTATTGATTCGTCCCAGTTGATTGTAACGTCGATTTTTGAACAAAAACCTGCGAGAGCCTCGTCGATAGAGTTGTCAACTACCTCATAAACAAGGTGGTGCAAACCTCTTTCGCCGGTATCGCCGATATACATAGCGGGGCGTTTTCTTACCGCCTCCAAACCTTCAAGCACTTGAATGCTGTCGGCGGTATAATTTTCTTCCGCCTCAATTATTTCTGCCTTAGTTAAGTTGTTTTCTTCCATTACTAAAAATCTATTTTTAAGTCTGCAAAGGTAATAATTTTTGATTTTTTAACAAATAAAAATCAATTAATTTTTCTTAAAACTCAGCACCATTTTCATTGAACTTTCTTTTTGAAAATCTTCCTGAATATTGCTGATTGTTAGGGTAGAAGCGGTTAAATTCTTTATCACGAAACGGTCGTTTTCCTGATTGTCAAGAACTATCGAAATCGTGTCGCCGTCAATTTTGTACGAGCCTTTCAGGTTTTCGGAATCATAACTAACTGAAAATCTCCCGCTTTCGTTAAATTTGTAAGACATATTACCTTCGGTGGCTTTTAGTCCAGCCTTTATTTCTGTTCTGATTGAATTTCCGACTTGTTGTTTTTCTTTTGCAAGTTCAGAAATTCTGTTTTGCATTTTTTCTTTTTCTCCTGCGTTTTGTGCTGAACCCAAATTACGCTTTATTTGAGCGATATTTTGTTCGATGTTTCTGACGGCGAGTTGTTCTTTTGCCGAGGCAAATTCGTTGAAATTTTCACATTCGGCTTTCGTCAGAACCCATTTCCCGAGAATAAGGGTTTCTGTTGACCGTCCGCAAGAAAGACAGAGAAAAAGACTTAAAACAAACAAAACTTTTTTCATAAGCATCATTGTTTTTGAAAAGTTATTTTCGTAAAAATATCGTTGTTGTCCATTTTTTCCTGAACCACGATAATCAACCTATTTTGCGTAATCTCCTGAATTTGAACCACATCGTATTGATTGCCGTTTGTGGGTTGGAGTTTTAAGTATTTTGATTGTGGGTCGTATTCCCAAGCACCGGTTTCAGGATTTTCAGAAAATCCCGTTCTGGTAAACGTTTTATCGGCTCTGAAAACGAGTTCCGCCCTTGTCAAAAGTGCGTTAACAAGTGCTTGAAGGTCAAGACTATCCTGACGGGTTCTGCGGAATTGATTGTCGGAATAATCCGTTATTTTCCAACGTCCCACAAAATTTTGTTCGCTGTTTTTTAGTTGTTGCGAAAGTTGTATTTTTACACCGCTGCTATTGAGACCGTTATTGTTGTTGTCGGAACTTGAAGCGGCATTTGCGCGGTAATTGTCAGCCTCGCGGTTGGTCTGTTTTAGACCGCCGTTAACCAAAATAAACAAAAGTACTACAATAACTGCTGCACTCATATAAAGTAAGTTCTTGAACAACTGTTCTTTACCGGAAGAAGCATTGTTTGTTGTAGTGTTTTTCTTTGTATTTGTAGCCGTGGTGTTGACAATTGTTTTCTGCGGCTGTTTTTTTTCAATCCTTTTAGAAAGATACTGATAATTATTTTTCAGCATATCTAAAAGTGTTGCCTGACCCTCTGAGAAGTTGACCGTTGAAGCGTCTATCCAGTCATGTTCGTCAAGAAAATAATTTTGACTGACGGTTTTGTTTTCCATGTCGACTGTAACAAACGGCACAACGGTAACGCCGTATTCAGAGCAAGAGTGCAAAATAGACATCATTGTAGGATTGTTTTCAGAATCGTCAGTTATGACGGCGATTAATAAATCCGGCAAAGCGTTTCTGTCTATTTTTGCGGCATTGTTGTTGACCGAATAGCCGTTTTTTTTGAGCGTTTGAAACAGTTTTTGAGCAGTCTCCTTACCTTTTGGAGAACTTGCGATTAGTATTTTTTCCAATTTTCTATTGTTTTTTTAACGTGAGGACTATTGTTGAACCCGAAGCATCGTCTTTTTGAACAATTACCATTTCGGATTTTGAAAGCGATTGAATTTTGCTGAGAACGATTTTTCCGCCTTCAAAAGTTTGTTTTAATTGTTCGCCGTCTGCTAAAAGTTCCCAAGAGCCTTTTTGATGATACTGGTCGTTTTCTTGTTTAAAAGTTTTGTCAACTGCAAACTCGAAAAGGGATTTTTGTTTTGTTTCTTCTATAATTTCCTCAAACTGAGCCTTTTCACTTTCTTTGAATATTGCATCGGTTTTGTAATCGGATATTTTCCACTTTCCGACAATATCATCGGCAGCGGAAGAACTGCACCCCGTCATACCCGCCATTAACGGGCAAATCAACATCAATAATGCGTATAAAATTTTTTTCATATTTTTTACGTTTAAATTTTTCTGCAAATATCTTAAATTATATTGTATTATTCAAGTTTTTTTTGAAGAAATTTAATTGGTTTATAAAAAAAGGCTGTCGTTTTTTGACAGCCTTTTTTCTTTTATTCCACCTTTACTTTTTGCGACGTTGAATTTGCCCTAAACTCCGGCGCGTACATACATTCTATCGTTGCGATGCCGTTTGTAAGGACGCCTTTATGAACTGCAACGAGCGGATATTCAAACACATACGTTCCTCGTTGCATGAACTCGATGAAAAATTCCTCGCAAGCATCTTTCGTCGATTCATAATAGTAAAGTCCATCTTGATAGCGACCGCCTGAGAGTTTGTTAAGGGGCTCGAACGCCGAAGAATGAACGTCCTTTAAGAACACATATTCAAGGTCGCGGTCGGTCGTGATGACAAAACGCGCTTTTAATTTGTCGCCTTGTTTGAGCGGTGTTTCGGGCGTAACAAGCGTTGCAACGTCCTGACCAAGAGCATCTTTCGTGATTTTATAAATCTCTTTGGTCAGCGTTAAACCGTTTGCCGTAGCCCTGACGTTTTCGTACTCCTCAAAATACTGCAAATACGTCGCTCCGAAAGCAATATGTTTGTTAGGATTAACGACTTCAATGTCAGAAAATTCCGGCTTGATTTCGTTAGCGGCGAAAACTTTCTTAACGTATGCCGCACCCTCTGACGGTTTTTCTTCGAGCGTGAAACTTCCGATTTTTACCTTACACGGCTGTTCGTCGGTTGAAAGTTTGTCGCCGTTCATCAACAGAGCATAAACCGCCTCTGTTGTCGCACGTGTTGATTTCCAAGAGTTTGTCTGCTTGTGTTTTATGAGCCAAATTTTCAACTCCTCAACCTCGTGAGCCATCTTGAACTCAGAAAACGCTTCAATTATCATCGCCTGCGTTTCAATCGGCGAATTGTACCAATGATAACCG
This sequence comes from Bacteroidales bacterium, assembly GCA_017417315.1. GTDB lineage: Bacteria > Bacteroidota > Bacteroidia > Bacteroidales > UBA3824 > UBA3824. The sequence continues at coordinate 55,022 of JAFPZK010000038.1, forward strand.
TTAAGATTCTTTGAATAATACATTCCGAACTCGTCAGAATTTTGAGCGTTATCTTTGAGCGATGCAATTATGTCTTTTGCAACAGACTGTTTGTCAAGACGTTGGAAAGTTGTCGCGAGCAACGCCTGAGCGTATAGAGAAAAATCCGTCCAATACTGAACCAATTTTGAAAGGAAGAAATCGTATGCCTCGCGGCTCGAAGACGGCACTTTTTCGTCAAAGAAACTGCGGGCATAAAAATACTGAATGTCATAATATGACGGGTGATATTTTTCAAGTTCTTTTTTGCCCAAAAGTTTTTTGAGTCTGTCATAATCCTCTTTTAACTTCTTGTCCATAAACGAGATACCGCGTTTTGTCATCTTGCTGACATCGCCCGTATTTTCTACCGCTCCCAGATGAATCAACCGTCCGAGACCGCAAACAATCTCCTGAGTTACAAAAAGGCTCTCTTTCATACCTTTGAACCAAGGCCAGCCGCCGTTAGAATACTGACCGTCAAGCAGTTTCTTGAAATAAACCGCATTAGTTTCATCAACCGCCTTAGAATTAAAGAGTTTTGCAAGTTTTTTCATTTGTTCGCCTTCGGTTTTAGCGTCCAAAAGCCACGGCGTTTCGTTCAACATAATCGACTTCAACTCCTGATTTTTCTCCAACGCCGACTTGAAATCTTCTTCTGAAAGCGAGTTATAAGTCTTTTCAAAACCCGGATTCGAGGTGATGATTTTCTTTGCTAACATGTTGGCATATAGGCAGTCAAAGATATAATCGAGACATTCTCTGTCCGTTTCTCTGAGGGCGGGCAGCGACATAAACGCAAGCCATGCCGGATTGGACGTAAATTCAAACGTAAACGATTGATTATCTTGGGTTTGCGATTGATTTTTCAGCGCGTTAACCATGAAATTTTTCGTCTGATTGCCTCTTATATAAAGTGTCTGCGATTCTGTTATGAGCGTTCTTGTCGTTAAAACGGGAACGTATTTTTGACTTCCGTCGCTATGACCGTCCGAAATTCCGACAATCTTAACTATCACGGGTTCAGGACGTTTGGGGATTTCAAGCGTAAATTCAGCCGTCGTTGAACGGTCAGCGGCAACTTCAAAATCTTTGACCGTAGCATCAATTTTATAATCGCTGACGGGTTTTTGCGTTTGAAAATCAAGAATTTCGATTTTAACTTTTCCTGCTAACTTTTCTTCCGTTAAATTACTTATTTTCACGGGGATAGTTATTTTGTCGCGCTCCAAAAAGAACCTCGGCAAATTCGGCTCAACCATAAACGGTTTTTGCGTTATCAAATGGTTTTCGCTAAGAGTAAATTTGAGGTCTTTCGTATGCGTGAAACTTTTGAAATGCCATTTCGTAAGGCTCTCAGGCATAGTAAATTGAATCGAAATATTGCCGTCAGCGTCAGTTACTAAATGCGGCTCAAAAAATGCCGTTTCAGAGAAATTTTCCCTAACTTTTACCTCGTCAAAGCCGCCTTCATCTGCCGCGCTTAAATCTGCCATTGCCTCTGCCGGTGCTTCTTCGTCTGCAACCTCTATTTTATCGTCCAAAACTTCGGCATCTGCCATCGGTGCTGATTCTTCCATAACCATCATATTGACAGCACTTTTGCTCCTTGCGCCGAAAGCCATTTGTCTGTACAAAATTTCCTGAGGACGTCCGAAAGAATAAATTTCGTGTCCGAACCAATTAATTTGCGGACTATAAGACTGTTCGTAATACGAGAAAGTGCCGTTGTATTTAATCACGCTTGCTGACGAGAGGCCGAAATAATGTCCTTCGTATGCTCCGCACGTCGAATTATAGTCGTAACAACTGAAAGACCAATGATTTTCGCGGATTGCGTCAAGGGATTCGTCGTAAAGTACGGCTAACATTTCGGCGGTAACGGGTTTTTGCTTTTTGTCAATAATCTTTAACTTTATTGTTTCAGTCTGACCCGGCTCTAATTTGTCGCGGAACGTTTCGTATTTTACGTCAATTTTTTTGTTTGTAAAGGGTACGCTGACAGAATACGTTTGTTGATAAAAGCGGTTGTCTTTCACAAAGAAAAACCTTAAAGAAATGCCGCCGCGATATTCTTCAAGAATTGGAATTTCAATGGTTTTAGCGTTTTGACTAAGACGGAAATTCTGTTGCGTGGAAATCCGTTTGTCGCCGCAAAATACTTCGTACCAACAATTTACGTCTTTCATTGACGTTCCGAAAATGAATTTTGCTTTTTCGCCCGGCTCGCGGCTCGGATAACGGTTTTGTGTCCAAAAATACTTGTTGAAAGCCGTATTTTTGCAGTTTTCGGCAATCACAGTAAACCTTGAATCCGATGTAATTTCGTGATTTTGAGCATCTTTGGTTTTCAGCGTAACAGAATAGTTGCCGTCTTCCAAGTTCTCCAAAAATTGTAAATCAACTTTGTGCGAAGATTTTACGGTAAAGGTTTTCAAAACTTTTTCCTCTTCCAATTTGTATAAATCGTTGTCAGACAGCGGATTAGCAAAGTTTTTTAGTTTCCGTACCGTAATCTCAACATCACATTCAACGGGTTGATAAGAGGCGTTGTAAGCGGAAATTTTGAGGTCGCAGAATTTATCCTGACCTTTGAAATACAAATCTGACGAAAGAATACGCGATAAGAAAATTCCTGCATAACCCACTGTTTCATAATGAGTTGTTGATTGAGTTTCGCCGTTTATGTCTGTAACGTCAATTTTAACTTTATAGGTGAAAACAAGGTTTAAATCCTCCGGCAAAGTTTTGTCGGGTTTTGCCAAAAATTTAATCTTGAACTCGCCGTTTTCATCGGTTGTAACCTCGCCGTGAGCAACGGATTTTTCTTTCAAATCGTAACGGAAAAACCACCAGCCGTAAAATTTCGGAATCCTGACGACCTCGTATTTTACTTTTGCGTCCTGAATTTTTACGCCCGAATACGAAACCGCATTTCCTGACACCGTAACTTCCTTGTTTAAAGCGACTTGACTTTCTGTATCTTTTGTAAAAATTTCAAAAGTCGGGCGTTTGTACTCTTCCACGCTGAAAGAATGTGAGCCGTATAATCCCGAAATGAAAAACGAATAATTACCTAAAACACAAGAAGTTGGCAAATCAAACTTACCGTCAGCGGAGCCGAACTCGTTGAGAGTAAGTTCCTGTTTGTAAATTTCCTGACGGTTGATGTCGCGGACTGCAACCGTAACTTTCTTTCCTTCAAGTACTTGAACGTTGTTGTCTTTTTTGGAATAACCGACAATCTTAAAATTTACCGTTTGTCCCGGACGGTATAACGCTCTGTCAGTGAAGATTTTACCGTAATTGTTCGTGCTGCTTTCGCTCGCCTCGGAAAAATACATACGGTTTCTGTCCAAAAAGTCGCTGCCTTTTTCTGCCGTGAAATTCAAGTTGTAACCTTTATAACCGCTAACGTCGCTTTTTTTGAAAACACAGTCGCCGTTTTTGTCGGAAGTCTTTGTGGCATAGACGTTAAACACCCATTTGTTGCCCTTGTATTCTTCGCCGAGAGCCTTGACGGTTGCGCCTTCAACGGGTAAGCCGGTTGTTCTGTCCAAAACTTTTACCGTGGTTTCGGCGGTTTCGATAGTGCGCGAGGTAACTGTTATTAAATCAGTTATTTGGAAAAATTTGTAAAGAACTTTTCCTTGTTTAAAATCTTTGTCAGAAGAAATCAAAACGGCATAATATCCGATTTTTTGACATGGAATTTTGTATTCGCTTTCGCTTGACGTATAGTCCGCTTTTTTCTCAACCGAATGGATAAAAGTCTGAACATCAGACATTGCCGACGAAAATTTATCCAAATAATTCGTCTTGTTAAATTCGGGACGGTCATAAAATTTCTTAGAAATTTTGCCGAATTTCAAGTAAATTTTGTCGGTGTTTCGGTGCGAGAGGTTTAGAACTATCTCCTTTGTTGAGGGAATATAATTTTCTCCATCGGCATCAACTTCCTTGCTTTCTATGTTGAGAATGAGGTTCTTAGCGTTGGAATTTTCGGGGCTGAGTTCGAGAATTTCCTCGGCTTTTTTATGTGCTTTTGTTTTCTCGCCTTGTCTTTCGTAAAATTTTGCAACCTCCCACTTTATTTTAATAAGGCAGTTTTTGTCTGAATATTTGTTCTCCATTTTCAGCAACGTTTCTAAATAGAGAGCGTTTTTTTCTTCCGACATCATTCGTCCGAGGTAATGATGAAGACGGTTTAAATCGTTATAAACCAAAACATTATCTTCGCCTTCAAGATGTGCTTTCAAGAGGTTTTGATGAATGAGAAACGCCTGATAAGAAGCCGAATTTTCCAATTCTTTTTCGTCTAATTTCAGTTTCAAAAATTCGTCCGCCGGGGCTAAAAGTGTTTCGTTATTGAAGTCAAATTCGTCGTCAAAAACCTCATAACGCGAAATGTCATTTTCAAAAAAATGTATTAAAGCGCGGTTCAAAACCAAATCATAAAGAGTAGGCCAAAGTTCTTCATCGGGTCTAAGACCTTTTATAATATCCTTATAATCAGCGAGTTTTTTCTCTTTTAGTTCTTTTTCGGGTTTGACGGACTCCAAGAAATGCGACTTAGCCGTCCTCAAAAGTTGAGCAGTTGAATACGTTTTCACGTTGCCGTCTTTGACATCGACATCGGTGCGTTTTGAAATCGCATAATATTCTCGTTTGAGATAATTCATATAAATTTGACCGATGACGGAGTGCATAACGGCTTTGTCCGCCTCGGGGAAATCATTGATTTCCTTTTCCATTTTTTCGAGTTCGGGATAGAAACCGTCGTCCACTGTTTCGTTCTGATAATCAAGACTATAAATATAAGTTTTGATTAGTTGCGGATAGTTTTTTTCTTTTTTAGCCTTTGCTAAAATTTCCTTGACTTTTTTGTAAGCCTCGTTTTTTTTGTTTTTGCTTTGAAGGTTTTGAACCTCAGTCCAAAGTTCGGTGTAAGAAAATCCGCCTTCCGGCTTGGAGAATTTTTCCTTAAAAAAACTTCTTATATCCATGGTTTCTAAGTTGTTAGAATAACTATACACGGAAAAAAATATTCCGAGAGTTATAATTGTTAATATTAAAGCGTATTTTTTCATATTTTGTCAGATTTAATTATATACAATGCAAATAAAGAAAATCGGCTGTGGTATTGTCACAGCCGATATATTATAAAGCGTTAATTTCTTCAATAGTTAAGCCGGTGTTTTCAGCAATAATATTGATGTCAATGCCGGCTTTTTTAAAGTTACGGGCAATTTCAATTGATTGCTGTTTTTTGCCTTCGGCTATGCCTTCTGCACGACCTTTTTCTTCTCCTGCCGCGTATGCGTCCGTTTCCGCTGTCCAAAACGCCTCTTTTTCGTTGCGGATTGAATCAAGATGACGTTCATAACTGATACGTTCTGCCTTCGTCATTTTGAGCGTATTCAATTTTTCTTTGGCGGCTTGAAGTCCGGGAACCGTGGTGTCGCTCTTAATGCTGTTATTTTTGAGAAACTCCATCCATTCGCTCATCGCATCGGCTATAAACTTTTTATAAGCATTAATTCTTATCAAAAAATACTTCGGAAAAATATCATGCGCATATTTTGCCTCGTACTTAAACTTGCGGGTGTCGCCGTTTTTGATTTCTTCTAACGTCAATTCCTCGCGACGGTTGAGTTTAAGTATATTGTGCGAATGTACACCGTAAAAGTCAGATTTACACTCATAAAAATAGTCGTCGCCTTCGCCGAGGTCATAATAAACAACGGAAATAGAAAATACTTGTTTTATGTTGCCGTACTTATCGCCGTTGCCTAATTGTTCGGTTATGGCTTTTGATACACCGTAGAGAATCCTCTCCAAATAATAAGTGTAACGTGTGGTTTGAACCTCAACGATGAAAATTTCACCCTTAGTGTCTTTTGCTTTGATGTCAACACGGTTGAATTTATCATCAGCATATTCCTGATTACTTTCGCTTTCAAGAATTTCTTGAATCTTGCATTTTTTACCCAAGAAGACTTCTATGAAGCCTTCAAGAATATCAAAATTCTTCTTGTCGCGAAGCATATTTTTAATCGCGAAGTCAAAGCGGACGAGAAATTCATTTTCTTTTTCCATAGTCATTGTTTTTATTTTGCAAAAATGATTATTTTTTCCAAAAAAACAAAATAAATGCAAAGATATTTTTTGAAAAAAATACAAAAAAAATATCAAAAAAAATTACAACGTAACAAATTGTTTTTTATCTTTGCGGCACTATTTAAGTGAATTTCTTAAAAACACTATAAAAATGAGTAAAATTACAGTTATCGGAGCAGGCAACGTAGGCGCAACTTGCGCTGATGCCATTGCACGCAGAGACCTCGCTACGGAGGTTGTTTTATTGGACATCAAACCCGGTATTTCAGAAGGAAAAGCCCTTGATATTTGGCAGACTTCTGCACTCGCAGGTTTCAACCACCAAATCAAAGGCGTTACTAACGACTATTCGGCAACGACAAATTCTGACGTTGTAGTTATCACATCAGGCGTTCCCAGAAAACCCGGTATGAGCCGCGAAGACTTAATCGGCGTTAACGCAGGTATCGTAAAAAGCGTTACTGAAAACGTTATCAAAGCATCTCCGAATGCAATCATTATCATCGTTTCTAACCCCTTGGACGTAATGACTTACGTTGCTTTCAAGACAGCTAAAACCTTGTCAAGCAAAGTATTCGGTATGGCTGGTACATTGGATACCGCTCGTTACAAAGCATTTCTGGCTGAGGAAATCGGCGTTACTCCTTTGGACATTCAGGCATTGCTCTTAGGCGGACACGGCGACACAATGGTTCCGCTTCCGAGATTTACCTCAGTAGGCGGCGTTCCCGTTACTGACCTCGTTGCAAAAGACAAACTCGAAGCAATCATCGAAAGAACAAAGAAAGGCGGCGGAGAGTTGACTAACCTTCTCGGAACTTCTGCTTGGTATGCTCCCGGTACTTCGGCTGCTTACATGGTTGAAGCAATTATGCGCGATCAGAAAAAACTCGTTCCCGTTTGTGCATACCTCGACGGCGAATACGGTTACAAAGATATGTATCTCGGCGTTCCCGTTATCCTCGGTAAAAACGGTGTTGAAAAAGTTATCGAACTTAACCTCAACGCAGAAGAAAAAGCATTGCTCGATGCTTCGGCTCAGGCTGTTAAGAAAACATTGGGCGTACTTGACACAATGAACGTTTTGGATAAGTAAACATAAGAGTTTAACTTAATTTTAGAGCGGAAACTGTAAAAAGTTTCCGCTTTTTTTGTATATAACGGGATTTTTTTGTATCTTCGCGGCATAAAAATTCAGAAAAAGATGACTACGGTAAATTTAAAGAACAGAAGTTTTCTCACATTATTGGATTTCTCAACTCAGGAAATCAACTATCTTTTAGACTTGTCAGCAGACTTGAAAAAAGCAAAAAAAACTCATACTGAGGTTAAACATTTGTCAGGCAAAAATATCGCCTTGATTTTTGAAAAAACCTCTACCCGCACACGTTGCGCATTTGAAGTTGCAGCCGCAGACCAAGGCGCACATACTGTTTATATTACGCCGTCTGCAAGTCAGTTAGGACATAAAGAATCGGTTGAAGACTCGGCAAGAGTTTTCGGCAGAATGTTTGATGCAATAGAATACAGAGGTTTTGCTCAAACTACGGTTGAAACGTTAGCAAAATATTCTCACGTGCCGGTTTGGAACGGACTTACAAACGAGTTTCACCCGACACAGGCGTTAGCAGACTTGCTGACAATGCGCGAACATTCGTCAAAAAAGGATAATGAAATAAAATTTGCATTTTTGGGCGACATTCATTCCAATACGAGCAATTCTTTGATGATAATCGCCGCAAAACTCGGCATGGATTTCCGTCTTGTCGGTCCTAAGGAGTTAAATCCGAGTTCTTCGCTCGTTGAAAAATGTCAAAATATTGCCAAAGAGACTGGCGCAAAAATTACTATTACCGATGATGTTGAAAAAGGCGTTAAGGACTGTGATTTTGTTTATACCGACGTTTGGGTTTCGATGGGAGAGGCGCACGACGTTTGGCAGGAAAGAATCGCTCTTTTGCAGAAATATCAGATTAACAAAAACGTTTTGGAACTGACCGGAAATAAAAACGTTAAATTTTTGCATTGTCTTCCGGCGTTCCATGACATTAAGACAAAAACGGGAAAAGAAATTTTTGACAGATTCAATATTGATTGTATGGAAGTTACGGACGAGGTTTTTGAAAGTGAGGCTTCAATAGTTTTTGACCAAGCCGAAAACCGTCTCCACACTATCAAAGCCGTTATGGTGGCAACTTTGGGAGAGTAAAGTTTTTTTATTAAGCATATTTACCCAAGTTGACGGTTGCAGCCTTAAAAAAGTTGCAGCCGTTTTTTTTGTATATGTTGTAAAACGTTAAAAACTTTGCACATTTTATTATAAAACTTTACCTTTGCACTTTCAAAATTGATAATTAAAATGAACAAATTAATCGTTACGCTTTTTTTGGCTTTTTTTGTAGTTGCGGCTAACGCGCAAAAAAAAACAGCCGCCGACATCTTGAAAGAACATAAAGTCAACACGGCTTTTGAACCCGGCGAGGAACTCATTTACGACTTGAAATACGGAATTATAAAAGCCGGTGAATTTTCCATTTCCGTAAAACTCGTGCCTGTCGGTTATGACTATTATTTTTATGTCATTGCAAAATGTTACACTACCGGTGTGGCGGCAAAACTCGCCAAAATTTATGACATTTACGAAAGTTATTTTGACATTGTAACGGGTTTGCCTCTGAAAGCCGTCAGAAATGTTACTGAAAATAATTATAAAAGGTATAACGAAGATTTGTTTTTTCAGGATTCGAGCGTGGTTTATTCTATGAAAAGCGGTCGTCATCAACTGCCTGAAAATACGCTTGATATAATTTCGGCGTTTTATTTTTCGCGGAAGTTTATCTTTGACGAAAAATACCAAAAAAACGAGTATATGAACCTGACAACTTGGTTCAACGAAGAACTTTATAAATTTAAAATGGCGTATCGCGGAACTGAAAAGGTGAAAACGGATTTCGGAAAGTTTGAATGTCTGAAATTTTCGCCGGTTTTGGAAAACGATGCAACTTTCAAAAACGAGGACGATATGGTGGCGTGGTTTACTAACGACGGAAATTACGTCCCCGTAAGAATCGTTCTGAAACTTCCGCTCGGAAAAGCAAAGTGCGAATTAAGAAGTTATAAAAATTTAAAAAATAAAGACGGCTTTTTGAAGTAAAAAAAGTTTTTTGTATATTTGCGGTGTTAAAAAACGCAAACAATCAAATCATTCATTTTCATGTTAAAAAAAATCCGTTTTATGCTTGCCCTTTTGTTTTGGGTGGGCATAACTTTTATGTTTTTGGATTTTAGCGGAACGCTCAAAAACTTTTTGGGCTGGATGGCTAAAATTCAGTTTTTACCCGCAATTTTAGCCTTGAATATCGGTGCCGTAGTTTTCGTTCTGGCATTGACTTTTCTTTTCGGAAGGCTCTATTGCTCAGTGATTTGTCCGATGGGTGTTTTTCAGGATTTTGTCAGCAGAATAGCCGGAAAATTCAAAAAACGCCGATTTAAATTCACTCCCGAAAAACGCAAAACCCGCCTTATAATCTTGGGCGTTTTTGTAGTTTTGTTGTTGGCATTTTCGCCCCTTGCAATTCTGATTGCTCCGTACAGCGCATACGGCAGAATGGTAAGTTCGATTTTGCAGCCGGTTTATTTGATGATTAACAACTTGTTAGCAAAAGCCGCTGAACATTACGACAGTTATGCTTTTTACGGTGTTGACGTTTGGCTCAAAAGCGGCTTAACGCTTGGCGTTGCAATCGTAACTTTCTTAGTTGTAACGATTTGGAGTTGGAAATCGGGGCGCGGATATTGCAACACGGTGTGTCCCGTCGGAACGGTTCTCGGACTTTTGTCAACAAAATCGGTTTTCAAAATAAAAATCGATGCTGACAAATGCGTTAATTGTGGTCTCTGCGAGAAAAACTGTAAAGCCGAAGCCGTTGATTTTAAAGCACATACAGTTGATTATTCGCGTTGTGTTTCTTGTATGAACTGTATCGGTGTTTGCAAAAAAGATGCAATTTCTTTCACCAAAAATGCGGCTAAAACCTCAGAAAAATCTTCTGACGAACCCGCAGATTCAGCCCTTAGAAAAACGCTCGCAACGGGTGCTTTGCTTGCTGTTTCGGGTGTTGTCAAAGCCCAAGAAAAAACTTTTGACGGCGGATTTGCCGTTATCGAAGATAAGAAAATTCCCGCCCGTGACTGCCCCGTAAAACCCGCAGGTTCAAGAAGTTTGAGAAACTTTTCAAGCCATTGTACGGGCTGTCAGTTGTGCGTTACGCAATGTCCGAACAATGTTTTAAGACCGTCATCTCGGATAGAAAACTTTATGCAGCCCGAAATGAGTTTTGAACTCGGATACTGCCGCCCTGAATGTACAAGATGTTCTCAGGTTTGTCCGACGGGCGCAATCGAAAAAATCACCAAAGAAGAAAAAACTTCAATCCGTGCCGGTCATGCCGTTTGGATTAAACAGAATTGTCTTCCCGTTAGCGACGGCGTAAAATGCGGAAACTGCGCAAGACACTGTCCCTCAGGCGCAATAATGATGGTGAAACTTCCTGAAAATCCGTCAGTTGAAGTCCCCGCTGTTGATTCAGAAAGGTGTCTCGGCTGCGGTGCGTGCGAAAATCTTTGTCCGTCAAGACCTTTTTCTGCAATTTACGTAGAAGGCAACGAGGTTCACGGAGATTTTTAGGGGTCTTAGACCCTTTTTATTAACACTTAATCAAGAAAAAAAATGTCAGAAAAAAATATAAACAGGCGTGATTTTTTGAAATTAGCGGGTGCGTCTGCCGCAGTTACAGCGGTTGCAATGACAGGTTGCGGCAGTCAGAAAACCGAAGAAATTACGGGTCAGAAAACGACTTCAAAAAAAGAAATTCCGACCGACAAAATGACTTACCGCACAAATCCAAAAACCGGCGATAAAATTTCAGTTCTCGGTTACGGTTTTATGCGCTTGCCCACGATTAACAACCGCAGCGCGAGAGAAAACGGCGGCGACGAAATCGATCAGGAAACGGTCAACAAACAAACCGATTTTGCGATTGAACACGGCTTAAATCTTTTTGACACTTCGCCGGCATATTGTCAGGGACGTTCGGAACACGCAATGGGAATCGCTCTGAGCCGTCATCCGAGAAATAAATATTTTATTTCGACGAAACTTTCAAACTTTGCGCCTCAGACGTGGAGTTTTGAAGAATCGGTGAAAATTTACAAAAATTCGCTCAAAGAACTTCAAACCGAATACATTGATTATCTGCATCTTCATGGAATCGGAATGGGTGCAAATCTTGACGGCAAAGATTTAACGGGGCTTCAAGCCTACGAAAAACGCTTTGTTGAAAACGGTTTGTTGGATTATCTTCTTAAAGAGCGTGAGGCGGGACGGATAAAAAATCTTGGTTTTTCGTATCACGGCGATGTCGAAGTTTTTGACTATCTCGTTGATAATCACGATAAATATCATTGGGATTTTGCGATGATTCAGATGAATTACGTTGATTGGAAATACGCAAAAAGAATCAATCCTCGCAACACCGATGCCGAATATCTTTATAATCGTTTGACCGAAAAAGGTATTCCGGTTTTTGTTATGGAACCGATTTTGGGCGGACGGTTGGCAAAACTTCCTACTCACCTTGCAAAAACTTTGAGGGAAAGAATCCCCGAAAACAGTATTGCTTCGTGGTCGTTCCGTTGGATTGCCTCACACAAAAACATTTTGACGATACTTTCGGGCATGACGTATACTCAGCATTTGGAGGACAACCTTTCAACTTTGTGTCCGTTGCAGGAATGTACTGACGAGGAAAACGCTCTTTTACAGCGGGTTGCGGACGAGTTTGTGAATTTTCCGCTTGTGCCTTGTACTCAGTGTCAGTATTGTATGCCTTGTCCTTACGGTGTTGACATTCCGACTTCGTTTACGCATTATAACAAGTGTGTTAATGAGGGTTACATTTCGGTTTCGTCGCAGGACAAAGACTTTGTAGAAAACCGCAAACGCTTTTTAATCGGTTATGACAGAAAAGTTGACAAAAATCGTCAGGCGGCGCATTGTATCGGTTGCGGACAGTGTATGCCTCATTGCCCTCAAAACATCAGAATTCCTGACAGATTGAAAGATATTGACGATTATATCGAAAAGTTAAGGCAGAATAAATTGTAATGAAAAACCTCCTTCTTTTTATAAGCCGCCATGCTTCGGCTTTTGTGATTTTGACGGCAGCGATTTCGTTTCTTTTCCCGATTTTATTTGGTTGGGTAAGGGGCAATGTGTCATCAGTGATATTGGGTTTTATAATGCTGACGATGGGTTTGACACTCTCCGCAGCGGATTTCAAAGTTCTGATTCACAGACCTCAGGACATTGGTATCGGAGCATTGGCGCAGTTTACGGTGATGCCTTTTTTAGCGTTCGGATTGACTAAAATTTTTGGTCTTGACCCGTATCTTGCCGTCGGAATCATCTTAGTCGGGTGCTGTCCGGGAGGAGTTTCGAGCAACATTATGTCATTTTTATGCAAGGGCGACGTGGCGTATTCGGTCGGAATGACTACTGTTTCCACGCTTCTTGCGCCGCTGATGACACCGTTTTTGGTTTGGTTTTTGGCGGATACGTCTATTGATGTGGATACTTTCGGAATGTTTTTGAACATTTTGTTAGTAACAATACTGCCTGTTTCGCTCGGTTGCTTGTTGAATTATTTTGCGGGTAAGGCGGAGAATTTCAAGACGTTGCAGTCGGTTATGCCCGGTTGCAGCGTCATCGGTTTGGCGTTGATTGTAGGCGGCGTTGTAAGTCAAGTTCAACCGCAATTATTAAGTAGCGGTATTGCGTTGTTTTTCTTGGTGTTGGCGGTGGTTTTTCTTCACAACGGAATCGGTTATGTGCTTGGTTACAATATCGGACGGCTGTTTGGTTTTCCGCTGTCGAAAAAAAAGACAATCTCCATTGAAGTCGGAATGCAAAACGCAGGTATGGCAACGGTTTTGGCTTCGGCATTTTTTGTTGTTGAGGGCAACCCTGATTCAGTTCTCTGCGTATTGCCCTGTGCGATTTCTTGTGCGTACCATTCGATTTCAGGAACGCTTTTAGCAGGGATTTTTGCGAAATGGAAAGAGGATAAAATAGATTGACGAATTAGGGTGATATTTTCAAAAAAACGTCTTGTTTTTTTGCTATGAACTAAATTTTTTCTACTTTTGCTACAAAAAATGACACTTATGGAAAACAAACCTTTGATTTTGATTACTAACGACGACGGGGTTTTTGCTAAGGGAATAAAAGAACTTGTAAGAGCCGTAAAAGACCTCGGTGAAATCGTCGTTGTTGCGCCGGATAAAGCGCAAAGCGGTAAAGGACACGGCGTTACGCTCGATATGCCGCTTTGGTACAGACCCGCTAAATTAGACGAAGAAATCCGCGCTTTTAAATGCTCAGGCACGCCTGCCGATTGCGTTAAAATCGCACTTTTCAAAATCCTTGACCGCAAGCCCGATTTGATTCTCAGCGGAATTAATCACGGCTCTAATTCAAGCGTAAATATCTTATATTCAGGGACAATGGGTGCCGCTATGGAAGGCGCGTTACATAAAATTCCTTCTATCGGATTTTCTCTGTTGAATTTTGCACCTGACTCCGATTTTACGACAGCGGGAGAGTATGCGCGGAAAATTACTCAAAAAGTTTTGTCTTCAATCTCCGAAAAGCCTGTGTGTCTTAACGTTAACATTCCGTATGATGACCCGCAAAACATTAAAGGCATAAAAATTTGTCGTCAGGCTTCGGGCGAATGGAGAGAATTTTTTGATGAACGTTATCACCCGTCAAACCGCCGCCCGTATTATTGGCTGACGGGTAATTATTACAATTTTGAACCCGAGGCTACGGATACCGACGAATGGGCTTTGTCTAATGGTTATGTTTCTGTTCAGCCCGTAACCTGCGATTGTACTGACTATTCCGCTATGGAAGCATTACAAATTGGGATCGAAGGACTTTAAGAAAGCCTCTAATTCGTCTTTTTGAATTTCTTTGTAGTTTTCGGGGATTGCAAAAGCGTCCTCGGGAACTATTTCTTCGGAGATTCCTTTTGCCGTAAACTCCATATAAATACCGCTCAACAATACCTGAAACTTCATTAAAACGCCGTCTAAGTTTTTGAAAGCGTTATTGATGTTCGGGCGGGCGATTTTTATGTCGTTTGTGTACCAGAGTTCCAAATCTCTATTGATTGTTTTGCAGTGCGCTATTGCTTTATGACAAAGAAATCCGCATATCGTCATGGTGTCTGTTTGGTATTCGAGTTGCATATCTTTCAACATGTCATAACCGAAAGCAGTACCCGTTGAGTCGGTAACGTATTTAAATTTGTCAAGGGCAATTCTTACAAGCGAATAGTATTTGTTTTCTTCATGATTGGTTATGAAAGAAATTCTGAACGATCCCGCAAAACCTTTGATATTCATTGCGGTATTGTTGTTTTTGAAATACATTTCCACTTCTTCGGGCATAATGCCGATGAGTTGACTTTTGTTTTCCGATTTAGGAAACTTTACTTGATAAGTTAATTTGCCTTCGCTGATGCCGGAATATTTATTGGTTTTCCCGCACCCGAAGCACAAAAAAGCAGTGATAATAAAAATAAGTGTTTTAACCGTGTTTTTCATTGTTATAAATGTAGTTTAGTTAAGCGGTTTTATAAAATTGCAACAAATAATGCGCCATATTTTTTATTTTTTTTAAAACATATCATTAAAAATATTTTTGTTTTTCAATAAAACTCTATACTTTTACTGACCGAATAAAATGCAGTTTTACGGTAAAATAAAGATGTAATTTTGTGAAATAAAAACTACTTTTTTGCCGTTAAACTTTAAAAAATAGACAATTTTAAATATATGAGAAAAGTCATACTATCTTCGCTTTTGCTGCTTTCCGGGCTGGTTTTGGAGGCTCAGGAGGCTGAATTTGTTAACAAAACCGAGCAAATTGCGTCTTATAAAATCGATGCTAAACTTGACACCGATGCCAAAATGATTTCGGCGACGGAAGTTTTGAAGTGGAAAAACAACACGCGGGACACAATTTATGAATTGATGTTTCACACCTATCTCAACGCTTTTAAAAATTCTAAAAGTACGTATTTCATCGAAAGCGAAAGGGAGTGTGGGTATAATCTCAGTGAAGTTTTCAGTGATTCTGACTGGGGTTATATTGATGTTTTGCGCATGACGATTGAGGGCGGTGAACCGTTGACACCGGATTTGAAATATTTTCAGCCTGATACCGGCAACGAAAACGACCAAACTGTTATGAAAGTAAAACTCCCTAAACGGCTTCTTCCCGGTCAGGAGATAACCCTTAACATTACGTTTTTGTCGAAACTGCCGAAAATTTTGCACCGCACTGGTTATGAGCGTGGTGACTTTTTTATGGTAGGGCAGTGGTTTCCGAAAATCGGCGTTTACGAGCCGAAAGGCATGAGAGGCAGAAAATCTTCGGGCTGGAATTGTCATGAATTTCATTTTAATTCGGAATTTTACGCTGACTTCGGCACGTATGAGGTTTCGATTAACGTTCCTGAAAAATACGTTGTCGGCGCAACGGGTGTTGAAACTTACAACGCTACAATCGGCGACGGCACAAAGACTTATAAGTTTTACGCTAACGACGTGATTGATTTTGCATGGACGGCATCGCCGCGTTACAAAATTATGCTCGACACTTATGATAATAAGGGAATAAAAGTGATGTATATGCCCGAACATTCTTCTGAGTCAGAGCGTTATGTTAAAGCCGTAAAATTTGCGTTTGAATATATGCAGAAAAATGTCGGCGAATACCCTTATCAGCAAATTACTTTGGTTGACTGTCCGTTTTATGCCCGCAGTGCTGCCGGAATGGAATATCCGATGTTCATAACCGTTCATACTAATCGTTATGACGGTTTTCATGAGGCTGAAAGCGTTGCAATTCACGAGTTTGTTCATAATTATTTTATGGCGGCAGTTGCAAGCAACGAGTTTGAAGAGGCTTGGCTTGACGAAGGTTTGACGTATTTTTATGAGGGCGAAATTATGGACGCATATTTCGGCGAAGGCTCTCAGTATAATTGTATGGGCTTTAAGAAAAACGCTTCTGAAAAAGTAAGGCTCGGATATACGCAGAGTTATAATCCGGCGATTTCGTCGATTAATAATTATGTTTGGCGTTATCCATCGCACACTTATCAGATGATGGCATATAATAAGCCCGCAACGATGATTCAGACCTTGAAAGGTATGTTGGGCGAGGATAATTTTAATTCAGCGATGAAGAATTATTTTGAGAAATTCAAATATAAACATCCGTCCTCTTCTGACTTTTTTTCGGTTATGAATCAGAAAGTTAAGGAAATGAATAATCCTGATTTGGGAGATAATTTAAATTGGTTTTTCAAGTCAGCCTTTTTGACGGACGAGGTTTGCGATTATAAACTTACGAAAATTGTTAACACTACGGTCAGAGAAAGCGAGAAAGGCTTTTTTGACAGCGGTTTGGACAAATTTTTGGGACGAGAAGACGGCAAAAGTACGATAAAATCATCGGTTTATGTTCAGAGAATGGGAACGATGATAATGCCTGTTGAGGTTTTGGTAACGTTTAAAAACGGTGAAACTCAGACTGTTAAATGGGACGGCAGAGGTCGTTGCAAAGAATTTGTTTTTACCGGAAGTTCGTCGGTGGTTTCGGCGCAAATAGACCCCGAAAACAAAATCAAATGCGACATCGACTTGATTAACAATTCGGTAACTTACGAAAATAATTCACAAAATCCGATTTGGAAATACGCTTCAAAATTTTTGTTTTGGGTGGAAAACGTTTTTCAAACGGCATTTTTCTTTGCTTAAAATTTTTATAACTGAAAAAACATTAAAAAAATGAACATAATAAAAGCATATTCAAGGGGTTTTAAAAATTCGCTGCGCAGACCGAAAATGATATTTCTCATTTATGCGATTTGTTTGTTGCTTGGTTTGTCGCTTGCGTTACCGTTTTTCTTTTCGTTTCAGAGTGCAAGCGGTAACAGTATGATTTCCAAATCGTTGGATTATACGACATTCAGCGAGTTGATAAATTTTCATTCATGGAATCTTGAATCTATTTTTCATCAGGGCGTTTTTACGGTTTTTGTTTATTGGCTTTTGATGATATTTTTTGTCGGCGGCATAATCCGCAGTTTCAATCGTGAGGATTATTCGGTTTCGACGTTTTTTTCGGGAGCGGGCGTTAATTTTTTAAGGTTTCTCCTTTGCGACGTCTTAATGATTGCCTCTCAGATAGTTATGTTCGTTTTGTTGTTTGGTTTAGCCTCGTTGCTGTTACAACTTTTCGGCAATATTGTTTCAGAGAGACCTCTGTTTTGGGCTTATGCAATAGCGGGTTTTATTTATGCCTGTGTTGTTGTTTTGTTGTTAATGATTTCGGATTACGCAAAATTTTATATGGAAATGGCTGAAACTCACCGAGTTTTCAAAGCCATCGGCAAAGCGGTGAAATATGTTTTTAATAATTTCGTAAAAACTTACTTTTTGTACGCGCTTTTGTTGGTAGTTCCTATTTTGACCCTTATTCTTTATAAGTTGACGTTTGACAAAATCGGCACGGCTGCAACTTGGGGTTTGATTGCGATGTTTTTTGTTCAGCAGTTTTTCATTATTTTGAGAATTTGGTTCAGGGTTTGGTCTTTGTCGAGTCAGTTTGAAATGTTTGCTGACGACTACGTAAAAGTTTCGGTTTATGACGTTGAAGTCCCTGCTGCTATTATAACAACGGAAGACACGGAAAATACTGAAAATGAGGAAGAAAAGGAAGAAGAAGAGACCAAAATTCAGATTAACAAAAAAGTTGAAGTAACTACTACGACGACAGTTGTTGAAACAAAAGAATCTGAGCCGGAAACAGAACCTGAGCCGGAACCGGAATACGATAATTTAATCGTTAAACCGGCGGTTGAAGATAAGGAAGAAAAAAAAGAAGAAAAGGAAGAATCCTCTGAACCTCAAACTGTTACGACAACTACAACAACGACTCAAACTATCGTTTTGAATGGCGAGGGCGATACTTTTACGACTACAACGACCACCGTTTCGGAAGACAAAGAAGAACCGAAAGAGGAAGAAAAAGAGCCTGAGAAAGAACCCGAATACGATAATTTAATTGTTGAACAGCAGCAAGAAGAAGAAAAATCTGATGAAGTTGACGAAGAGTTAATGACGCAGTTTTATGATGAAGAAGAAGAACAGCCTGCGGCTGCGATAGAAGAAACTGAGGAACAAGAACTTCCGGGTTTTAATCCTGACGAGCAGGACGATTACGAGGAGGAAGTGGCACAGGCTGAAACGGAAGATTTTTCGATTGATACTGCAATGGGTGCGAACATTTCTTTGGAAGAGGAGGAAGAGGAAATCGTTACGACCGTAACCGAGGAAAAAGACCCGAAAATCATAAAGTTAAGTGATGCGACGGAAGTAGTTTCGGAAGATGAAGTTGACGGAGAACCCTCGTTTGAAAGGCATTTAGACGGCGAATTTAATGAGGCTGTTGACGATGACGATAATGAAAAAGCAAAGGGATAAAAAATAGAGGAGTTTTTCTTAAAACTCCTCTATTTCATTATTTTCGGGATTGTATTTCAAATTATGAAGATGCAACGTTTGGTTGAATGTTTGGACATTAATCTTGCCGTTGCGCCAAAGGTAGAGTTCATGCCGCATATCTTGAATCAAATTTTTTAAATAGGCGGTCGTTTCGGTATCGTCGTCAATAGTTTCTAAACTAATAGGCGCAGAATTAGTCTGAGCGGAAATGTCAGAGGTTTTTTCCTCTTTTTTTTCCTGCTCTTTCGGAGTTTTTTGTTCGGTTTCTTTTTCCGGCTCTTGGTCTTCTTTTTTGTCGTCAAGGTCTACGGGATTGCCTTTGAACTCCGTTTTTTTCCCTTTCAACTTTTTGATTCCCAAAGAGTTTTCTATCAGGCTGTCAAGCCCGCCCTTAAAAGTTTTTTTTGCCATAATTTTACTTTTTTATTATGAATTATGCATTATGAATTATGCATTATTTTCCACTTCATCGCCTTCCAAATGCCGTTCGATAATTTCTTTGCAGAGTCTTTTGTAGTCTTCTGCGCCGCGACTTTCGGGTGCGTAGTGGAAAATATCCATACCTTGGCTCGGAGCCTCTGCCAAAGCGATGTTTTCACGGACTTTCGTGTCAAAAAGTTTCTCCTGAAAATACGTGTAAATCGTGTCTACAACGTCTCTGTGCAGAACTTTTCGTTTGTCGTATTGCGTTACGAAAACTCCGGTGATTTCTATATTTTTGTTAAGACGCTTTTTTACTTTACCGATAACTTCGATGATTTTTGTCAAACCTTTTATCGCCAAGTAATGCGCTTGAAGCGGTATATATACTTCGTTTGCAGCGGTTAAAGCGTTGATTGTCAGCAGTCCTAATGACGGCGGACAATCTATGAAAACGTAGTCATAGTTTTTGGTGATTCCGCTTATTGCCTCTGCCAAAATGTATTCTCTGCCGGCTTCGTTTATCAGTTCCATTTCAGCACCCGAAAGGTCAAGTGTTGAGGGGAGTATTTCGAGATTCTCGAAAACTTCTACCGTTTCTACCTCTGCTTCGCCTTTAAGTACTTCATATACAGATACTTTTGCCTTGTTAATGCCGAAACTTTGAGTCATATTGGCTTGCGGGTCCATGTCGATTAACAAAACTTTATAACCGATTAACGCCAAACCTGCGCCTATGTTAACGACCGAAGTCGTTTTTCCGACACCGCCTTTGTGATTGCTGACGGCTATTACTGTTGTGTCCATAAACAAAAAAAATTTTCAAAACCAAAAGTATAACAAATTTTCGTAACAAGGAAATTTTTTTCAAAAAATAAGCCAAAAAAAATGCTTTTTTGGTAAAGTAATTGTTTTAGTTAAAAAGTGAAAAAAAATTTTGGCTGTTATGAAAAAAATCGCTTACTTTACGCGAAATTTTTTGTACCCTGTACTAAGAAGTATGAAAAAAATATATTTAGTTGTATTACTGACAATTATGACGTTTTCCGCGAAGGCGCAGTTTGATGATTTTGAGCAAATAATCGAACGTGATATTCTCGGAAGCAAGAATATTAATTATCAGGTAAAAGAAAAAAAACAGATAATTGGTGCTGCGAGGTCTTCAAAAAGTGTTGATGAACTTCCGGTAACGCTTTATATTATTACCCATGACGAAATTGTAAGGAACGGTTGCGTTACTTTGTGTGATGTTTTGAAAAACGTTCCGGGTATACGAATTTCCACACCTGCCGGCTCTGACCTCGGAGAAGGTTTTATGCAGCGGGGTATGGTTGGTAATATTTACACGAAAATTCTTCTTAACGGTATTGACATCAATCCGTCGGGAGCGGCGGGTATGCCTTTGGGCGCAAATTTGCCGATACGTCAGGCGGAGAGAATAGAAATTATTTACGGTCCTGCTTCTGCTTCATACGGTAATGATGCGTGCGGCGGCGTTATCAATATTGTTACGAAACGTCCGGGCGACAAAGCCTTTGCCTCGGCTGACATTATGATGGGTACGGGCGGAAAACGTTATCTTAATTTTAATACGGGCGCAAAAGTCGGACACGGAAAACACGTTGTGGAATTTACGCTTTACGGCTCCGATTATGAGGTTGATAAACTTAATCTTCCTGACGGAAAATCTGATGTTTATAACCGTTGGAACTATTTTTTCCAAAACGGAGATGTTATTAATTATCAGGGTTATGCCATAACGCCTTCTATGGTAACCGAAGAGATGTTTACAAAATATGATTTCTTGTTTTCGGACATGAAGTTGTATTTTGTTAATTATAAAGGAGATTTTTATTATCCTAATATATGCGACCGTCCGCAAAAAGGTACACAAACAGGTATAAATGTCAGGTACAGAGGTGTGGAATTTTCGTACAATATGCTTCACAGAATGGATTTTACTAACAACGGTGTAAGTCCGTTTACGTATAATTATAGTGATCCTCAGGCATTGTTCGGAGATTATATTCATAGATTTGCGCTTTCGGGCGATTGGCAGAACGGAAGTTTTACGACAAACACCTCGCTTCACCTTAATCATTATAGATTTGACAAAAATTCTTACCGATCGGCTAACTGGGATGAGAACAGGCTTTATTTTTGGGGTGCGAGCGATGATTTGAC
This sequence comes from Bacteroidales bacterium, assembly GCA_017417315.1. Taxonomy (GTDB): domain Bacteria; phylum Bacteroidota; class Bacteroidia; order Bacteroidales; family UBA3824; genus UBA3824. The sequence continues at coordinate 76,406 of JAFPZK010000038.1, forward strand.
GTTGGAGGAGAATATTACTTGGAAACCTTCTGATGAAGTTGATTTAAACGCAGGTGCTTCGGTTTCTTATTCGGGTGTGTTACCTAAAACCTTGGATAATGCCAACAGATTTGATTATTCTTCGTATAAAATGTTTGCAGAAAGCGTTGACTTTACGTTTCCTCTTTACGGAAGTTGGGGTATTTATCCGACAACGTTTTTTCAAGCGGGTGCATACGTGCAAACTGATTACGACTTGAAACCTTTTACAATAACGGCGGGCGTAAGATATGACTACAACTCAAAATGGGGTTCGTCAATTAATCCGCGTGTGGCTTTGCTTTGGAAACTTACTGACAAACTTACGTTAAGAGGTTCGGAAGGTTTTGCTTATAAAACGCCGTCTTTGACACAGATGTATTATACCGTGAGCGTTGCGATACCTAACGATGCGGCTCCGGGCAAGTATGCTTTGGCATATCATCATATACCGACGGTCGGAAAACTAAAACCCGAACATATTTCTTCTACTGAGGTTGGTCTTAGAATGTATTTCAACAAAACGAATTATATGGAAATTGTCGGTTATACCAACCGAATGAGAGACCCGCTCGTAAGAAACTGGGTTGCAATGGATTCTATCGCTAATTTTGTTCCTACTGCTAATGTTTATATGTCCGGCGGCGACAAAACCGGATATATTGCTGATAATTATGTAGGAGTGGGTGTTACGAATCTTACAAATTCGGAGGTTGACAGAAAATATACCCGTGCTTACGCTAACGAGGATAAATCTAAGTCTAAACTTTACGGTTTGCAACTTATCGGCGTTATGAAAGACGTATATCCGGCACTTCACCTTAATATTAAAGGCTCGTTTACGCTTTCGACCGGTGAAGAAAAAATCTCTGCCAATAATGCCGGAGCAACGGTTTATAATACTTTGGAGTATGTTAGAGGTGTACCGAGAATGCAGGCACAACTTTCGGCGGAATGTAATTTTTTGAAAGTAATGCATATCCGTCTTGATAATATTTATTGTTCAAAATTTTTGAGAAGATATTATAACGGTCTTGACAACAAATTTTTTTGGGCACCGTCTTATTATAATCTTGATGCGGCATTGTCAGCTTCTATTTCGAAGGATTTGTCAGTGACGTTGAAAGTTACGAATATAACTAATGCGGAATACGGCGGTATGGACTCAATGGAAATGGACGTGGATTTGTCCTACAATCCCCAACTTTTAAGAAGTTTTATTTTCGGGGTTGCATACGAATTTTAGAATTTGGGAATTTTTGGAACTTAATTTGTATAATAGGAAAACGTATAGGAAAAATAAAAATTAAGTATGTTGATACTTAACAAAAATATTAAAAGATTGTTGTTGACTTTTGCGGCTTTTTCGCTCTTGGGTTCTCAGGCTTATTCGCAGAAATCCGAGGCGGAGTTAATTCGCGAAAGGGATAGTATTCTTAATCTTGCTTCAAAAGAGCCGGATAGCCCTAAAACGGCTGAAAGGTATTATAATGCAGCGGATAAGAGTCTTTCTTTGTATGAGTATCAAAAGTCCGCAGACTACGCTCGTAAGTCTTTGGATTTGGCAAAAGTTAACCGTGACAGTATTGTTTTGCTTAACGATTATCTGCTTTTAGGTCATATTCATGTCCTTTATGATGATCCTCTTAAAGCCTTGGAATGTTATCTTTCGGCGAAAAAAATTCTTGAAAAACAAGGAGATGTTAAAAGAGGTGCCGAGGTGATTTCTCAAATTGGTTTGGTGTATTTTAACAGAGGTCATTATGCTCGTGCGGCTGAACGTTTTAGTGAGGCCTTGGATATTTACAAAACATTGGACGACGAGAAAAACGTTATTGACAATACGAAATATTTGGCTGCCTGCAATTCAAAACTCGGAAAATATGACGAGGCTGCTGAAAATTATCAGTTTTTGCTTAAAAAATTTCGTGAAAATGACGATTGGGACAATACCAAAATGATTTATCAGCGTCTCAATGAGATATACCGCAACAAAGAAGATTTCGACAATATTTATAAATATAATTACGACCTTTATAATCTTTGTCTTGAAAAAAACGACATAAAAGAATCTCTTAATGCAATGAATAACATCGCTTATTGTTATGTTTGTATGAAAAAGTACGATAAGGCGGTTAAGTTTTATGAGCAATTGTTGGTTGCCGACAATTCGGTGGATAACAGCGAAGAGATTGCAGCCGGTACGTATACGAGTTTAGGTTTGTGTTATCAGAATATGGATAATTTTGATGCGGCGGTCGAAAATCTTTCACGTGCTTCGGCTATCAGGCACAAACTTAATAAGCATAACGATGCTTCTACGGTTGACGATATTATGGCACTTATCTACATCAAAGAAAAAGACTTACATAATGCCGAATACCGTGCGATTATGGCTGTTGAAGAGGCTGAAAAATATAGGGTTGACGGCGGTGATGATGACGGCGAACTCCGAAAAGAAGCGTATATGACTTATAATAAGGTACTTACGTTGAAAGGCGACGACAAAAACGCGATGGTGTATTATAAGAAGTATCTTTCGCTCAGGGATTCTTCGCAGACGGCGCGGGAATTGTATGAACGTAAGCAGGCTGAGGATTTGAGACATCTTACTGATCTCGAACAAAAATATATGAAGGACCTTGACGAGGAAGAAATTGCTGTTTTGTCAAAACAACAACTCCAACTTTTGGCTGAAAATCGTCAGAAAGAAATCGACCTTTTGACCAAAAACAATGAGATTCAGGAAATGGAGAAAAAGCGTATGGAGCAGTCTCTTGTTTTGGCGCATAAGGAGCAGGAAGCCCTGAGAAAAGAAAACGAAATTCGTGAACTTCAACAGCAACAAAAACTTGCCGAAGAGGAAATCAAGCGTAAGCAGTTGGAGGAAAACGAGCGTCAAAACCAAATCGAACTTCTCAAACAACAGCAAGAAAATCAAGACCTTGTTATTGCCAATCAGCAGAAAGAGGCAAGACAAATGCGCCTTTTGATTTATATGGGTGCTGCGATGATTTTGTTTTTCGTTGTCGTGTTCTTTATGATGAGAAAGAAAAACAAAAAGTTGAAAGAGCAACAAAAAGAAATCGAAAGGAAAAACGAAGCCTTGGTTTTGAAAAACGAAGAGATTACGATGCAGAAAGAAAACTTGGAGGCTGCTAACAACGAGATTATGAACATGAACAACGAGTTGACCAAGCAAAAGGCAATCGTTGAGGAGGCTAACAAGTCTATTACTGACAGTATCGTTTATGCACAGAGGATTCAGACGGCGGTGTGTCCGTCGCCGACTTTCCTTGATGCCTTTAAGTTGGAGCATTTCTTGTTTTTCCGTCCGAGAGACATCGTAAGCGGCGATTATTATTGGTTTTACACTGATAATATTGACAGTATTTTTATTGTTGCCGCCGATTGTACGGGACACGGTGTTCCGGGTGCATTCATGAGTATGCTTGGTGTTTCGCTTTTCAACAAGGTTGTAGGTGAGAGAAACGTTTTTGAACCCGGCGATATTCTTACCGAATTAAGACAGGAAGTTAAAGAGGCACTTCATCAGGACTCGATAGTTTCTTCTCAGAAAGACGGTATGGACCTTTCGCTGATAAGATATGATATGAGTTCGCAAATGATTACTTTTGCCGGTGCTAACAATAACGGATATTTGGTTCAGAGGTTTTCTAAAGAGGAAGAAGCGTTGGCAAGAGAAGGTGTTGCAAGAGAAGAATTTTTGCGCAAGACGGACGGCGGTTTCTTAAAACTTACCGTTATGCCCGCAGATGCAATGCCTATCGGTATTTATATCAGAGAAAAAGAAAGGTTCTCGCAGGTCTCTTACAAAATCCGCAAAGGCGACTCTATTTATATGACCTCTGACGGTTATATCGATCAGTTCGGCGGAAAATACGGTAGAAAATTCTTGACCAAGAATTTTGAAAAAATGCTTCTTGACATCAACCTTTATTCGCTTGAAAGACAGAAACAAATCGTCGCTGAAACTCACGATAATTGGAAAGGTTCTCAGTTTTCGCAGTTAGACGATGTTATAGTAATGGGTATAAGATTTTAAAAAAAAATAATGGCTTACGAAATTGAAAGAAAATTCCTTGTAAAAGGAGAGTTCAAACAGTTTGCTTTGAGCAGTACTTATATTGTTCAGGGTTATATTTATTTTGACAAGGAAAAATCGGTAAGAATCCGCATAAAAGGCGATAAGGGTTATATCACCGTAAAAAGTTCGGTAGGGGATTCTAAGGTTACCCGCAACGAATGGGAATACGAAATACCCGCAAGCGAGGCTAACGAAATGTTGAGGCTTTGCGGAGAAAATGTTCTTGAAAAAACCCGTTATATTGTCAATATCAAGAATTTGGTAGTGGAGGTTGACGAGTTTTACGGCGAAAACGAAGGTTTGCTTTTGGCGGAAATAGAACTCACTAACGAAAGTCAACAATTTGAAAAGCCGGAATTTTTGGGTCATGAAGTAACGGGACAGCCGCGTTATTATAATGCGCAACTCTGTGTTAATCCGTATTCTAAATGGCGGGATAAATAAAAAAATGAAAATTTATGAAAAAAAATCCGTCTAAGGTGCGGATTTGTGTATTTTAAATATTATCTTTGTACAAAATTTTAAGCCGTAATAACAATCAAGTATTTGTTTTTTAGCGGTTTAGTATAATGAAAAGGAGTTACTTATGAAAAAATACGGAAATTATATAATTGTATTGTCTCTCTTGGTATCGGTTTTGAGTGCTTGTTCTACGAGTACGCAAGACTTAAAGAGCAAAAATGATATGCGTCAGGAGGCAAAATCCAAGGCAATGAATGCTGACGGAGTTTCCGTCGGTGATTATTATACGTTGCCTTCACCTTTGGAAATCGCATATATTATACAAACGACCGGTGTTGAATACAATTTGGAGGTTTTGCATCGGACGGAACTCGGGGTGAGATATTCTACTAACAAAGCCGCTGCTATTAACCTCGGTATTTACGGTGCTGATTTAAGTTATTCTATTTATTTCAATCAGCAGCAGGTTGCGGTAAAATATTTGGATTGTATTAGGGCTTTGTCTACCGAATTGGATATTGCAGACCTTGTTTCACAAAAAAGAATTAAGGAAATCGAAGATAACATTCAGAATAAAGAAATGTTAAAAAAGATAGTTTCGCAGACGTTTTTTCATTCTGATGCGTTATTGAAAGAAAGCAGCCGTAAATCTACCGCCGTAATGGTGGCAACGGGTATGTGGATTGAAAGCCTTTATATAGCCTCACAACTTTCGCGCTGTAATTCCGACAACAATCCCGCTCTTACGAAGTCTATTATTGAGCAGGGACTTGTTTTGGAAGATTTGTTTAATATGCTTTCTTGTTTTGAGACGACGGAAGATATTGATTATCTCAGGGCAGAATTGCAACCGGTAAGAGAGGGTTATGCTGCCGTTAAAAACGCTGATTCTAACGAAAATGCGTTTGTAAGGCTTTGTGATGCAGTATCCAAAGTACGTGCAGATTTTACGCAGTTGTTTTAATAAAGTCTATTAACTTAACGGAAAAAAATATTTCAGATATGAAAAAAATAATTATTTCGGTCTTTTTGGCTTTTATTATTCAGACGGTTTCTATGGCGCAATGCCATGAATATATCGAAACTATTGCGGAATCTGAATTGGAGCCTTATATTTTGGACGGTAATTTTGTATCGCCTATCGTAACCGAGGGCGAAACGGTAACTTTGACACGTACTTTTCTTGCTGGTCAGAGTTATAAAATTGCCATTTGCGGAATGGAAATGTTTTTTAAGGAGATAACCATAACGGAAGAAAAAACTGTTTTGTTCAAGAATTTCGGAAAGGATTCTGAGGACAAGATGGTTACGACTTCTGACGGAACAACTTTTCCGCTTTACGGACTGAATTTCTTTGAATTAACTCCCGACCACACTATGAATCTTAAAATAAAAGTTAAGATTACACCTTTTCAGGGCGGCGGCGGTCTTAAACTTGAAGGCTGTTTAGGTATACTTGTCGGCTTTCAGAAATAACGCTAATTATTGAGGATTTTAACGTAATTTTCCTTTATTACCCTCATATTTTTGTGAGCGGTAGGGATTGCTTTGCACTTTAATTAAACAGAAATACACTCTAAAAAATAATTGAAAAAATGAAGTTTGCAAAAAACAATGATGTAAACGTTTCAACAGCGTATGCGTCAGAAAATGAAAACCGGATTTTGGGCTATCAGTTGGCCAAAAAGAAAAAATCGTTGGAAGAGGAAGATGCCGAATTTGAGGAAAATTTTTCGGACAAAAACTCTGATGACGACGAATTTGACAGCAGTTTGTTAGATGACTTCAACGATGAAATTGACGAGGTTGACTTTGATGACCTTGACCTCGATGAATTTGATGAAGAATTAAACGACGATGATTTGGACGTTTTCGGAGGAGATTCTTCTTCGCGTAAAAACCGCAAAAAGCGTTCATCAGACGATGATGACGATGATGAAATTGATGACAGTGATTTTTACAACGACGAGTTTAAGGATTTTGACAATTACACCACAATCGATTACGATGACGAAGACATTGATGATTACATCAGCAACGAAAGTTATTCGGACGGTTTTTACGACTACGATGACAGGTATTAAAAAAAAACGCACCTTATATAATATGTAAGGTGCGTTTTTTTTAGTTGAATGATTTTTGATATTCTTCGTAATTGTTTATCAGTTTTAGTGCGGCGTTGAAATCCTTGTCGTATGTGTTAAGATATTTGCGCCATTCCGAACTGCCGAAAAGAAAATATGCGTAACGTGCTTTCAGTTGTTTTAAAACGGCTTTTTCAGACTCGGTAGGGGAGAGAGGCGATATGAAGTTTTCAAATTCTTCCCTGCTTATTTTCTGACATTCCGAAGTGTCTTTTTGACAATATTCAAAAATTTCTCTTTCATGTTGACGTGTCGGGGTAAAAGAATCTGAAAATTTTTTGAAAGTCGGAAATTCTTTTCCGTAACTTTCTCTATGAGAGTTTATGTCGCTCAAAATAAAATTGTCAATAGCCTTGTTAGTATACCATGACTGCCAAAAAGCGGGTACTGAAATCGTATCTTCGGGTATAAAAACGTCAGGAATTATGCCTAAATGCGGATAAATTTTTCGGCGCAGTTTTATTGTGTAAAAGCAACATAACGTGTCCGTGAGCGGAATTTTGTTTTTATCGGTGTTTTCGCCTCTCAAACGGCGGCTGATAATCTCACCGTTGTATTTGTTGAAACCGGCGTTTTTATATTCTTTTTGAATGCAACGTCCTGAGGGAGTGTGAATTTTTGATACCGTAATTCTGATTTGTGAACTGTCTTCGAGAGTAAAAAGTTGTTGAACGAGACCTTTGCCGAAACTTCTTCGTCCGACGATAATGCCTCTGTCCCAATCCTGAATTGCGCCGGCTATGATTTCGCTTGACGAGGCTGACAACTCGTTGATAAGCACGCATACGCGGCTGTTAGTCAGTAGACCGCCGTTTTCAGCGAAAAGACTTTTGCTGGCCTCTGTCGATTGAGACCGCATATTGGCGATTTGGATTCCTTCGTTGAAAAAATGTGTGCAGACCTCGTTACAAGCAGTTAGAATGCCGCCCGGATTGTCTCTTAAATCAAGGATTATATTTTTGGTCTGACGTTTAGAAAACGATTTTACAGCCTCCGTGAACTCTTTGCCCGTGTTAAAGGTAAAGTAATTGATTTTCACGTATATACAACTGTCGTTGACGGCATAATAAGATTCAATACTATTGTTTTGTATTTGGTTAGGTTCTATGGCGATGGTTTTTACTTTTTTATCTTTTATCAACCCTAACCTTATGCTGTCGCCGCTGTGGTAAATCCTTGAAAGATAGTCGGTTATTTCAGGATATTTGAGATGACTGCCCGAAAGTGTTTTGCCGTTAGCAAAGGCGATACGGTTTCCGGGTTTAAGACCTGCTTTTTCGGCGGGGCTTTGCGGGACAATGCCCGTTATGGTCATCGTGTCGTTAAAAATTCTGAAATCCATACCTATACCGCGATGAAAGGCGGGACGGTTTAGAAAATCGTCTTTTGCCTCGTTTTTCGAGCGGTATACCGAATGTGGGTCAAGCCTCTCAAAAAGTATTTTGATAGTTTCTTCCACCAATTTGTTTTTGTTGATGGTATCCATATAACTCTTTGATATAATGTCAATTACTTGTTCGAGTTTGGCAATCTCCGTATTGGTTTGGGCGTAGGTTTGTCCTAACGAAATAAGTAATATCAGAGTTAATGCCGTTATTTTAATCATGTTTTAAGTAAATTCTTTTATAATAGTGTTTAATGCGTTACCGGCTTTTTCCTGAATGAAAATGTCCGTAATGCTGTCCGTATAAGCGGATTTTTTGGGGTTGATTTCTATAATTGTTGCGCCGTGTTGTTTTGCTACGGTCGGAATGTATGCTGCCGGAGTAACCTCGCCCGTTGTCCCGACAACCAAAACAACGTCCGATTTTTCGGCAAGGGCAAACGATTCTTTGTAGGCATCTTGGGGTATACCTTCACCGAAAAATATGAAATCAGGCTTCAAAACACCGCCGCAGGAGCATTTTGGTGGCAGGTTTTCGAGGTTTACAGAGCCTGAGGCATATTTTTTTCCGCATTTTATGCAAACCATTTTGTCTAATGTGCCGTGAAATTCAATAACTTTTTTGCTGCCGGCTTTTTGGTGAAGATTGTCGATATTCATGGTTACGACGGCTTTTAGAATGTCTTTTTCCTCCAATTTTGCAAGAGCAAAGTGTGCCGCATTCGGAGAAGACTCGCCCCAATATTCGTAGAATATTTCTTTTATTGTAGTCCAACATTCTTTTGTTCGTGAGTAAAACGTCTGTAAATCAAGAATATGCGGATCATATTTCGACCACAAACCGCCTTCGCCCCTAAAAGAAGGTATGCCGCTTTCAACGCTGATACCGGCTCCCGTAAACGCTATAAGATGTTTAGCGTTTTTGATGATTCGGGCTGCTTTTAAAGTGTTTTCCTCCATCTGTCCTCAGTTTTAAAAATTACACTGCAAAGTTATAATTTAATTTTTTTTGTTAAGATTTTTTATATATAAAAATAGTGAAAAAATTGATTTTTTTTGTTTTTTTTGCATTATAATTTTTTTAAACTTTAAATTACACATAAAAAAAGCATGAAAAGAAAATTTTTTTACGCATTTATGGTCTTAGCGGTTGCCGCATTTAGTTTGTCGTCGTGTTCAAAGAGCGATAGCAAAGAGCCTGAACCCGACCCGACACCCGTTACTCCCGACCCGACACCCGTTACACCCGATCCGACTCCGACGCCTGAGCCGACACCGACACCTCAGCCGTCAAATCTGACCCTTACAAACAAGGAGCATAGTACGGTTACGTCTTTGAAAGATGCTAAAACTCCTGCTGACATTGTTTCAGCAATGGGTATGGGCTGGAATCTCGGCAATCAGATGGACGCTTGGGATAATGAAATAGCAAACGAGACTTGTTGGGGCAATCCGAAGACAACTCAGGAGGCTTTTGACAAAATAGCCGCTGCGGGAATAAAGACAGTCAGAATACCCGTAACTTGGATGGGACATTTCGGCGAGGCTCCTGATTACAAGATTGAAGAGACATGGCTGAACCGCGTTGCCGAAATTGTCGGTTATGCCGAAAAAGCCGGTCTTAACGCCATTATCAACATTCACCATGACGGTGCTAACAGTCAGCATTGGCTTGACATCAAAAATGCTGCTCTTACCTCTGCTAAAAATACTGAAATCAAAGCCAAAATCAAAGCTCTTTGGACACAAATTGCAGAAAAGTTCAAAGATAAAGGCGATTTTTTGATTTTTGAAGGGTTCAATGAGATACAAGACGGTGCTTGGGGCTGGGGTGCTAACCGCACTGACGGCGGCAAGCAGTACAAAACCATGAACGAGTGGCTTCAAATTTTTGTTGACGCAGTACGTTCTACGGGCGGAAATAACGAGACCCGTTGGCTCGGAATTCCGGCTTATAACACCGACATTGATTTGTGCGAACATTTAGTTTTGCCGGCAGACCCCGCTAACAAACTTTTGGTAGCTGTACACTTTTATATGAATTATAAATATACCCTTGAAAATGAGTATAGTTCTTGGGGACATACCGGCAAAAACAATTCTCCCGAAGGTCAGGAAAAAGACATCAGAGAGGCTTTGAAAAAAATGTACGACCGTTATACTTCAAAAGGTACACCTGTTTATGTCGGCGAAATGGGCAATATTTATCACGGCGGCGATGCTGAAAAATACAGAAAGTATTATTTTGAATACGTGGTAAAATGTATGCACGAAAATTATCTTGCGCCGATAGTTTGGGACAACGGTTCTACAAAGTCGGGAAGAGAATGTCACGGATATTTCAATCATTCTACGGGCGAATACATCAACAACGCGGAAGAAATGATTGGAGTAATGGTAAAAGCCGTAACAAATACCGAAAGTGGTTATACTTTGGATTGGGTTTATGACAATTCAGCACCGAAATAGTTTTTGAAAAAAATGCACAATTTTTCGGAAAATTTTATTACCTTTGCGACTTGTAAAAATATAAGATAATGGGAATTTTTAACAAAAAGAAAAAAGGCAACTGGTTTGTTCCTAAGGGTCAGGAACCTACTGAGTTTGACAAGAAAATTTTATATTGGCAAAACAAGGGTAAACTTGTTCCCAGACGCGGACTTATTTTAACGCCCGGTCAGATAGACGGTGTACGTCAGAGCGGTGTTATTAATACTGCACTTTTGGATTTGGTTCAGGAGAAGATTCACGCCGGAATGACGACTAACGAAATTGACAAGTTAGTTTATGATTTCACGAAAGCGCATGATGCAGTGCCTGCGGATTTAGGCTACGAGGGTTTTCCGAAAAGTTGTTGTGTTTCGATTAACGAAGAGGTTTGTCACGGAGTACCTTCCGACGATGTCGTTTTGGAAGAAGGGGATATTGTCAACGTTGACGTTACGACTATTTATAAAGGTTATTTTGCTGACGCTTCGCGTATGTTTATCATCGGCAAAACTACCCCCGAAAAAGAGCGTTTGGTAAAGGTTGCTAAAGAATGTCTTGAAGAAGGTATGAAAGCCGCCGTGCCTTTCAGTTTTGTCGGCGACATCGGCAACGCTATTCAAACGCACGCTCATAAAAACGGTTATACGGTGGTTCGCGACCTTTGCGGACACGGTGTCGGCTTGAAATTTCACGAAGAGCCGGAAGTAACGCATTATGGTCGTAAAGGTACTGGAATGTTACTTGTTCCGGGTATGGTTTTCACTATTGAGCCTATGATTAATATGGGCGGTTACAAGGTTTTCATTGACGAGGACAACGGTTGGACGGTTGTAACGGACGACGAACTTCCGTCAGCACAATGGGAACATACTTTCGTTATGACAGACAACGGATTGGAGATTTTGACGCATTAACAAACTTAAAAAAAGTTTTTAATTAAAAGAAAATTATGCAGTATTACGACCCGAAAACCGACGTTGTATTCAAAAAAGTGTTCGGTACACATCCGAACCTTACAATTAGCCTTTTGAATGCAGTTTTGCAGTTAGAAGGTAAAGAACAAATTGAAAGCATTGAATACGAACCTTCT
>JAFPZK010000039.1 GCA_017417315.1 Bacteroidales bacterium
CGCCGCTGCAATTGATTATAAACATAATTTCGGTAGGGAGTTTTCGTCAAAGACAGCCTTGATTTACAGCAAATATGACTTCACCGAGTCAATGGACATTTTGAAAATTAAGGAAAGTTTTGACGGATATTTGCAGCATCAGATGGTGCGAGAGGATTTTCTATTAACGCCGACTGAAAATCAAAAAATTAATTTCGGCTTTCAGTTCGACCACGTAAGTCTTAAATCCGGCGAATTTCAACTTTCTAACGGTCAGGACTTGAAAGAATGTCGTCATGGTAACGAGATTTCGTTTTGGGTTGGCGAAGACCTTAAAACAAACTTCGGTCTTGAACTTTCATTTGGCGCAAGGGGCGTGATTTTCAACGCTTTGGGTGGTAATCCTTATTATACGCTTGACAAAAGCGGCGGCATTATCGACACTTTGCATTACGGCAAACATGAACTCGTAAAAAGTTTTTTTGCCGTAGAGCCGCGTTTCAGTGCAAAACTTCAACTCTCTGACAATCAGAGTTTAAAAGCGGGTTATTGCCGCACGTCGCAACACGTTCAAAACATTTTGAACAACGGTATGTCATCGCCTATCGGACGTTCTGTCTTGTCGTCAAACATCATAAAGCCTCAGACCGCCGACCAAGTTAGCGTAGGTTATATGGCTGACACTAAGGACAAAAAATACGAGTTTTCGGTTGAGGCTTATTACAAGCAAATCGACAACGTTTATGACTACAAAGACGGCAAAAATCTCGTTACCGAAATTGAAATGGAACGTTTGCTTTCACGAGGCGAGGGCAGGGCTTACGGCGTAGAATTTTACGTCAAGAAAAACGTCGGTGATTTTTCGGGCTGGTTTTCATACACTTTGTCTTGGTCAGAAAACAAGGTTGAGGGCGTTAACAACGAAAAATGGTACACGGCTTCAAACGACCGCCGCCATGACGTTTCGATTGTTGCGATGTACAAATTGAATCATAAATGGGATTTGTCAGCAACATGGGTTTATACTTCGGGACAAGCCCTAACTGCTCCGAGTGCAAAATACGACATCGACGAATGGACACATTATTATTACAACGAGCGTAACGGTTACCGCGCACCGGCATATCACCGCCTTGACTTCGGAATCAACAACACGAAAGAGCGTCCGAAATATACAAGAGTTTGGTCTTTCGGGGTTTACAACCTTTACAACCATTACAATCCGTATGTTATCACTTTTGAAAATGATGACACTAAGGCAACCGGCACGCGCACCGAACAGGTTTCGCTTTTCGGAATAATTCCGTCGGTAACGTATACGATAAAATTTTAATTCGTGAAAGAAATGAAAAAAATATTATACATAACAGTTTTGTTTGCAATGCTTTGCAGTTGCACAAAAGAGATTGAAATTGACTATAACGACATTGAACCTATTCCCGTAATTGAGGGACTTTTGTCGGTTGATAAGGCTGAGGTAAAAATAACCAAAAGCCGCAACATGAGCGATTCAACCAAGATGTCAGGCATAAAGGTTGACGATGTGAAAATCATTCTTCCCGGCGGTGAAGAAAAAACGTTGGACTTTCAGAGCGACGGTTATTACAGACTTTCTGAAAACGTTGATTTGCAGGACGGTAAAACCTACACTCTTAAAGTAAAAATTGACGGCATAGAGTACACCGGCAAATCAACTTTGCAGCCTAAAATCGAAATCACCGAGCCGCAGTTTGTTTGGGCAGAACTTATGGATTGGATGCAGGTTTTGGAGTTTGAAACCGTCAACGTTCCTGAAAATGAAACAGCTTACGGTTGGGCGCGGATTCACCGCAACGGAAAGATTTATTTCAGTGATTGCGGCAGTTGTAAAAGTAATTCGCCTTTTGACATCGGGCTTTATTACGATTCGGACATGGAGAATGATGACGAGATGATTCTTTATGACGGCGATACGCTTTCGTTAGAGTTCCGCACGATAGATGAAGCCGTTTTCACTTATCTTTACGAATACAACAGTACGAGGGTAAATCCGCAACAATTTTTCGTTCCGTCTGTTGAAGGGAAAATTTGTATGGGATATTTCGCGACGTACAACAGCGTAAAATACGAAATGATTTACAAAAAAACTAAACATGAATAAAAAAGTGTGCTTTTTAGGCACACTTTTTTTTACTTCCTTATCATCGTTCCGGCGTGGTTTTCTTCAAAAAACTGCTCAATGTCGAGTGAATTTCCGATGATAACTTTTTCAACCCCTTGATTTACTGTTTTGAAAGCGTTTTCCAATTTCGGAATCATACCTTCTGAAAAAATACCTTTTGCTGACAATTCAGGGTAGTTTTTAGAATTTAACTCCTTGATAACGCTGTTGTCATCTTCTGCGTTCATCAAAACGCCTTTCTTTTCAAAACAGAAAAACAAGTTCGTTTTAACGCCTTTTGAGGCTAAACCGGCAGCAATAGTCGAAGCAACCGTATCGGCATTGATGTTAAGAAGTTGTGCGTTTTTGTCGGCAGCAATCGTCGCAACAACGGGCATAAAACCGCCTTTTAAAAGTGTTAACAAAAAGTCCGTGTTAACGCCTTCTGCCGTTATGTCGCCGGCAAAACCGTAATCTATATCTTTGACGGGACGTTTTACGGCATCAAGCAAAATGCCGTCAACACCAGATACGCCGGCGGATTTTTTGCCGAGGGAGTTGAGTTTTGCCGTTATGGTTTTGTTGATAAGTCCGGCGTAAACCATCGTTACGACTTTAAGCGTTTCAGCATCGGTTATACGTCTGCCGTTAACCATTACGGGCTGAATCCCCATGCTCGTAAGTACTTGGTTAGCAACCTTTCCGCCGCCGTGAACCAAAATAATGTTCTTATTGATTTTGGAAAGTTTGCTCAAAAAACTGTTGCGGGCGGCTTCATCGTCAATTACTTTGCCGCCTATTTTTACTACGAAAATTTCTTCCATTTTTTTATTCCCATTCTATTGTTGAAGGCGGTTTTGACGAGATGTCGTAAGCCACTCTGTTAACGCCTTTTACATTGTTAATTATATCGTTAGAAACTTTTGCCAAAAATTCGTAAGGCAAATGCGCCCAATCAGCGGTCATAGCGTCGGTACTTGTTACGGCTCTTAAAGCGACAGCCCTTTCGTAAGTGCGTTCGTCGCCCATAACGCCGACCGATTTTACGGGAAGAAGTATAACGCCCGCTTGCCAAACTTTGTCGTAAAGCGATACGCCGTTTTCAATCCAGTTTTTAAGCCCTTTGATGAAAATGTCGTCAGCATCTTGAAGCACTCTTACTTTTTCAGGCGTTATTTCGCCCAAAATTCTTACGCCCAAGCCCGGACCGGGGAACGGATGGCGTTTTATAAGGTGTTCTGGCATTCCGAGTTGACGACCTACTCTGCGCACTTCGTCTTTGAAAAGCCATTTCAAGGGTTCGCAAAGTTGAAGTTTCATTTTTTCGGGCAGACCGCCGACATTGTGATGAGATTTTATCGTTTTGCCGGTGATGTTAAGGCTTTCGATTCTGTCAGGATAAATCGTTCCCTGACCGAGCCATTTTACGCCGTCAATTTTTTGCGCTTCTTCGTTGAAGACATCTATAAAGCCTTTTCCGATGATTTTGCGTTTCTTTTCAGGCTCTTCCACGCCTTTTAAATCCTCATAAAATTTTTCGCTCGCATCAACGCCTTTGACGTTAAGACCAAGACATTCGTAATCTCTGAGAACTTCTTGAAATTCGTTTTTTCTGAGTAAACCGTTGTTAACAAAAATACAAGTTAAGTTTTTGCCGATTGCCTTATTAAGAAGTACTGCCGCAACTGACGAGTCAACACCGCCGGAGAGTCCGAGTACAACTTTATCGTCTTTTAACTGTGCTTTTAGTTCGTTGACGGTTGTCTCGATAAACGATGCCGCTGACCAATCCTGACGTGAGCCGCAAATTCCGACGACGAAATTTTTCAGCAGCAACGTTCCTTGCAACGAGTGGAAAACTTCGGGGTGAAACTGAACGCCCCAAATTCTGTCTTTTTCTGACACGAATGCTGCATTTTCAACACCTTGCGTAGAAGCGATAACTTTAAAACCGTCAGGAATTTTGGTGATTGTATCGCCGTGACTCATCCAAACCTGTGAATTGTCGTCAAAATCCTTGAAAAGCGGATTTGTTTTGTCGATAAATTCGAGGTTTTGACGACCGTATTCGCGACTGCCTGCCGGTTCAACTTTTCCGCCTAAACTGTACGAAATAAACTGCGCTCCGTAACAAATTCCGAGTACGGGGTGTTTGTCCGTGATTTTTTTGAGGTCTATTTTAAAAGCCTCTTTGTCATAAACGCTGTACGGAGAACCGCTTAAAATAACGCCTATTATATTTTCGTCATTTTCAGGGAACTTGTTATAAGGTACTATTTCACAAAAAGTGTCGAGTTCTCTGACACGCCTGCCGATGAGTTGCGTGGTCTGAGACCCGAAATCGAGGATTAATATTTTTTGTTGCATTTTATTGATATTTTCGGCAAAAATAGTCATAAATTTTCAACTTTAAAAATTATTTCGTGAAAAACATAGGGTAGGGTGGATTTTGTGTGTTATAATAATGATTTTAACATATATTAAAAAATGAGCAAACTAATAATTACCGTATTTTTTATCTGTTTGGGGCTTAATGTTTTAGCACAAGATTCAACAGCGATGAGAAAGTCTCGGTTTTCTTTTCTTTCGGAGGCAGAATTGTCGCCTTCGCAGTCTTTCAAAGGCAGAGGACTTTCGTTTTCAGGGCTTGTTAACTTTTCTGACCATGTTTCATTAGGGCTTGGTGTGAAACCCTATATGATGTTTTACCGTCAATATGATTATTGTTACGAATATTTTACGATTAACCCTGACGGGAAAATTATCCGGCATACCGACCGATATACAAAATCGGAATTTGACAATGATTTTTGTCTGCCGGTATATCTTGTTGTTAAATGTATGTTTGCCAAACGCACTAATGCTTCGCCTTTTGTAGAGGTCCGAATCGGAAAAGATGTCATAAATGCTACTCAGGATTTGTACCGTGCGGTTTCGTTTGGTGCGAGGTTCGGATTCAAGAATAACTATTCGCGGGCGGTTAACGTTTCTTTCGGTTGGCAGAGAAACGGCATATCTGAGGATTTTCACGATTATAATGGCGGAACGATTTTGTTCAAAGTAGGTTATGAATTTTAATAAGGAAGATTATGAAAAAAATTTTGATGATTTTAGCGGTATTTTCTTCGTTGACGGTTTTTGGTCAGCGGGAGTACACATATAATAATAAAGGTATTAATCTTTTTCTTGAAGGTGAGGGTGCCGGTAGTCGTGAATTTGGTATCGGAGGAATAGCGTTAACGGTTGGTTATCAGTTTAATCCGCATATCTTTTTTGGCGGCGGCGTTGCTACTAAATTTGGTGGTGATAGGGATTTCAAGCGTGAAGTAAGAGAAGATTTAGGCTGGTATGATGAGGCTACAAAGACTTATCATTCAGATTATTACATTGATGAAACGGGGACGTATCACGCGTATCAGTCTTCATATTATATAAATGAATGTGGTGAAGGTGGGTTTTCGGATATGTTTATGGATTTTTTTATTGATTTTCGCTATAATCTATTGGCTACGACCCGTTATACGCCGTATGTGGATATAAGGAGCGGTTTTTATGCAGTTCAAGACGACGGCTCTTCTGTTTTTGAAGACGTGCTGATTGGTTGTCGTTTTGGTTGTGGAGAAGGTGATTTTGCAATAACGGCAGGTGCAGGCTACACTTTTCGACGTTTAGATTATGAGGTTTTAAATAATCAGCACATGTTTTTGCTGCGATTAGGGGTAGAATTTTAGAGTTTTCTCCATTGGTCAAAGTCTTCAAAATACACATTTTGTGGACTTTTACCTTTGGTCAAAGTCCTCAAAATACACATTTTTGGTATTTTTACCTTTGGTCAAAGTCTTCAAAATACACATTTTTGGTATTTTTACCTTTGGTCAAAGTCTTCAAAATACACATTTTTGGTACTTTTACCTTTGGTCAAAGTCCCCAAAATGACCTATTTTTCCATTTTTACCCTTTTTTTTCTTCCATTTTTCTCCCCTTGTAACCCCCACATTTACAAGTACTAAAAAAAAACTTTGAAAAAAGATGTAAAAAAATTTGGAGGATGTATAAAAAATGTTCTACCTTTGCACCCGCAAAACGAAAGGAACGAGGTTCTTTAAAGAGTTAGAGATTGAGTTTTTAACGAAGAATTAACTTTAAAA
>JAFPZK010000040.1 GCA_017417315.1 Bacteroidales bacterium
CAAAACAAACAATGAAGTTAGGAAATGTAATTTTTTTATTTGTTGCTATTTTGTTTTTATCGGGTATATGGCCTCCCGGAATACCAAGACCAATCGATAAACCAATCCCCGGACAACCGCCTATTATAGTGGTTTTCCCCGATGGTGGCAAATAAAAAAAGAACGAAAGATTTTTTTTTTCCGTTTTTATAAAAAACGGAGCGGTAAAATGCCGAAAGCCGTAAAAAGTAGGCAAGTTTTAATAATAAAAAATGAAAAGTATTCTAATAGCATTTTTATTTTTAACGCTTTTTAGCGTTCATATTTTTGCCCAAACAATAACGGGCGGAGTTTTCGAAGAAAATAATTCGCCCGTTTCTTTTGCCAATGTTGTTTTGATGTCGGCAGACTCGGTTTTCCTTGGCGGCACAATTACCGACGAAAACGGTAAATTTTCTATAGAAAAAAATCCGAAAGCAAAATTTTTAAGCGTTTCGTGTTTGGGGTACGAAACAAAATTCCTGAGTGTCAATGACACTTTTGAAAAAATCATTTTGAAAAACGCAGACACCGAACTCGATGAAATCACCGTGTCAGCACGCCGTCAGTTAACCCAAATAAAAAACGGTGCAATGGTTACAACCGTTGAAAATTCACTTTTGTCAAAAGAAGGCAACGCAGAAGACGTTTTGAAAAAAATTCCCGGCGTTATAAAAAATGGAGAAGAAATTGAAGTTTTCGGACGCGGAACGCCCGAAATTTACATCAACGGCAGAAAAGTTCAGGATAAAAACGAACTGACACAAATCAATTCCGAAAACATCAAAAACGTGCAAGTTATCAGAAATCCGGGGGCAAAATATTCGGCTGAAACAAATTCTGTAATCATCATTACAACAAAAAATGCAGTCGGAGAGGGCTTTTCTTTTGACGTTACAAACGATAATATTTTTGGAAATTATTATACTCAAAGAGACAAGTTGAATATGAATTTCAGGAAAAATAAACTTGATATTTTTACCAATTTTTATTACGAAAACAGAAAAGCCAAAACAGGTGTTGATTGTCAGCAGACAAATTTTGGCGATACAATTTGGAATTTTTACGATACAAATACCGGCAACGATTATTTTAAAAATTGCGATTTTTCCGGAAAGGGAGGATTCAATTATCAAATAAATCCAGAAAACTCTTTTGGCGCATTTTATCAATATGATTATCAAGAATATAACACCTATGTATTCACCGGTTCTAACGTTTTGGCAAACGGAAATTTGTACGATTTTACAAAAATCAATAATGATAAAAAATCAACAACTAATCCGAAAAATTCTGCAAACTTTTACTACTCGGGCAAAACGGGTAAACTTGATATTGATTTTAATTTTGATTATATGTCCATAAAAAATAAAAGCGTAGGAGCAGGCGAAGAGTACGGAAAAACTTTCGGGTGGCGCGATGTTAACTCTCTGTCAAAACGCGATAACAATTTAATTGCAGAAAAACTAATTTTGGCTTATCCCGTTTGGAAAGGCAAATTAAATTTCGGTAACGAGTTTTCAAAGTCAAAATCAGAAGAAACATACTCTAATTTGGAAGGTTATATTTCCGACAGCGATGTAAAAGTTAGAGAAAACAATAATGCTTTTTTTGCTGAATATAATATCGACTTAACTGAAAATGTGGGAATTGCAGCGGGCTTGCGTTACGAACATATTGACTTTGATTATTATGTTTTCGGTGAAAAATCTGCCGAAAAAAAATATGACGAAATATTTCCTTCGTTTTCTTTTTCAGCGCAACACGGCAATTTTTATTGGACAATTAATTATACGGGACGTACACAAAGACCGTCATATTATATGCTCGGAAATAGTATGAGTTATGTTAACAGATACACGTACCACAGCGGAAATCCGATGTTAAAACCTTCTGTTTCAAATGATTTCGGATTTCAAGTCGTCTATAAAATCTATTATTTGATGGGTTCTTATAGTGCGAACAAAAATTCGTTTTTGAGTTATTCTCAAACATACGGCGGCGACTCCAAAATAACGCATATAACGATTAAAAACTTTGACAAACTCAACAAATATCAATTGTTTGTAGGCTGTCAGCCGACGGTTGGAATTTGGAGAGCCACTTTTAACGCTGGTATTTTTGGGCAAATTTTTAAAACCGAATATTGTGGTAAAACAAAGAAAATGAACAATCCGATGGCAATTGTTCAATTTTACAACAATTTTTCTTTGCCGAAAAAATATATCGTAGGTTTGGATTTAGATTATATGAGTGAAGGAAGTTATGAAAATGTTGAAATGAACTCTACGTTTAAAGCATCTTTCAACATTCAAAAATCTTTCTTCAATGACGCTCTAAATGTAAAATTATCGGTATCCGACATTTTCAATACGTCTGCGCAAAAGGTTGATTTTTACAACAATGATGTTTTCTTACATCAAGACAAACTTTTTGAAACAAGACTTGCAACACTTACATTAAAATACCGTTTCAACCCCGCCAAATCAAAATACAAAGGCACAGGCGCAGGAAACGACGAAAAACAAAGAATGTAAAAAAATGAAACTCACTCTCCAACACGATGCAATGCAGTGCGGAATAGCCTGTCTGTCAATGGTTTTTAGCCATTACAAACGGGATTATTCTATTGAATTTCTTGAACAATACGCACAAGCCGATGCGGAAGGCATGAGCCTTTTAGGACTTACACAGGCGGCGGAAAAACTCGGACTTCACGCAGTTTGCGGACGGAGCAACATCGCCACACTAAAATCCGCACCGCTGCCGGCAATACTGCATTGGCGGCAAAATCATTACGTCGTGTTGGATAAAATTTCGCGCGGCGGCAAACGATTCAGAGTTTATGATCCGGGAATCGGTGTTGTAAATTACTCGCGTGAGGAATTTCTTGACGGTTGGATTTCAACGAAAAACGGCGGTGAAGAAAAAGGCGTTGTAATGTTGATAAGCCCTACAGAAAAGTTTTATGAAAATACAACCGCCAACACTGAAAACTACGGCGAAAAACGCTCTTTTAAGTTTCTACTTAACTATTTAAAACAATACAAAAAACAATTCATTTTCATTGTTTTTGCCCTAACAATCGGCAGCCTGATACAATTAGCATTGCCTTTCTTTATGCAGGCTGTCGTTGATAAAGGCATTAAAAATCAATCCGTTGACCTTATTTGGCTGATTCTTATCGGACAATTAGTCTTGACATTCAGCGCAACCGTCATCGACTTTATCCGTCAAAGAATTTTGCTGAAAATCAGCATGGAAATCAATATTTCGCTCATCAGCGATTTTTTTATAAAACTCTTAAAACTGCCGATGAAGTTTTTTGACGTGAAACAGACGGGCGACATTTTGCAACGTATTCACGACCACGAAAGAGTGGAATATTTTTTAACCGGCAAAACACTTAACGCCTTTTTTTCGTTTTTGACTTTTTTGATATTTTCGGGCGTTTTGTTTGTTTACAGCATCAAAATTTTTACGGTTTTTATCATTGGGTCAGTGCTTTACGGATTGTGGACGGTTGCATTTTTAAAACGCCGTAAAGTCTTGGATTATATCACTTTTTCCAAACAAGCCGAGGTCAACAACCGCACGTATCAGTTTGTAACTTCGGTTCAGGAGATAAAACTGCAAAACTGCAAACTCCGCCGCCGCAACGAATGGGAACAATCAGAAAAAGATGTGTTCGCCGTAAAAGCCAAAACCCTGAAACTCCAACAGTTACAAGAGGCGGGCGGAGTGTTGGTCAATCAAGGCAAAAATATTGTTATGACGGTGATTGCGGCGACATCTGTGATTTCGGGCGACATGACACTTGGTATGATGATGGCGGTTCAGTACATTTTAGGGCAGTTAAATTCGCCGGTGGAACAGATTACGGAATTTTTTTATTCGGTTCAAGACGTTAAAATCAGCCTTGAACGCATCAACGAAATTCACGAAAAAACCGATGAAAATTTTTCACGCCCAATCAATGAAGTTTCAGAAAATTGTAACGGAATCGAATTTAAAAACGTAAATTTTAAATACAATATTCACCGCTTGAAAAACACTTTAACAGACATCAACGTACTTTTTGAGAGCGGCAAAGTTACGGCGATTGTCGGAGCCTCAGGCAGCGGCAAAACAACGCTCATAAAACTTATGCTTGGTTATTACGAGGCAACCGAAGGCGGCATTTTTATCGGCGAAGAAAATCTCGGCGACATCAATCTTGACCTTTGGCGCAGCAAATGTGGCGTTGTGATGCAGGAAGGTGTGATTTTTTCGGAAAGTATTGCCCGTAACATCGCTGTCGGCGACGGCGA
>JAFPZK010000006.1 GCA_017417315.1 Bacteroidales bacterium
ACCGGCTTCAATAATGTCCACGCCGAGTTTTTCAAGTTGTTTAGCGACTTGAATTTTTTCGACGGTGTTGAGCTGACAACCGGGGACTTGTTCGCCGTCCCTTAAAGTAGTGTCAAAAATGTAAACTCTGTTATCCATATTTTTTTGCTTTATAACAGAAAAGCCCCTCTCAATTTTTTTTGAGAAGGGCTTTTCTAAAATTGTTTTTTATATTCAACTTAATTTTATACGAAAAATACGCACCTTCCCGCCTTTCAGAAAATCAACTCCGAAAGTTCGCCATGTAGAAGGAGAGTATAAAAATATGCTTTCATTGCCTTAATTTTTTTCGCCGCAAATATAAAAAAGGTTTTTGGAAAAAAAAAATGTTTTTGAGAAAAAAACTTTTATTTTTATTTTGTTTTTTCATAAAAAGTTTTCATTTTTGCGAGTAATATACACACTTATGACTTTGCAAACGATATGGAAGTAACGTTTGACGATAAAAAATTAGAATTACCGGTTATTTATTTTCATCCGGGAGAGTTCTTGAAAGAAAAAATTCAGGAAATGGAACTTACTGAGGGTGAGTTTTCAAAACTTTGCGGTATCAGTGAAAATAAAATAAAACTTATCTGTGCTTGTAAAGCGGATGTTGACGAGCCGACGGCTGTTGCTTTGGAAAAAGCGACAACGATTCCTGTCTATATGTGGTTGAAGTTTCAAGAGAGTTTCAATATCTATAAATTACAAAAACTTGCCGATATGCTTTTGAAAAATCTTAAAAGAAACGAAACTTCATACGAAGTGAAACAACAAAAAGTCCGTCAGGCAATTAATAAAATGGCGACATTCGTGTAAAAATAAAAAAAACAACACCCTTGCCTAATATTCAATTAGACAAGGGTGAAGTTTTTATTATTTAACTATAAATCTTTTAGGGTTCTACTGCGTATACCCAAGAATAAAAACCCGAAGCATCATCGATGTTAACTTCCGCATTAGGCGATACGTCACTTGCACTCTCAGGGTCTACGTGGTACGTAAATTGAAGTTTTTTAGTAGCTTCGTTCATAATATAACCTCCTTCAACAGATATACTACTGTTAACTGTGTAACTTGCTGCTGTTTCCCATGTATCCCCTTCAAGGTAGTAGACAGTAGTAGCATCAACGTCCCTTTCTGTAATTGTAGGAATAGTAACTGTTACTGCTTCACTTTCATTCAAGTAATCATTTCCCTTTACGCGGATTTGTATTTCTTGATCTTCAGCAAGTCCGTTAATTTCACCGCTTGTTGTTACGACATTCCAATTAGTACCATCTGTGCTATATTCCATAGCGGTAGTGATTGCATCATTGCTGAGGTTGATAGTAGTTGCAGATGCTATATCAAATGTAGAATTTTCAATAGTCGGTGTTGCAGCGGTCGGCTTTTGAGCGTTGTTACGGGTAATCGTATAGTATTTACCTCTTGCAACTGTTGTTGATAAATTAAGGTCAGGAATACTCAAATTATCGCTTGAAAGTACAATCCAAGTTCTAGTGTCTTCTTCCTGTGAAGGTTCCTGTGAAGGTTCCTGTGAAAGTAATTGCACGTTCGTACCGTTAACTTTAAGTGTCTTTCCGTACAAATATTCGATGGCTAAGCCGATATATACATATTGATCTTGAAGAGTTATCTCTGTTGCATCGGTTAATGTAAATTCTTCTGATGATACGAATTTGTTATTATTGTTTACGGCTGCTTCAAGAGATGAATATGCACCACTTACATCTGATAATAATTCGTTTGTAGTTATAGATGCAGTAAATTCTTTGCCGTAATCCTCCTCATTAATTTCACCGGAAAAAGTAGCAGTGTTTTTACCAACTCCATCAGCATTTATCGTCAACGTATAGGTTATTGGATTGTCATCTACTGATGTTATTGTCATCGTTTCGCCTTCTTCAAACTTAAATGTATAACTTTGGTCACCGTTTTCAGTTCCTAAGGCAACTTTGGATATGCCGGATTTGTTAGTCGCTTTTATCGTTATAGGACAAGTTTTTTGAACTTCTACTTGCGGCTTATTTATTTCTTTATCGTTGTTTTCGTCTTTGCTGCATGATGTTGCGAACATTGCAGCCGCCAACATTGAAACTAATATAAATCTTCTGTTCATTTTTATCAATTTTTTAATTGTTATTGTTTTAGAGATTACCACCGAATCCGAGGTCTTGAAGTATTGAACTTGGAGTGTTGTCGGGTGTTTGGGTTCCGCTTGCGCACAATATTTTATTCATTTCCACTTCGATTACATCAAAATCAGGTTTTTCATACCTTTTTTTGGTCATTTGGTCTGCCGGAAGTGTAGCGGCAGTTCTTTTAATTTGCTCTGTCATTTTTTTATAAGTTTTTTTTAAAAAATTAATTATGTTTCAAATACAAAAAAATCCCTTGCGAAGAAGTTCCTGAAAATAAGAAACTTCTCCGCAAGGGATTTTTTATCATATATCTTGACTCTTAGAGTAGGATTTTACCCCCCCAGTAAAGTATATTTTGCTTTTTGTATAGTTTTGTTATAGTTGCTCATTGCTTCTTTCTATTAAAATTTTCGTCAGCAAGATACTAACTTTTTTTAACAAAAATTACAAAAAGTAAGTTAAAGAAATGTTAAATTTTTTGCAAGATGTCTGATGTTACGCCGACAAAGTTCGGAATCACCAAATCAGCCTCGTTTAAGACGGTTTGACTGCCGATGCCGACCGCTTTCATGCCTGCACGGTGTGCCGCTTCAACGCCTGCCGCTGCGTCTTCAAAAACGATGCAGGTTTTAGGGTCAACGCCCAAAAGTTCGGCACCTTTTAAGAAAACTTCGGGGTCGGGTTTGGCTTTTGAAACGTTGGTGCCGTCGGCTACCGCGTCAAAATATTTTTTCAAACCCGTCCGCTCCAAAATTAAAGGCGTGTTTTTACTTGCCGAGCCGATGGCGGTTTTTATGCCGAGGCTTTTCAACTCCTTTAAAAAATTCTCAACGCCCGGCAAAATTTCTTCGGGTGTCATCTTTGAAATATAACTTCTGTATAATTCGTTTTTTTCGGCGGCGGCTTGTTCTTTTTCGCCGTCAGACATTGTGATTTTGCCGATTTCCAAAAGTATTTCCAACGATTTCATGCGGCTGACACCTTTGAGCCTTTCGTTGTCTTTTTCTGTGAAAACAAATCCGAGTTTGTCGGCAAGGGCTTTCCATGCCAAGTAGTGGTATTTTGCCGAGTCTACCAAAACTCCGTCCAAATCAAAAATACAAGATTTCATTATTTTTTATTTTTTTCTTTAATGATAAAAACTGCGCATGCGCCAAGTAGCAGCAAAATTCCCGCTATCACAAGCATCATAACTTGTTTGCCGCCCATAATAGAGAGCAATACTCCGCCAACAACCGCCGCAACGATTTGCGGTATGCAGATTGTCCCGTTGAAAAGTCCGAGGTACGAGCCGATATGTCCGTAACCTTCGAGAGAGTTAGTCAAAATCGCAAAAGGCATTGCTAACATTGCCGCCCATGCAAAACCTACCAAAATAAAACTTATAAAAAGCATATATTGGTTTGTAAAAAACAGCGTTGAGATAAAGCCTAAACCGCCGAGAGCAAGGCTCAGCGAGTAAGCCGCCTTACGAGATGTTTTTTCGGCAATCCACGGCAAAACAGCCGCCCACGCCACAGAGCCTATCGCCTGAACCGCAAACAGGATTCCGACCCAGTTGCCAGCCGACTGGTATTCGCTTGAAGCGGTGTCCGTTGTGTTCCAACAACTCTCGGCTATTGCGCCGTTGGTGTAAGTCCACATATACATAAACGCCGCCCAACAGAAAAACTGCACAAGTCCGACCGTCCAAAAGGCTTTCGGAGCGTTAACGAGAAGTTTAAAAATATTCGGTGATTTGGCTTGTGTTTCTTCTTTTATGCCGTTGTATTCGTTGTAGAGTGCGGGCGGATATTCCTTAACCTTTACAACCGTGTATATGACACAGAGAATGAGTATTGCTGCGCCAACGTAAAACGAATAGATTACGGAATCAGGTACAACGCCGTCAGGGGCTGTATTGCTGACACCTATCCACGCAAAAAGGAAGGGGAAAACAAAGCCGACTACGCTGCCCGCGTTGCAGAGAAACGATTGAATGGAATACGCTTTGGTTTTTTGCTGTTCGTTTACCATGTCGCCGACAAGCATTTTGAAAGGCTGCATTGCCACGTTTATGCTTGTGTCTAGAAACATAAGGGACAAAAGTCCGAAAATCATTGCCGAAGATACTGTCAAGCCGAGACTTCCGGCATTAGGCAAAAGGCACATAACTAAAACCGCAACTGCCGCGCCGATAAAGAGGTAGGGGATACGTCGACCGAAACGGCACCATGTCTTGTCGCTGAAAACGCCTATTATCGGTTGAACGATGATTCCCATCAGCGGCGGCAAAATCCAAAAATAACTCAGATTGTGCGGGTCTGCGCCGAGGGTCGCAAAAATGCGGCTGATGTTGGCACTTTGCAAAGCGTATGCTATTTGAACTCCGAAAAATCCGAAACTTATATTCCAGAGTTGCCAAAAATTTAACGAAGGTTTATTGCTCATTTTTTTTCAAGTTTTTTTACGGTGCAATTTTAAAAAAAATGTCCTTAAAATGTTACTTTTAAGGACATAATATTACGAAAAAAAATGCGCAATCGTTTGCAAAAGTTGAAAAAAAATCTAAAAAACTTTGTTGTTTTTTGTCATTTTTCAAAAAAAATCAACTAATTTTGCCAAAAACTAAACGTCAAAGCAAATGGCACACGTAGTTAACCCTATATACGACACCGTCTTCAAATACATAATGCAAGACGAGAAGGTAGCCAAGGTGTTGATAGGCAACATCTTGAAAACCAAAGTAGTGTCTATACAAATGAACAACAACGAGTACGCGGCGATGCTGCCCGACGGCAAAAAAGTGTTCAAGTTGGATTTTTCCGCTACGATTTTGGACAAAGCAGGTAAGCAGCAACTTGTGCATATCGAAGTTCAGAAGGCATTGGAAGAAGGTGAGATAATGCGTTTCCGCCATTATCTTGGTGCAATTTATATGGATGCAACCAAGAAATATCAGGAAATAATCAGCAATCCCAAGACCAACGAGCAAATCACCGTGGAGCATCCTCTGCCGATTCATACCATCTACATTTTGGGACACACACTTGGCGACGGTCTGAGCGAATCCGTGATGCACGGCGAAAACATCTTTAAGGATCAGGACGGCAACATTATTCAAATCCCAGAAAACAACGATTACATCAACGGCCTTACGCACACTGTAACATTCGTAATTGCGCCGCTGACCAAGAAGAATGTCAAGACTCATCTTGACCGTCTGTTGTCTATTTTCAGTGACTGTGAGCCAAACAAGGAGGAAATCGAAATCGATGAATATTTTGACGATTCCGACGATTACCGTACTCTGATGAAAGCCTTACAAAAGGCGTCAGTAGACAAACAACTTCGCGGCAACCTTGAACTTGAACAATACGAATGGGCAAAGCAGACAAAACTGATGAGGCGGAACATTGAGTTGCAGGGTATGGTAGATGCAAAGGAAAAACAACTTTTGCAGAAAGATGCGCAACTCTCACAGAAAGATGCGCAACTCTCACAGAAAGATGCGCAACTCTCACAGAAAGATGCGCAACTTTCACAGAAAGATGCGCAACTCTCACAGAAAGATGCGCAACTCTCACAGAAAGATGCGCAACTTTCTCAGCAACAAGCGCAACTTTCCGCTGCAATCAAAGCCCTTTCTGCGACCAATTCAGCAGAACAAATCGCCCAAATCCTCAATGTTAGTAAACAGCAGGTGGAGATGATTTTGAAACAGTAAAAGATATATCTATAAAAAAAATGCGGGACTTTTTTCAAATCCCGCATTTTTTTTATTTATTCAAATGTTATTTCCCCGTCTTTTTCATCGACTAAGATTTGTGGCTTTTTGCCGATTTTGCCAGAAATGAGTTCCGTTGCAAGGTTGTTCAAAATCTCTTTCTGAATAACCCTCTTGACAGGTCTTGCGCCGAACTCAGGGTCGTAACCCATGTCGGCTACCCAATTCAAAGCCTTGTCCGTCAAAACCAATTCTATGTTTTGGTCTTTCAAAACTTTGTTGATACCCGCCAACTGAATTTTTATGACTTCCGCAATTTCCGCTCTTGTTAAAGGCGTGAAAATCACCGTTTCGTCAATTCTGTTCAAAAATTCCGGACGTATCGTGTTCTTTAACAGGTTGATAACAGCATTTTTCGTTTTGTCGATTACCTCGTCATGGTTTTGGTCATTAATCGTTTCCATGTTTTGACGGATTAAATCGCTGCCGAGGTTAGAGGTCATAATTATAATCGTATTCTTGAAATTAACCGTTCTGCCTTTGCTGTCC
>JAFPZK010000041.1 GCA_017417315.1 Bacteroidales bacterium
AAAGAAAGTTATGTAACAAAGGCGATTAGAGAAGGCGGTGCGGTGGTTTTTGAAGAAATAAACTTCGCAAAACCGCAATATTTGGCATTTTTAAATTCTCTGTTGGATGACAACGGTTTTGTGCGTTTGGACAACGGAGAAATTGTCCGCCGTCATAAGAATTTCCGCTTTTTCGCAACAATGAACATAGGATATTTCGGTACAAAACAACTCAATCAGGCACTTTACAATCGTTTTAATGCCGTTGTTGAAATTCCGCAACTATCGGATACTGCAATTAAGCGTATGCTTTTGACCCGAATTCCCGAATGTAGCGACAAAATAGACAATTTGTTGCGCATTTATAGGAAAATTAAGAAAAAAATTTCGGAAGAAGAAGTTGATCTGGTAATTTCACCGCGAAATCTCGAAAACTGGGTTAGTTTGGCACAATACGAAGGTTATGTTGAGGCAGCAGAAAAAACTATCATTCCGATTGCCAAATGCGACAGAGTTTTGGAAGAAACATTTCGTTCTATTATAGGAATTTATAATTTGGAAGTATAATTTTTTTTAAAAATATAAAAAAATAAGATTATGGGACTACCTCTACGCAGAAGGTCAAGGGAAGGTTTTGGGGCAGAATGTCGCACGGAATCTGATATTATTTATAAAGGATTCAGTTTCAAACATTTGTCAGGAGTTACCGTAGCTCCGAGCGAAGGTTCAGAAAATAGTGTGCGTATAGTTATATATCAGTCTGTCGGTGAGGCTATTGCGCTTGCATGCGATTTTTTGAAGTCTTTTTTAGACAAAGAGCCGATAGGCGAGTTTTATTTCAATAGTGCGAAACAAAACTTTATAATGGATATCAATATTCCGCAAGATTGGCGTGATAATGACGTATTTTCACGTGATGTATTTCGAGGCAGATTTGATATGGAAAATAATGTATTTGAATGGTATGATAAAGAAAATAAGCCTGTTAGTCCGGGATATAATAGTTGCTTGTTATATCTGACTGTACTTATGGCGGCTGTTGTAATGAAGGTTGAAATCAGAAATAAAATAATCGAACTCGTAAACGATTATACGGAATATAATTTTGTCGGATTATATAAAGATTTTTATCATTGGTATATATGTGATAGCGAATTATGTCCGCACAGCTCCGATAAGTTTATCAAAGAAATCAATTGGGGTGATTATCAAAGATTTTCGGCTGTTTTCGGTAATTATTTCCGTCCCCGAGAAGAAAAAACAAAAGCAATGAAAACAACTGAATTTGCTGACACCGAATTTTCTGATGAATATATCTCTCTGATACCGGCTTTGGGTGATGAATTCGTTTTGGACGAAAAATTAAAAAACCTCTGTACGGCAATAACTTGCGGCAGTATCAAAACAGTTTTGTTTCACGGTCCTGCGGGTACGGGTAAGACAATTTCGTGCAAACTTATTTGCAAGACAATCCGTCTGCCTATTTTGGAAACCGTAAACTGTACCGAAAATCTTGATGAATTTATACTCGGAAAATTCATTCCCGAAAACGACAGAATCGTTTTTAAAGAAAGTTATGTAACAAAGGCGATTAGAGAAGGCGGTGCGGTGGTTTTTGAAGAAATAAACTTCGCAAAACCGCAATATTTGGCATTTTTAAATTCTCTGTTGGATGACAACGGTTTTGTGCGTTTGGACAACGGAGAA
>JAFPZK010000042.1 GCA_017417315.1 Bacteroidales bacterium
CTCCTTTGCCGCCCTACACCACGAAACCGCATGAAACGGCATCGAATTAAACAACACACCGTCCATATCAAACAGCAATGCCTTAACATTCAGCGACTTTTCGCCACTCCTTGACAGATATTCCGCAATTTCTTTTTCTAACATAACGATTGATTTTTTACGCTGCAAAGTTAAGGGAAATTTTTGGAAAATTCCTTAAATATCAAGTAAAATTATAACACTCTGATTATCAATAGATTTTAAATTATAAACATAAACATTTTGGGAAAACTGCACTTTTAGGCGAAAAAAATTTTGGGAAAACTGCACTTCGATGACACAACAATCTAATAATCAATCAATTAATTACAAAACAAAATTATTATTGCCAATTATCAAAAAATACGTATCTTTGCAGAAACAAAACAAAATGATACCATTACTCCACACCATAAAAGAAATTGACCGCGCATTTTCTACCGGAGATGTGCCGGTTTTGGTTACTTGTAGCGACCAAAAACAATATATTTGTAAGTATATGAGGGCGGATTCTGTGTCGGCATATAAATTAGCAAGTGAATTGTTCGGTTCGCTATTGGCAAAATATTGGAACTTGAACACTCCTGAATTTGTCTTCGTAAAGATTTTGCCTGAACACACCAAACAATTTGCAATCCCGTGTAATTTCAATGTCGAGGCTGTTGGCTATCAAAAAATCGAAAACGCAGCCGACATTACCAACTGCATTGACGGCGCCCGTGATATTTTCAACGTTTTTGATGCGCTTAAAATTCCGAAAGAATGGAATGTATCAGAAAACATTTTACGCAATAAAATTAGCGAACTTTTTGAAAACCAATGGATTGATGGTTGCTTTTCAAATTTTGTAGAAACATTACGACAAAACTTTTAACACAATGAAACCACAATTTCAATACAGCATAGTTTACGGTCTCCTGAACCTTGAACTTACCGAAAGGCTCAGCGTGGGCATTTTGTACGTGAATAACGGCGAAATATCGTTCAAATATTCACAGAAAAAAATGGATGCGCTAAAACTCTTGATGAACCGTCCTGAGTATAGTTTTCTTATGCGTGTTATAAAAAATATGGAAAATTCAACGAAAAAAGAATCTCCTGAGCGTATTAACTATCTTTCGCGATATTCCAACAACCTGATTCAGTTTTCGCCGCTGACCACCATCGACCTCGAACCAACGCCCAAAAACTACAAGTGGTTATACGAAACGTATGTTTACAAGAAACAACATTAATACACCTTAACTATGGTCAATACAATGAAACAAGCAAACAATAACCCAGTTCGCATTACCGCCGTGCGGCAAACCGTCTACACCAACCTTATGGCGCAATACGAAAACAAAATCGAACACGCCTGCGACGTTAAAATAGGTCAGCAATGGATTTCCGCTAACGGTAAACGCCCCGAAGGAATGTGTCCGTCGGCTTGGGAAAGTATGCGCGAATTTGTAGAAGAACTTTCAAAAGGCGGCGGAAACTTTTTTGACGGCTGGATGCAAAACCCAAAAAGCGCAATGATAAGTTGTAACGACGGTTTCAGACCCGTTAGTTTTTATATCGAAACGATAGAATAAAAATTCTTTGAAAAAAATAACTAAAAAAAATACAGTCTTTTTGAAAAAAAATTTTTAACTTTACCGCCCGAAAGAATTTTATTAACACTTTATCATAATGGAAGGTAATTTTTTAGAAGCCTTGAAACTCTTAGGAGTAGGCCTCAGCACCGTTTTCGTGGTGCTGCTTTTGATTATCGCCTTCGGAAATCTTCTCATCAAAGCGGTAAATAAAATCGCTCCCGAAGAAGAAAAAACCGTTAAGGCGGTCGCTGATAACACGCCTCTGGCTATCGAACCGGGCGTTCAGCAGGCTATCGACCTCGCCGTTCAACAATTAACCGGCGGTAAAGGCAGAGCCGTTAAAATTCAAAGATTGTAAAACATTTAAAAAAAAACAGGTAGTTTAGAAAAAAATGGGCAGACCAGTAAAATTTAATCTCGTTTTTAGAGATTTGTGGCAGTCCTCGGGCAAATATCAGCCGAGAGTTGACCAACTTTTAAAAGTAGCACCCGCAATCGTCAGAATGGGTTGTTTTGACCGCGTTGAAACCAACGGCGGTGGTTTTGAACAAGTTAACCTCCTTTACGGAGAAAACCCCAACAAGTCAGTCCGCGAATGGACGAAACCTTTTCACGAGGCAGGAATCCAAACCGAAATGCTCGACCGCGCTTTGAACGGTATCCGTATGAACCCGTGTCCGGTCGATGTCAGAAAACTTTTCTACAAAGTAAAATACACACAAGGAACGGACATCGCAAGAACTTTCTGCGGACTTAACGACCCCAGAAATATCATTCCTTCAATCGGTTACGCTCACGAGGCTACCCGCCCCGACGGTACGCATATGATTTCGCAGTGCTGCCTCTGTATCACCGAAAGTCCGATTCACACCGTTGAATATTACACCAACCTCGCTAAAACCCTTATCGATGCAGGCGCAGACGAAATCTGTATCAAAGATATGGCTGGTATCGGACGTCCCGTCAAACTCGGCAAAATCGTCAAAGCAATAAAAGATTACAAAAAAGACATCGTCGTTGAATACCACTCACATGCAGGTCCGGGCTTTTCAATGGCTTCAATATTAGAGGTTTGCAAGGCAGGTTGCGACTACGTTGACGTCGGAATGGAACCGCTCTCTTGGGGTACGGGTCATGCTGACATTTTGGCAGTTCAGCCGATGTTGAAAGACGCAGGTTTCGAGGTTAAAGAGATTAACATGTCAGCGTATATGGAAGTTCGTTCTTTGATTCAGGAGATGATGGACGATTTTCTCGGCTATTACATTCCGCAAAGAAACCGCTTTATGAACTCGCTTTTGATTGCTCCCGGTCTTCCCGGCGGTATGATGGGTTCTCTTATGACCGACCTTGAAAGCAATCTCGAAAGCGTTAACAAATATAAAGAAAAACACAATCAGCCCAAACTCACTCAGGACGAGTTGATGATTAAGTTGTTTGACGAGGTAACATACGTTTGGCCTAAAATGGGTAATCCGCCGCTCGTAACGCCTTTCAGTCAGTACGTTAAGAACATGGCGTTAACTAACGTTATGCAAATGGAAAAAGGCAAAGAGCGTTGGTCGTTAATCGCTGACGATATTTGGAATATGCTTTTGGGCAAATCAGGAAAACTTCCGGGCGAAGTTGCTCCCGAACTCGTTGCTTTGGCGAAAGAACAAGGCAGAGAATTTTTCACGGGCAATCCTCAGGACGAATACCCCGACGCGCTTGACACTTTCAGAAAAGAAATGCAGGATAACGGTTGGGATTTCGGTCAGGACGACGAAGAATTGTTTGAACTCGCAATGCACCCGCAACAATATCGTCTTTACAAATCAGGTCAGGCTAAGAAAGATTTTGAGGCTGACCTCGCAAAACGTAAAGCCGAAAAGAACGCTCCGAAAGGCGGCGCAATTGCTTTCCCGCAGACTGTTACGGTAGATGTTAACGGTGTTAAATATGCTGTTACGATAGGTGCTAACGACGGCACACAACCTGCTGCTGTTCAAGGCGGTGCTGCTCCGGCGGCTGTCGGCGCACCGGGCGAAGGTCAGGAATTGACCGCTCCTTTGGAGGGAAAATTCTATCTCGTTAAAGGTCAGGGCGAAACACCCGTAAAAGTAGGCGATACGGTTAAGAAAGGACAACGTGTTTGCTACATTGAAGCGATGAAGACTTTCAACGCCATAGCCGCTGAAAATGACGGAGTTATAACACAGATTTGTTTTAAGAGCGGTGAATCCGTTTCTGAGGACGATGTATTAATGAGAATAAAATAGTTTGGCGATGGGCGACTCAATATTTGAAAAAATCTATGATATGACTGCGATTAGCAATCTGATTGACCAACCGCAGTTTTTGATAATGTACGCTTTGGCGTTTTTGCTGTTGTATTTGGGCATTAAAAAGGGTTATGAACCGTTGCTTTTAATCCCGATTGCATTCGGCGTTTTGATAGCGAACTTTCCGGGCGGCGGAATGGGAGTAGTTTCTCCTGACGGTCAGGGCATGGTTCCCGTAAACGGTGAATTGAAAAACATTTACGAGATGTCCTTGCCTGAGATTGCACACGACCTCGGAATTATGAACTTTCTTTACTACGCTTTAATAAAAAGCGGTCTTCTTCCGCCGATTATTTTCATGGGCGTAGGAGCGTTGACGGACTTCGGTCCTATGTTAAGGAACTTGAAATTAGCGATTTTCGGAGCGGGTGCTCAGTTCGGAATTTTTGCCGTTTTGTTGGTTGCTTGCAACTTTTTCACGATGCAAGAGGCTGCTTCATTGGCGATTATCGGCGGTGCTGACGGTCCGACGGCTATTTTCACGACGATAAAATTGGCTCCTCATTTGTTAGGACCGATTGCTATTGCGGCATATTCATATATGGCGTTAGTACCGGTGATTGTTCCATTGGTTGTAAAACTTACTTGCAGCAAAAAGGAATTAATGATTAACATGAAAGAGCAGGACAAACTTTATCCGTCAAAGACCGAGTTCAAGAACATGGGTGCTTTGAAAATCATTTTCCCGATAGCAACGACGACAGTTGTAGCGATAATCGTTCCGTCAGCCGTTCCTTTGGTAGGTATGTTGATGTTCGGAAACTTGATTAAAGAAGTCGGCAGTTCAACATCGAGAATTTTTGATGCTGCATCAAATGCGATTATGAACTCAGCGACGATTTTCTTGGGACTTTGTGTCGGCGCAACGATGACTGTTGATGCGTTCTTGAACTGGACGACGATAGGTATTGTAGCCGGTGGATTTTTAGCGTTTGGTTTCTCGATTTTCGGCGGCATTATGTTGGCGAAGATTTACAACTTGTTCTCTAAAAAGAAAGTTAATCCGCTTATCGGTGCAACGGGTTTGAGTGCCGTTCCTATGGCTTCACGTGTTGCAAACGAAATCGCGCTCAAATACGACCCGCGTAACCACGTCCTTAACTATTGTATGTCTTCAAACGTTTCAGGCGTTATCGGATCAGCAGTAGCAGCAGGTATTTTGATTGCGTTCTTGGGATAAGAGAATTACAATACTTTTTTTAAAACGACGGATTATAAAAAAAATAATCCGTCGTTTTTTTGTGTTATATATATAAATGTGCTATCTTTGCAATGTAATTACAATTCTCCAAAAAAATGAATGTAAACAAAGACATTAAAATACAGTCTGTATCAATCCAATCCTACAAAGGGGTGGACAATGTAACTATTGATTGTAACAAAAACGAATCAGAAATTTATCAGTGGACAGTTTTATTGGGTAATAATAACACGGGCAAAACGAGAATATTGCAGGCGATAGCAAGTTTGTGTCCCATAACCTTGGATGGACGTAATCCATTAAATCATCATCTTATTGTTCCCTATATTTCACTAAGAGAAATGGAAAATTGGGATGGCAATAATCAGTTTAATCTTGGTTGTAATCTAACAAACTACGGAGAATGGGAGTTTGATAAATACGTAACATGTATCAGCAGATAGCGTAGGCGAATTAGATGATTTTCATATGTTTGCTTATGGCGTAAGTCGTTATCCAACAACCAAACAGGATTTATCTGGTGAAGAAGAATGTGGAGATTGTGATTCGTTGTTTTATATTGATAAACGCCTTATAGACATTGAACAATGGCTGATGCAACTTGATTATTCTGCAAAAAACAAGAATACAAAAGCCAAAAAAATCTTAAATAAAATCAAAGAAGTTATATGTAGTGATATTTTCCCAGAAATCAACGATTTTATGTTTGAGAGTTCAGATGTAGGTCGCAACAATGTTCTTTTCAAAACAAAAGAAGGTTGGTTCAAATTTAAAGAGTTAGGATTTGGCTACCAATCAATGTTATCATGGGTCGTTGATTTAAGTAAAAGATTGTTTGATAACTTTCCCAAATCAGAGAATCCATTACTTGAAAGTGCCGTTGTATTAGTAGACGAAATCGACCTGCATCTGCACCCAAAATGGCAGCGTGAAATCATCTCATACGTATCGGAAATTTTCAAAAACGTACAATTCATTGTAACAACACATAGCCCGTTGATTATACAATCAATGCAAGAAGTCAACTTGTACGTTTTGCGCCGAGAGAACGAAAAAATAATTGTGGAACATTCGCCCGTAACAGATTTCAGCGGTTGGACAGTGGAGGAGATTTTGCGCGACACAATGAAATTAGACAACGACATTCAGTCCGATTATTTGCAGAAAACTTACAAAATGTTTGACGAAGGTCTTGATAACAACGATATTGCTAAGGCACGTCAAGCATACGCTACACTCATAAAAATTCTTCACCCGAACAATCCGGCAAGAAGACTTTTGAAATTACAACTCTCTCAAATGGAAATCAATGATTAAACTGCAACTCATAGCCAAACCTGCCGAACTAACTGACGAAGTTAAGCAACAGTTGACCGAAAAATTCAAACAAGACGGCTCTCCTGTATGGAAGAAACCATACATAGAGAGGGCTTTGCTTGAAATGACTAACAGCAAGTGCGCATATTCAGAACAACTACTTAACACAAAAAGCTCTTATATGGAGATTGACCATTTTAAACACAAGGACAAATACAAAGACCTTGTTGTAGAATGGGGAAATCTCTTGCCATCATGCAAAAAATGCAATACAACAAAAGGCAATCATGATGTTGTTGCTGAACCAATCGTCAATCCGTTAACCGATAATCCGAAAGATTTTCTATATGTAAAGGCATTCAAATATTATCCGAAAAACCAAAAAGGAGAAATTACAAGAGATGTACTTGCCTTAAACGACCGAGAACACTTTATAAACCCAAGGTCAGAAATGGGTTTTACAGTTGCGGAAAATTTAGAAAATCTGTTTGACTTATTAAAATCAACCTCAACAGAACGTCAAAAACGAAATTGTATTTCAAAAATTAAATCCGTATTAGAAAGTTGCAGACCAAAATACGAATATTCCGCCGTTATCTCCACATACATTCTTTATGAAGATGAAACTTTCAAAGAATTAGAAACATATTTACGAGATAACAACTTGTGGGACAGTGAGTTTGAAGAAATAAAAGCGATTTTGACAGAAATTGCAATGCCAGAATAGGCAGGTAGTTTGATTGCATTCTTTGGATAAAAGATTTTTTAAAATTGTCAAATTTTTTTTTTATAAGCAAAAATTTTATAATTTTGTGTCAGACTATTTATTAAATTTTTGTTTAACCATTTAATACTGAATAATTATGAGTGAGACATCTTCTGAAAAAGCAGGAATTTTGGCGATAATTATTTCGTTCCTTATTCCTATTGCGGGAGTAATTATTTACTTCGTCAACAAAAGCAAAGTTTCTAACCCGAATGCTTATCTGATTGCCGCTGCAATCGGTTTTGCAATAGGACTTATCGGTCAAAGAGCGATTAATTAGAACAGTTAATCTTAAATTTAAAAAAGCCGGAAATAAGAATCTCCGGCTTTTTTTAAATAAAGAATGATTGACATGTTGCTTTTATCTTTTCGGATATTCGTTAGCATATTGTTTAAACCACTGGAAAACAGGGTAAACGCCTGATTCTTTGTCATAAAGACCTGTTCCGTCAGCACCGCCGTCCTCAGGATGATACTGATTGAACTGTGCCAAAATGTGAGGCCAAACAAATGTCAAGTAACTTACGTTGCCATACGAATCAGCAATTTTCTTGAAGTTAGCACCGAAGCCCGAACCGCCTGCCGTGCCGGTGTAACCCGTTCCCCAAGTTCCGATATAACCGCTGCGGGCAAACTGCTGACGTGCCCAGTCCATTTCGGTAACGATAATCGGGTGAGTTCTTGCAACACAGCCGACTTTTTCGTCCCATTCGTTGTAGAACTGCTGATATGAACCGTTGCCGACACCGCCGTCGCCGTTAACACCTGCTGAACCAAACCAACCCGGATAGCAGTGAACTGCAAAACCGATGTTTTCGCCTTGAATCGGATATTTAG
Organism: Bacteroidales bacterium; assembly: GCA_017417315.1. Taxonomy (GTDB): domain Bacteria; phylum Bacteroidota; class Bacteroidia; order Bacteroidales; family UBA3824; genus UBA3824. The sequence goes on from JAFPZK010000042.1 coordinate 8,044, forward strand.
CATAACCTCTGTAATCGCCCTGATAAGCACAACCCGGAACCCAAATTACGTTGCTGCAACCCTGATTGCGGATAGCGTTAACAACGCTCTGGAAAATAGCGGTTTGCTCTTTGAACATATCGTCAGACTGAATATATCTGCCGTTAGCCCAACGCGGACCGTAATCCTTCATTGACGGAGACCAAATGTAAACAGGTTCGTTAGCCAATTCAAACTGAATGTTAGGATTGTTTTTAACAGCAGGCTGTTGTGCAACCCATGTCCAAACTTTTATAAGGTATGCCTGATAATCTTCTGCATAAATGGTCAAATTACCACCGGGAGTAGAAATGTATTTGTCTTTATACTCTTTGTAGTGTGCTGATGTAGAGATAATTGCAGGACATACTCCCGGAGGACGCATAATAACTGCAAGTCCTTTGCTCTGAGCATATTCTGCCATCGGCAAAAATACTTCGTTGAAATATTTTTTGAAACGTTCAAAGTCGAAAGCGTAAAGGTATCTTTCACCCATATCGCCGTATTTTGACTGCATTCCGTTGTTTTTCCAAGCGTTGGCTTTTACGGGATCGTTGCTCCAGTAATTGTCCATGTGAAGACGCATCCAAGTCATTTTCCAACCGGCATTCATGATTTTGTCGATGATGCCTTTATTATAAGTAAGACAGCCTGAAACGTTGTAATTCGTCCATTTTGTACCTTGCTCGTTGAACCACGGGCTGTATGTCTGAGCAAAACCGTACATGTTGCAAATCTGATTGTTACCGTTTACAAGGTATTTGCCGCTAACATGCCAACCTGTTTGAGGACCGGCAGCATTGTTATTATTATTGTTATTGTTGCTGTTCTGTTTGTTGCCGACTTCGTATGCAACTGCTTTACCTTGTTCGAGGATAATTGTTTTAAGGTCTTGACCCTGAGTGGTTTTGCCGTTTTTGGTAGCGTTAACTTGAATACCCCAAACCCAACCCGGAGCAACAGCCAAGTTGTAAGTACCCGGAGTGATAGGACCTGTCAAAGTAACTTTTCTCTGCGTTCCTGACGGCGATAAATGCGATACGATAGCACCTGTTGACGGATTAACTAAAACATCACCGGCAAGATAAGTATCGCCGTTGATAGCATTAACGGTAATTTCGTCGAAATTCTCGTAAACATAAAGTCTGATACAAGAGTAAACTTTCTGAAAATCAAACTTTTTGTTGTTGGCATTGCACTGTGCAATCATAAGATTTGCTTTGCTGCCGTACCAGTTTGCTACCGGCTCTTGACGGCTCGGAAACGTCATCTTGAAATTTCCGTCGTCCTGACGGTAACCGTCGGGCCAAAGTCCTACGAAAGAACTCGAATTGTAAACTACGTCATCATCACCCGTGCCGGTGTAGACATTGTTGTTAAGTTTTAGTTCAAACGGACGCCACCGGCTGTAATTGCCGTAAACAACGATTTTGTCAACAGCGGTGTTGTTTGATGCCGAGGCTGAAACATACGCCTTAGAAAGGGAATTACTTTCCTCCTCTTCGGGGAAACTTGCGGAGAAAGACAGGCTCTTTGCGTTCATCGCAACCTGTTTTTCAAGGTCATTGTCGGTACACGAATTTATCCCCACGGAGGATAACGCCAACAATGACGCGAGTAGCATTTTTTTCATAATAAAAAATTAAATTTAGATTAAATTGTAATGATTAAAACTAAAAGTTTAGTGGCTGCAAAATTATATATTTAAATTTAAATTAACAAATGTTTTTCAATATTAATAGGAAATAAATATAAAACTTAACATTGAAAGTTTTCTCACCACGGATTAGAAAATCTTTTGTCGGAAATAAACGCTGTATCGGAAAGTGTCAGCAAAAATGCCTTTAAATCTGCTAAATCCCTATCGCTGAGGTGCATACCGCCGTGATTCGCATTTATTGAAAGCGGGTCGATATAAGGTGAACGTTTAAGACCGTTGTTATAAAACTCCAAAACTTCGTCCAAAGTTTTAAAACGCCCGTCGTGCATATAAGGTGCTGTAAATTCGATATTTCTGAGGGTCGGTACACGATATTTGCCTTTGTCTAACGGATTGCCGGTAACCCTTGAACGGTCGTTTTGACCCTCAAAATCAATATCTTTTGCATTATTCATAAAAAGGTTTGTAGTCCACAGCGGCAAAGCGGGACTTCCATGACAATGAAAACAATCCGCCCCCTCGGTCGTAAAAAGCATTAAACCGCGCATTTCGCTTTTCGTGAGCGTCAACTCGCCAGCCATAAACCTGTCAAAACGCGAATTAAAACTTATAAGCGACCTTATAAACTGCGCTATCGCCTTGGAAATCAAATCAATAGTAATATCAGTCGTACCGAAAGCCTTATAAAAAAGTTCGCGGTAAAAATTATCTTTTTTTATTAGTTTGACGGTATTTTCAACATCGCCGTCCATTTCGTGAGGCGCAATAATCGCCATCGGAACAGTCGTTTCGATGTTTTTCCCATTGTTTTTGTCAATAAAACCGTTCCAAAAATAGCCGCTGTTGTTCCAAACAAGATTTATCAAAGGCAACATTACGTTAGGCGTTTTTTTCCCCGAATTTCCCACGGGACGACCGTCAGAAAATTGCTCCGTGCCGCACTCAAACGAGTGTTCTTGTTTGTGGCACGTTGCGCAACTCATTGGTTTATCGGAGTTTCCCGACAAACGGGTGTCATAAAAAAGATAACGCCCGAGCCTTACGCCGTCAACAGTCATCGGATTGTCTTTCGGAATGTTGAGCGAATCGGGAAAAAACGGAACTCCCAAATCGTAAGGCACGGGGTTATAAGCAATTTGCGGAAGTTTTTCTCCGCAAGATATAACTACGAAAAGTGCGAAAAACACTAAAACATTTTTCACAATTCCATACCTGTTTTTATCTTTTCAACGGCTTTTTCGCCTTCAAGAATTTCAACGAGACGGATTGCTAAATCAACAGTATGTCCCGCACCGATTGAGGTTACAAGGTTTCCGTCTTCTTCAACCGGTTTGCCGGTGTAAACATAATTCTGCGACATTTCATCTTTGCAGCAGGAATGTGAGGTAACTTTTTTGCCGAAACCGATTCTGTTTTTCAGCAAAACGGTCGGCGCACCGCAAATTGCAGCCAAAAGTTTTCCGTCTTCATAATGCTTTCTAACAATGCTGCCGACGGTTGCATCGTTAGCCAAGTTTTCGTAACCCGGATAACCGCCCGGCAGATAAAGCAAATCCGCATCAGAAAAATCTTTGATTTCCAAAATCAATTTATCAGCCTCAACTTTTATTTTGTTTGAAGCCGAAACTTGTTTTTTGTTGTTAATCGACACGGTTTTAACATCAAGACCGCCTCTACAAAACACGTCGTATGCGCCCAAGGCTTCGATAGTTTCAAAACCCTCCGCCAAAAATATATATGCTTTTTTCATTATTTTTTTATCGTTTTTATAAAATTCTTATTTTGCCGATGACGGATTATAAACATAACCCTTAAACGTAATTTTTTTAGTAACTTTACTAAGTCCCGTAACCTGTCCGACACCTTTTACATTGCCCTTCTGAAAAGCAATCACATCACCGCTGTTAACGATAACCTGATTTTTTCCGTTAAGATTAGGAATACTGCCCGAAGTAACGCTCAACGATTTCAACTCGCTTGCCTCGTCATAATTTGACAAAGAAACTTGTCCCAAATTAGCAACCGTAGTCGTATTTGAGTTCGACAATGTTATATCATTGAAACTATAACATTCTTTCAACAAATTGCCGTTAGGAGATGACATAAAATATCCTTGATTATTCTGCCAACCCAAACAAACATCGGCAGCCGAATTACTTGCTCCGACAGTTTTTAAATCGTCAACATCAAAAGCCGATGCCGCAGTAAGCGACGTCGAATTATAATTCAGCGATACGTTAAAAGATTGAACCAAACCTTCTTCCGTTTGATTGTTATTGCCGCCGCCACCAGTGCCGCCGCCATCGTTATTGTTTTCGTCCTCTAACTCACAAGAAGACAACAATACACCGCCCAAAAGAAATAAATAAAATAATTTTTTCATGATTAATGTCTGTTTTTATGGTTTCACTTAATTTATTTAACGCAGCAAAAATAAAAATGTTTCATTAAAAAAGCAAATTATTTTGCCGCAAAATATCTTTAACTTGACTTTCAAGAGTTTGAATGTCGTTGTTAATGACCTCGTATTCACAGTTGATTTTTAACTCTTGATCTGAAAGTTGATTTTTTATTCTTTGAAAAACTTTTTCCTCTGAAATCTTATCCCGCGCCATAACGCGCTTTAAACGCAAAGATAAATCCGAGGTAACCAACACCGAAAAATCAGCAAACTTATAAAAGCCACTTTCAATCAAAATCGCACTTTCTAAAACGACGAACCTTTTGTCCTGATTTTCGTCCAAAAACTTAGAAAAATCTTCAAAAACCAACGGGTGAACAATTCCATTAAGTTGTTTCAACTTTTCTGAATCGTTAAAAACAATATCTGCAAGATATTTTCTATTCAAAACACCGTCAGAATAAATGTCTTCGCCGAAAAGCTTTTTGATTTCAAAAACGGCTTTCGGATTTTCGTTTTGAATAATTTTTGCTCTCAAATCCGAAGTGTAAACCCCGCCGCCGAATCTTTCAAAAACTTTTGCGACGGTAGTTTTTCCGCTGCCGATTCCGCCGGTAAGACCGATTTTAATCATTCATGTACCCTCTCTTTTCTTTCCACTAAAAATTCCACGCCTTCGGGCATAAAACTGATGTTAGTTACGCCGAAAGTTTCAGGATATTTTATGAGTTTAACACTCAAAAATTTTGGTTTGGTTATGCCGTTAAGTTCATTATAATCAACTGCTGCGGTAAACATTTCGGCAGAAACGCTGTTGAAATTGTCCCAACCGACATTGTATTTGAGCGTTATCTGTTGCGGAAAAATTCTCAAAACTACCGAATCGGGAACGTTAATACAACGCACGGGTATTTCAATCGTGTTGCCGGTGAATTTTTCAACAAAAAAATCCGCCTGCGTAAAATTCAAACTGCAAAAAATATCTTTCGGCAACAAGAGTTTTACTTTTTGCGAAACAGACTCATTAAGCCCTGAAATTTCAACCTTTTCGGTCTTAATACAAAGGACTGAATCCGTAATATTTACCGAGCCGGAAATTTCAACGCTGTCAGGCTGCAAAACCGGCTCTTTCTTAAACCTGAACTGCTTTTCAAAAGTGATGTCATAGTCCAAAACCACGGGAACTTTTTTCATCGCCGAGCGTCCGAAATCAAGTTTCACCGTATCGGGTTTTACTGAAAGACATTTGCAATCCGCAGGCAGTTGAGCCTCAATAAGCGGACGTACATCGTCGTTAGTAACAAATTTCAGCGACGAATCCGTATCGGGAAACTGTCTGATGTCAAGTTTTGAAAGGTCGATTTTTATGGTCGGAAACTGATTGTTATGAGTCAAAAAATACGAACCCTTAGCCGAAACCGTCAGTTGAAGCACCTCGGTCGTAAGTCCGGGCAACAAATAATGGTTTTTCGGCAGACCGTAATATTCAACGTGAAAATCCGTTACCGTACTGACAGTGCTTCCCGTCTTGTTGAAAAACCACAAAAGGGAAGAAATTATGACCATCACAAGGTAAACCATAAGCCTCGGATTTATCCGTTTGTAGCGCAACCTGAGAAAAAAAATCTTAGTTTTGCGCCACATTCTATTCAAAGGTGTCATCTTATCTGTATTTTTCTAAATAATCGTTGGCCTTAAAATGACGGTATTTCAAAGCCGTATTCCAATCCTGTTTCGCTAAAAGTTTTTCGCCCGAAAAATAATACGAAAGTCCGCGCCAAAGATAAATGTCCGTCAAAGAAGGATTAAAATCCAAGGCAGCATTAAAATCTTTTATACTTTCTGCATACATCTCTGCTTTACAATAAATTATGCCGCGCAAACGATAAAACTCAGCCGTCTTTTTTTCTATCGTGTTAACGGTTTTCAGTGCGGAAATTACGTCTTGTTTTTCCATAAAAATTTCCGCCAAAAGCAGTTTTGAAGAATCCGACTCGGCATAATTTTTTATGAAGCTTTCGGCTTTATCTAATTTTTTAGCCTGAAAATAGGCTTTTGCAGCCTTGTAACGACATTTCAAGAAAAGCGTGTCCGTTTTAAAAGCCGTCTCAAAACTCATTGCCGCCTGAAAATATTTTTTTCCGAGACACAAAATTTCGCCTTTTAAATCATGATACGCTGCTGCATTATGACGGTATTTCAGAGCGTAATCCACGTCTTGAAGCGCGGCTTTATGATTCGAAGTCAAAAAATAATATTTTGCCCTCAAAAAATACGCTCTATCTTCCAAGGGGTGTTTTTTGATAAGTCCGCACAAATCCTGATAAACGGCTTCACCTCTGCCGTTATCTATAAGATACTCAATATTAACGAGTTCCTGATTTTCCTGCGCAACGCTTGAAAGTCCCGCAGCAAGCAACAAAACAAACAAAAAATATTTCATGTTTTTTTAATTTTTAGTTTTTTTGGAAAAAATCGTGATATAACCTTCCAACTCTCTTGTCTCCAAACCCGTCAAACGGTGTTCGTGAACGGTGCAACGGTAAAAATACACGCCGTCTGCCAAAAGTTGTCCGCTTGACTTATCGGTTGCGTCCCAATTGATGTCGGGGTCTGTCGTGGTGAAAACTACTTTGCCCCAACGGTCGGTTATCGTCATATCAATATGATCCACAAACTGATACGGATACGGGTGAAACAAATCGTTTTTACCGTCCCCGTTAGGCGTGAAAACATTCGGCAAACGGTAATATTCACACTGGTCAACACAAATTCTTTCCTGAACCTTGCTCGTGTTTCCTGCCGAATCCTGAGCAGCAACGGCATAACAACCTGCCATTCCGAGTTCAGGATAATGGTCAAACGATGTAACCTCAGGCGTAAATTCTTCCAAGAGCCGCAATTCACCGTTTAAAGTTTCGGAATAATACAGAAAATATTTTTCGATTCCTAAACCGCAAGCCGTATCGGGTTTCCATGTAATGTGATTGTAAGCCTCTGTACAAAAAGACTTTACGTTAGTTGCAACACACGGCGGAATCGTATCAAGCGGCATAGCGTATGCCTCTTGCGAAAAATTTTCGATATGAGACGGAAGTTCGGGTGCTGAATAATATCCGATAGTTTTCATTTTATAACCGTAAAGTTGCCCGTTAACCACGTTATAATCCACGTAACTTCCTGTCAAAGAATATCCTATGGAATCAAACGTTGTTTTATCAGGGTCTTTGCGGTAAATGATGAAAGTATCATTTTGCCACGGCACGTCACAGATATGATTAACGATGATTTTTCTGTCAGTTGCAGTAAGTTTCAAATAAACGGTTGATGCCACGGAAGCCGAGCCAATATCGCTATATGTACCCGTAGAGAGATTCTTGTTTACAAAACACATTTTGTAAAGTGTACCGCCGTCTTCCGTATTTATATTATCGTCGTTCATGCTGACAGAATCTATGTTCGGAATCATAACGGGATTATGAAAAATACCGTTATCAATGCCGCCGGTGTTGTCATACGCCATATAAATCGAATAATAATAAGGAGGCGGAACCGAAATAGTATCAATATTTTGCGGTGCCACCCATTCCAAAATAACGGAACCTTTTTCTTTGTCGGTATAATTAACAGAGGCTTTTGTAATCGCGACGATTCCGCGTGTCAAGGTTGCAGTACGCGGTTCTGACACCTGACTTTCACCGCCGTCAGCAAAATACGCCGTTATTCTATAAGTGTATGCAAATCCCGTATGCAAACCGTGTCCGTTGTCAGAGTCCGTAAAAACGGTATCGTTAGGATTTTTGATTTGAGCAATAAGTTCATAACCTACGTCGTCCGGCATACCCGTTTCACATTCGCCTGGCTTGTAAAAATCGGGCTTGGTGGTACGGTAAATATAAAAACCGACGGCATTGTCATTACCGCCCTTGTCCCAAGTCAAAGTAACGCTACTATTGGTAGATTTTGTATCCGTAATATGAGGCGGCGGAGCAATAACCTTTACCTTCGCTTGTTTATATGAGGTCAGCGGTACGAGCAAATCATCGTCAACGCATTTTATCAAAACCTCGTAAGGCAACCTTCTGATATGACTTCTTTTGGTCTGCCAAACAAACATACCGACGGGTGTTTGCGTCCAAGAAGAGTTAACGAGGAACTCAGCCGGCGATTCTTCAACGACAAAAGGTCCGCCCGAGGCAGACATTTGAAGTTTGTCGCCGTCAGGGTCTTTTGCCGAAACAGAAAACTTCAACAGCGAATCGGCTACTACACAATGACTTACATTGTCAATTATTTCAGGACTATGATTGTCGGTATCAATAACGTCAACTTGAATATCCCTTAAAACCTGACCGATTTTCATTCCGTTTCTCCACTCTTCTATTATCATTGCGACGTTATAAACGCCGGTTTTTGCCGGTTTTTCCCAAACGAAATCTCCCGTTACGGGGTTAACGTAAATGCTGTCGGTAACCGGCGGCAAAGAATATCCGACAATTTCCTGAGCATCTTGTTGAAGACAAATGCCAATTTTATACGAAAGACTGTCGCCGTCGGGGTCGTATGCACCGGGATTGTGGACAAACGTTTTGTTCAAAGCCGCCTTGTCCATCGGCGAATTTAATAAAACCGGCGATGAATTGTCTCCCGTTACGGGATTGATTATCAGAGTGGTTTTAAGCGCAAAAACCACATTAACGGAGTTCGGAATATTGTCAACACCGTCGTTTCGATTAGGGTCTTCCATATAAAGAACGAATGTTCCCGGTCCCGAAAACGTATGCTCGCCTTCATAAACATTTTTACATAAATAACTGAAAGACATGACGTTATCGTTATCGAAATAGGTTTTTGAAATTCTCGGTAACGTCATTTTATCCGAACCGTCACCGCAATCGAGTTCAAGTTCGTCCCTGTCTGCCTCGGTTTGGGTGTAACAATAGGTGTAAATGATGATTTTATACTTGTAACCCGATATATGTTCGTAGACGATTTCACCCGCCCTGTTATGGGTCGCAAGACTCTGATTTACAACTGATAACATAAGTATCAGGGTCAATACCGTTTTAAAAAAAAGCTTCATTTGAAAAAAAAAATTGTAAAAAAGTTTTCACAAAAGTAATGAATTTTTTATTTTTATGCCGTCATTAAACAAAATTTAACAGGAAAAAAATTTATTATGACTGATAATACCAATCCGCTTTTGGCGGAAAAACTAAAAGATGACGAACTGAGTTTCATATACTTAGGTAAATTTGACAACTCGGTTTTAGGCTTTGCGACCGAAATTTTAAAAGGGCACATGACCCTTGCTTCGGACACGGAAGGCAAAAAAAACAAGATGTCGTTTCTGATGATTGAAAGTTTTCAGAACATCTTGCGTTACGGAGTTTTGGGCAGAAAAGAGAATGAAACTTCGGGTGAAATTTTCATTGTCAGAAAAACGGCGGGCAGTTATTACGTTACTACCGGCAACTTTGTCAACAACGAAAATATCGCCTCAACACGTGCTAAACTCGAAAGAGTAAACTCTCTGACGGCAGAAGATTTAAAAAAATTGTTTTTGGAAACGCTTCAAAACAAAAAGATTTCGCAACAGGGCGGCGCGGGGCTCGGCTTTATGGAAATGGTAAGAAAGACCAAAGAAAAACTTGATTTCGATTTTGTGGAACTGAGTCCCGAAAGGTCGTTTTTTTATTTTCAGTTAAGGCTCAAAGACGACTCTAACGACACTTCGCCGTCAATAGGCGTTTCTCATGCGAAAGAGATAAAGGCGATTATGGAAAGTCATAAAAAATTTATCGCGATGAAAGGCGATTTCAACCGCACGGCGATAAACCCGATATTATCAATGGCTCAAAACAATTTCGGCGACAACTCTGTAAGAACACAAAAAACGGTTTATCACATTCTCGTTGAAATGCTTCAAAACATCGCCAAACACGCCGAGCCGGACTCTGACGGTCGTCATACGGGCTTGTTTTCTTTCGGTTATGACAAGGGAGCGTTTTCGATAAGTGCGACAAACCGTATTGCAAAAGACGAAAAAGACAAACTTAAAGCCTATATCGAGAGTCTTAATTCCAAAGACAAACAGGATTTGGACGAATATTACAAGATGATTTTGCGCAACGGACACAGCGACGAAAGTATTTTTTCGGGCTTAGGACTTATTGACATAGCCCGCGAAAGCAGCGAAAAAATGGATTATATATTTGAAAAAAACAACGAAAACAAAGTTAATTTTACATTATCTGCAAAAGTATAAAAACAAATGCTACAAAAACTTTATATAGAGTCTACAACAACTACACCCCGAATCTGTTTTGATCCGGAAAACGGTAAGTTCGTAATTTCGGGCAGATCACTTCCCGAAGACACGGAGGGCTTTTTTTCGCCCGTTATAAAATGGCTCGAAGACTACTCAAAAGAGCCGGCAGATGAAACAGAGATAGAAGTAAACCTCGACTATTACAATTCAACATCTTTGAAAAAAATAGCCGACATACTTTTTCTTTTAAAAGAAACCGGCAAAACAACGGGCAAAAAGATTTCCGTTATTTGGGCATACGAAGACGGGGACGATTCTTCGCAGGAAAACGGCGAAGACCTCTGCTTTGCGCTTGATTTGCCCTTAGAACTCAAAGTAAAAACATACGACGAAGAGTAAAAGGCAAAAAAATACCGACTATTTTTGTAGTCGGTATTTTTTTTGTTTTTAGAATAATTCCACTTCGATTTTTTGAATGAACGCCGTAAGAGTGTACCTCTCTCCTACCGCTGCTTCTGCAAGCGTAACAAGGACATTGGTACGACTTTCAAATTTGTCGATGATAAAGACCTCAGTACGTTTTCCGATGAGGGTCTTATCGCCGTACTTGAAGAAATTACCGAGATAATTTTCATCAGCATCTACCGTACCGGTCGGAAGAAGTTCTGAAATATCTTTGTTCATTACCTCTTCGTTTTGTATGCCCCAAAGTTCTTCGGCAGCACGGTTGAAAAGCGTTATCTTGTTGTCCTGATTTATCGTTACAACGGCATCTAACATACCTTCCAAAGTCTTGTCTGACAATATCTTAACGATAGATACTTCGCGGAATTGAAGTTTCATTTCCTCGCGGGCTTCTTTCAGTTTTCTTGACAATTCCACCTTCGATTGCGAAAGTTTCTGCTCCTGCTCTTTAAGAATTTCTGTTTGCTCGCGGGCTTTTTCCTCAATTCTGATTTGTTCGGTAACGTCATTTCCGATGAAGACAATTTTCGCCGGCTCGCCGTACAAATCATGAACGACCGTATACGTTCCCTGAAACCAACGTTCTTCACCCGTTTTTGTAAACCATTTATGTCTGCCTTCAAAAGGCACGTCGTTGATAATATTTTTCCAAATAACCTTGAAATCGTCCAAATCTGCCGCCGTAAGAAAGTTGAAAATCGTACGTTTAACAAGTTCTTCGGGCGTAAACTGCAAAATGTCAATCAGTTTGTGGTTCATTTCCAAAACCCTACCGTCAGGACCGTACTCTGCTTTCATCGTAGAACGGTTAAGAGCGTCAATTTGTCCTTTGTAGTCAAGGCTTTCTTTCTTACTTTCGGTGATGTCGATACCAAGGAAAAGAATTTTTACGGGTTTTCTTTCGTGGTCACGAACCGAAACGTATGTCGCCATCGTCCAAACGTCTGTCCCTGACTTTGTAACGTGCTTCATATCGCCCTCAAAGTGCTTACCGCCCGAGGCAAGATTCTGCCACAAATCATTAAACCAGGCTCTGTCTTTGTCGGAAATAAACATCGAAATATGTTTACCCTCAATTTCAGAAGCATTTGTGTAGCCGAGTTTCGTCAAAAATTTCGTATTAGCGTACAGCAAAAATCCGTCAACGGAATACTCGGCACGAATCATGGTGTGGTTAACGGAGTTCGTAAACGAAATAAATTGTTCTGACTGTTTTGCCGCTTCAATCTGCGTACGTTTTAGTGCGTCCATGTTTTTGCGCATATCTTCTTCCTGACGAGCCATGATGTCCGCCTGAGCCTGAGACTCTTTAAGAAGTTGTGCAGTACGCATATTGATATTAACGTTAGAAATCGTTGAAGCAATTGACTCGGCAACCCTCTCAATAAACTCTATTTCATAGGGTTGGTATTTGACGAAAGAAGCAATTTCAACAACGCCGTAAATTTCGTCGTTGAAGTTCAAAGGCACGATAACCAAACTTCTCGGATTAGATTTTCCTAAACCTGACGTAATTTTAACGTAGTCTTCTTTTGTTTCTTTTATAAAAATCGTTTTTTTCTCCTGAGCGCACGCTCCTACAAGACCTTCACCCCATTCAATTTCTTTATTAGGATATTTTTTACGACCGTAAGCGTATGAAGCGGTCATATTGAAATATTTTCTACCGTCTTTTTCCTGCAAAAGGAAAAAGCCAGCCTGCTGAGCGTTAACGTATTTTACAAGGTTCATAATAACCTCGTTTGACAAAGTGTCAATATCACCGGTATTTTCCCGCAGGATAGCACCGAACTTTGCCAAACCCTCAGTAATCCAGTGACGTTCCTTGTCTTCGTTTTTACGGGTTTCCTCCTCCTGATTGCTTCGTTTCAACTCGTCGCGAAGGTTGATAAGAGATTTTCCGATTTCGTCGCCCTCCTGAAACTCGTACTGAAAGTCGGTATTACCTTGACGGATTTTTTCAATAAAGTCAAAGATTTTCCGCGACTTAGACTGCTCGCTGCTTATATCGTCGCTAAGGTCGGTAATTCTGTTTTGAAGTTCGTTGCCGGCATAATAGCCGAAAAAGCCAAACAAAAACGGCAAGGCAAGGTTAACCCACATTGTCGGATTATCCCTAAACGTATCCACAATTAAATCAAAAGATATAGGCTCTTTCTGAAAAACCATATTCAAAAATACGATAATCGCCAAAAGCCCCACGCCTAACAGAAACCCCGTAAAAGCGTATGAATATGCTGCGTTTGTTTGTGCTCTCTTTTTCATTGTTAATCCTTTTCGTTTGTAAAAACATTATTTTCTGAACTGATCCAACACCTCGGTAATTTCGCTGTCAGGACAGGGTTTTTCCAAAATGTTGTCAAAGCCTGCATCCCCGTATTCAGAAATAAAATCTTCCAAATTATGGGCAGTAAGTCCTATAACGGGTATATGCTTGTACTTGTCATCGCTTTTGAGTTTTCTTGTAGCCTCAATACCGTTCATCACCGGCATTTCGATGTCCATAAAAATAAGGTCAACCTCGCCGCTGCTCTCCAAAATATCAAACACTTCTTTGCCGTTAGCCGCAATAGCCGCCTCACAATCCATATCTTCGAGTCTCGCCTGCATCAACAGAAGGTTTGCATACGTATCGTCCGCTACTATAACTTTCATCTTTGCCATATCGGTTTTTTATTTTTTTAATGTGTGTAATGCAATATAAATACCAAATTTCATCTTTAAAACGGTTTTACGGCAAATTGCGCAAGTTTTTCCAAAGGAAGAACTCTGTCTGCCGCGCCGAGTTTCACCGCTTCTTTCGGCATACCGTAAACAACGCAAGTTGCCTCGTCCTGAGCAGCCGTTTTTGCGCCCGCTTCTTTCATTTCTAAAAGTCCTTTTGCGCCGTCATCGCCCATACCGGTCATAATAATTCCCACCGCATTTGCTCCGGCATAACGCGCCGCCGAACGGAAAAGAACGTCTACCGAAGGACGGTGTCTGTTTACAAGAGGACCTTCTTTTACCTCAACGTAATACTTAGCACCCGAACGTTTCAAAAGCGTATGTTTGTTTCCCGGAGCAATCAAAGCATGACCCGGAAGAACCGAATCACCGTTTTCAGCCTCTTTAACGCCGATTTTACAAATATCGTTAAGACGGTTAGCAAAACTTCTGGTAAAATTTTCCGGCATGTGCTGAACCACCACAATTCCCGGACAATCCTCCGGCATCGCCTCCAAAAATACCCTCAAAGCCTCCGTTCCGCCCGTTGACGCACCTACCGCAATCACGACATCGGTTGTCTTAATCATGCTGTAAGACGGTGTCGTAGTTTTCGGAATCACCGCATCGGCAGAAAGTTTCGGTTCTACTTTCAAAAATGACGGCGGTCTTTGCATAAGTCTTGCACACGCAGCGGCTTTAACAGCCTCCGTAAGTTTTATTTTCGACTCTTCGATAAAGACCTTGGTGTCCATTCTCGGTTTTGCGATAACGTCCACCGCTCCGTATTCCAAGGCTCTGAGAGCCGTCTGAGAACCTTCTTCCGTCAAAGAAGAAATAATAACAACCGGAATAGGATGCTGAGTCATTATCTTTTTGAGAAAGGTAAGACCGTCCATTCTCGGCATTTCAACATCAAGAGTAATTACGTCAGGGACCTCGAGTTGAATTTTTTTAGCCGCGATATACGGGTCTGATGCCGTTCCCATAACATCAATATCAGGATCAGATTGTAATATAGACGACAAAGTCTGCCTTACAACCGCAGAATCGTCCACAATTAAAACCCTTATTCTCTTTCTTTCCGTTAACATAATTGCCCTGTTTAAATTATAGTTGGTTAATTTTTTTTTATTTGCTCATATTGCTCTTGATGTACGCTTGAAGCACCTCGCCGGTTTTGGTATTATAAATAATTTTTCTTCCGTTGTTTCCGCCGGTAGAACGCCCGATAATCGGAATGTGCCTTTCTTCCAACATTTCTTCGGCAACCATAACGTTGCGTTGTCCGATGTGCATAATATTAGAAGAAAATGCTATAACTTCACCGCCGCCGAAAAGTTTAGCAACAAGGTTAGATTGTTTACAGCCGAGTTGAATCATTTTTTCGACGAGTCTTTCTATGGCAATGTTACCGTATTTCGGCGAAGCAAGTTCCATACCGTTCCAAGTCGGCAGCATATAATGGTTGATGCCACCGATGCCTAACGTCCTGTCCCACAGACATACCGCAACACACGAGCCGAGTATCGTAGTTACCTCGCTCGCCTGCGCCGATGCGTACATCGTTGACGGATATAAAAAATGTCTGGTCATAGGTATTAAACTTGTTTAAAAATTAAAAAATCTCTTCTTCACCGAAGAATACTTCGTTTCCTTCCTCAGAATAATCGTTGTTCTGTTGTTCTGACTCGGGAATTATAACCGTGAAAGTAGAACCTTCGTTTTCTTTACTATTAACCTCCATTCTGCCGTTAAGCAAATCGATGTAGGCCTTGTTGATTGAAAGACCGAGACCGTGTCCTCGGTTAATAGAATTGATTCCGTTATCAAGCCTCTTGAAACGGTCGTATATTATATTAAGGTGTTCTTCCGAAATGCCTATGCCCTCGTCGGTAACGGAAATTTCAAGTTCGCCGAACTCGTTTCTGCCGAAATCAATTTCAACTTTTTTGCCTTTGCGGTTGAAATTTATTGCATTACAAAGCAGGTTAGACATTATGACGGTTAACTTATCGCTGTCAGTACGGAAAAGTATAGGTTGCTCTCCGCCTTCGAGATTCTTTAAGACTTTGGTCAAAGACTTTCTTTCCAACTCTCTCGAATATTGTCCGAAAATGCTCGAAAGAAGTTCGTCTATGTTGACAACCGAAATGTTAGGCTGAATTTCGCCCGCCTCAATTTCGGCAGCAGCAAAAATATTTTTGAACTGAAAATCAAGGTTAAACGCCTCGCCGTGAATCATCGAAGCCATACGTTTCATTCTTGCAACATCGGTCTCAGGACATTCTACGATACTTTTCGAAAGTCCGAGAATAGAGGCAAACGGATTTATAATCTCGTTAGTGATGTTGGAGATAAAGTGCGACTTCATAGCCTCGGACTCTGTAAGTTTTTGATTGAGTTCAAGGAGTTGCTTGTTGAGTGAATTAAGATTTTCAACGGCTGCCCTGTATTTTTCGATACGGGCTGAAATCTCACTCAGCAAAACTGCATCGCTTAAATTTTGTGCCTGTATATTTTCCATAATAATATCCTATATTAATTTTTTACTTTTGCTTTCAAATCTTTTTAAAAACCGTCGGACGTATTTGCTTCAACGGTACGTTGATACCCGTTACCGACTCAGAATGTCCGAGAAAAAAATAACCGTCTTGCCTTAAATGTCTGCAAAGTTTATTGATTACCTTTTCCTGCGTTTCTCTGTCAAAATAAATGAGTACGTTGCGGCAGAAAATTATGTCGAAATTCTGCGGGGCATTGTAAACCTCGTCCATAAAGTTGAGCCTCATAAAACTTGTTTTAGACCTCAACTCCGGCACTATTCTTACCGTCGGTTTTGTTCTGTCCTTGCTTTTTAATAGGTACTTTTTTTTGAGTTCAAGCGGGATAACGTCCACTTTTTCTTCCGGATAAACCGCCGTAACAGCCTTTTCGAGAACTATCGTCGAAAGGTCGCTGCCGAGAATCTGAAAATCGAATCCCCTTGCTTTACGCGCATACTCCGACAAAACGATTGACAAAGTATAAGGCTCTTCACCCGAAGAACAACCCGCCGACCAAATTTTGATAAAATTTTGACGGTTGATTTCCACAAGTTCCGGCAAAACGGTATCCATCAAAAATTCAAAATGCTGGTTTTCTCTGAAAAAATCGGTCTTGTTTGTAGACACAACGTCCATCATCGAGATGATTTCGACCTCACCCGCCGGAGAAAACACGTAATCGACATAATCCGAAAACGAAGGCATCTGCAAAGCCCTCAGACGTTTTTGCAAACGGCTTTGAAGCATAATGTGCTTAGCCTTAGGCATTTTGATTCCGTACTGCTGATAAATAAACTTGCTCAGCCTGTCAAAATCTTTGTCCGAGAGTTTGGCATCATAATATACCAAAGGGTTGTTTTCAGTGTGTGTTACCATTGTTCCGCTTAACCAAAAAAATTACTCTATTTTTTCCGCACTCAAAGACTCTTTCGACTCGGCAGTGTCCTGCAACATAACAAGTTCGTCGGTAGAGAATACCGTGTCGATGTTAAGCAGCATTACAAACCTGTCATCGGACATTTTGCGTACTCCGTCAATGAATTTAGATTTGTATTTTGCACCGATACCCGGCGGCGGCAAAATTTCATCTTGTTGAAGTTCAAAAACTTCCTTAACGGAATCCACCAAAATTCCCGCATTAACCACTTCGTTTGCGATTTCTACGTTAAGCACGAGAATTACCGTATCCCTCTTGTACTGAATCGGTTCCATACCGAATTTCATACGTATGTCGATTATAGGCAATACCGTTCCGCGAAGGTTGATAACGCCTTTCATATAATCGGGTGCAGTAGGCACCTTGGTAATCTGAACCAACTGTAAAATGTTTAAAACTTTTCCTACGTTGATAGCGAAATACTCATCGCCCAACATAAAGGAAATGTATGAGTTAGTTTCTTGTTCCATTTTTTATACGGTTTTTAGTTTTTATATTTCATTATATTTAGTAAACTGGTTGATAACTTTATGAGTATCAAGCACGAGAGCAACCGTTCCGTCGCCGAGAATCGAAGCACCCGAAAAGATGTCCTGATTTCTGTATAGTTTTCCGAGCGGTTTTAATACAGCCTGATATTCTCCCGTGATATTGTCAACCACGATACCTATTTTTCTGTCTTCATATTTCACCATTATTATTTCCTCTTTTGCGGGAGCCGAATCGGTAAGCCCGAACTCGTCTCTGAGGTAATAAAACGGATACTGAGAGCCTTCAATATTGATAACGTTTTGGAACGAAGCCACGATTTTTTCGTGTTCGACAGCAAAAATCGTATCAATAACCGAAAGCGGAATTATATAATCAACATCGGCTATTCTGACCAACATACCGTCGATAATACTCAAAGTAAGAGGCAGTTTGATTGTAATCGTAGTGCCTTCTCCGAGCGATGACGATACCTGAACAGTACCCCTGATGTCCGAAACTTTTCTTTTTACAACGTCCATTCCGACACCTCTGCCGGAAATGTTAGTAACAGTTTCCGAGGTCGAAAATCCCGGCATAAAAATCAGGTCAATCGCCTCTTTGTCAGTTAATTGCGCATCTGAGGGAATAAGTCCTTTTTCTATGGCTTTGCGTTTGATTTTTTTCGGATCCATACCCGCGCCGTCGTCAGTTACGGCTATAACCACCTGAGAACCTGAATAATAGGCTTGAAGAATGATTTTTCCCGCTGCCGGTTTTCCTGCCGCTTGTCTTTCTTTTGCAGTCTCAATTCCGTGGTCAATGCTGTTTCTTAAAATGTGCATCAAAGGCTCCGAAATACCCTCGATAAGCGTTTTGTCGAGTTCGGTTTCAGCACCGCGAGCCTCAAACTCAATTTCCTTGCCGACTTCCCTCGATAAGTCTCTTACCAAACGTCTGAACCTTACAACCAAATAGTCAATAGGAATAAGCGTAATGCTGAATGCCGTATCCCTCAACTGACGTGAAATGTTTTCAAGGTTTTCGGTTATTCTTGTTAATTCGGCATCCTTATTTTTCTCGGCATAAAGGTTAAGTCCAGCCTGAGTTGTAATAAGTTCGCTGACAAGGTTCATCAAAATGTCAATCTTTTCTGATGCCACCCTGATTCCGGAAATTGACGACTCTTTGGTAAATTTCTTAATATGTTCGTCGCCGGAATTTGATTTTGCAGCATTTGCAGCAGCACTTTCGTTTTTGGCTTTTTCCAACGCGGTAATAGCCTCGGCAAGCGTTTTAATTTTGTCAAGATCAAAGGGGAAATCCTGACGGCAGTCCAAAAGCGGCTCTATGCCTTCCATTACAAAAACGTCTGCATCACAGAGTTTCTGAATTGTGATTTCGCAATCGTCCTCCACAAAAATAAACACGTCCTTAACCGCATCTTCGTCCTTGTCGGTAGTAAGAATAACCTCCCACCAAATGTAAGTGTCGTCAAGAACAAAATTCTCAAAATCGGGAATGTTGGAATAAAAAATATTGACTTTCGTCTTGCCCAAACCGACAAGTTCGTCAATTAAGAAAAACGGATTAGTACCGTTTCTCTGAATATGCTCATACGGTTTTACCTTGATGTAAAACGTTTTTAAAACCGAAGTCTCAGAAGACGAATCCTCAGAATCGGCACCGGTACTCGAAAAGTTGTCCCCGTCAAGAATAGCATCGATTCTTTTGTTAAGAATCTCTTCGTTACGCTTGATTTCGGCCGTTTTGCCTCCGTCGTCGTTGAGCATACTCGTAATGTGGTCGGCGGATTCAAAAGTAATGTCAAGCATCTCGCGCGAGACTTTCAGTTTTTTCTGACGCACAAGATCGTACATATTCTCCAACTTGTGAGTGTAAGAGGAAATGTTATCAAACCCAAACATACCGCCGCCGCCTTTCAGGGAGTGCATAATTCTGAAAATGCTGTCCACGAGTTCGGGATTTTGCATGTCCTGTTCAAGTGTCAGCAAAGCCTGTTCAAGTTGGTTGATAAGGTCAGATGCCTCTTCCAAAAATTTTTTTTGAAAATTATCCATCGTTAATCCGGGTTTTTTTAACTTAACAAAACTTAAAGTTAATTTTTACTTCTTTTTTCGTCATCAATTATCTGATAACCTTGCTGATTGCAGCCAAAAGTTTTGCGGGAACAAACGGTTTGATAATCCACCCCGTTGCACCGGCATCCTTTGCCTCGATTTTTTTCGCTAACTGCGATTCCGTGGTAAGGAACAAAATCGGCACTCTACTATAACCTGCCGTCGCCCTGATATACTTGATAAGACCTATGCCGTCCATTTCAGGCATATGAAGGTCGGTAATTACCAAGTCGATAGTGCGCCCGTCAAGAAATTTTTGAGCTTCGATACCGTTACCGGCTGCAAATACTTCAAAACCTGCGTTTTGCAGAGTAAAATTAACTACCTCGCGGATACTTTCCGAATCGTCTACAATGAGTATAGTTTTTGCCATCGTTTTAAAGTTATAATTTAAAAATTTTTTTTACCTTTTTTGTCTATATATAATGTGTGTATCAATTTTCGTTTTTGTAGGAAAGAGTCTCCGCCAAATCCTTGATACCGCAATTGAGCAGAAGTTGTGAAACTTCGTTTGAAAGTCCGCACTTTACCGTAAGGCATTTCTTATCTCTGATAAAACTATTTTTAAGAGAGTAGAAAAACTGAAAGGCTGCAACATCAAATCCGGTGATTTGCTTTAAATTTACCGTCAAAACATCACATGCAGAAACCGCATCTTTCATTTTGGCGGCAAGCAGGTCTATATTCTGAACCGAAATGTCGCCTGAAATTTCGTATTCCCGCTTGCGGTTTTTTACGTCCTCCGATTTTATCTTAACTTCCATAAATTACTGTTTTACAACATTATACATTAACAAGAAAAGATTATTCCACGACTTTTCGAGAAACAACTTTCCACAATATTCAGTGCATTTTTTATGCCAAAATTTACGTCTCTGAGAGCCGCTTTTTTTGAAAGTTAAAAATAAGCAATATTTTCTATCTCGACAAATTTTTTTGAGTTTTTTTTTCATATTTTTTGCTTTAAGATTGATTATCAACATGTTAATTTTTTATAAAAAAACAAGAAACTCCCCCGAAAAACGGAAAATTACAAAAAAATAAAAAAATATTTTTTTGATTTTCATTTTTTACTTACCTTTGTAAACTAAAAAATAATAAAAACAATGGCTGACAAAAACTATACTTTCGACCCCTATTCACTGACGTATAAAAAAGATGAGCAAAAACGCGGTAAGCGTATTCTCATACGTATTTTAACTCAGTTTTTCGCAACTATATTTATAGGAGTGTTGGTGTTTTTGGCCATTTCTTACACGATAAAAACACCGCGCTTAGGCAAAATCACGGAAGAAAACCAATTTATGCAACAGGAGTTGGAACGCGTGAAAGAAAAATATAATCAGGCTAACGACTTGCTAAAACAACTTAAAGCCCGCGATAAAGAAATATACCGCTCGGTTTACGAAACCGAACTTGCCGAAGAAGAGCCAGAAGGAGATAAAAGATTGCAATCCTTACGCAAGGCTTATCCCGACAGAAAATCGCTGTTAAAAGCAATGAATATCGTTGCCGATTCCATCGTGTCAAAAACCTCATTCGAGCAATACGATTTTGACCACTTAAAACAGATAATGTATAATTCGGAAGAAGCATTACCTTATATTCCGTGTATAATGCCGATTGTAGACGAGGCGATAGAACACGTTTATTACGGTTTCGGACAAAAACTTGACCCGATATACAAAACGCCTCAGATTCATAACGGCATAGACATAGCCGCAAAAACCACGACACAAGTAATCGCAACGGCAGACGGCGTAGTTGAGTCGGTAGGCGAAAACCGCGACAACGGAAAGTACATTATACTTAACCATAAAAACGGTTATAAAACCTTGTACGCACATTTAAATGACTATTCGGTAAAGAAAAACCAAACCGTAACACGCTCCTCGGTAATAGGTTTCGTAGGTAATTCGGGAAAATCACTTACCCCGCACCTACACTACGGAGTAAGTTATAACGGACGTTGGCTTAATCCGATACACTATTTTTTTGCCGATATAAAAGACATAAAAGATTTCAAACTGCTGAAAAAAAAGGTTCAAAGCAGCGGTCTTAGTCTTGACTAAAACCAAAAAAGGAAAAAAAAATTAAAAATAAAATATGGAAAATACATTGGAAAACATTGAGATAAACTCTCAGGAAACCGCACCGGAAAATACGGAAAACAAATTGTTTTACTCAATAGGCGAAGTGGCTAAAATGTTCAACGTCAATACTTCGCTAATCAGGTATTGGGAAAAAGAATTTGCGGTAATAAAACCGAAAAAAAATGCGAAAGGCAACCGTCTTTTCACCAAAAAAGACATTGAAAACTTTCACAAAATATACTATTTGGTAAAAGAAAGAGGTATGACACTGCCCGGAGCAAAAAAAGTTTTGAAAAACAACACCGGTGCAGAAGACTCTAACTTTGAAATAATAAAATCGTTAAAAAACTTAAAATCAATGATTTTAGACCTCAAAGAATGTTTAGACGATGACAAAAGCATTTCTGAGGGACAAGAAATTTAAGTTTTTTGAAAAAAAATGTATATTTTTGCACGCAAATTGCAATAAACGGTGTTAGTAACTGAAATCAATTTTGTACTATGAGTATGAAAAATCCTTCAATGGAACTTGACATAAACTTTATGCACAACGTTCTCGCCCTATACGACGAGTTAATCGAAAACGGCATATCGGTGGTCTATATCGGTAAATTTACGCATCAGGTAGTAAAAATGTTTACCGAAAAAAACGAAGAAGAAATGGACGAAAACAACGAGCAGAAACAAGTTAAAAGACGTGTTCATCACTCGCTTGTGGAAATTCTTCAAAATATGCAGAAACACAGCACTGAGTTTCAAACGGAATTCAGCCTTATCAACGGACTTTTTATGATAGGCAGAAAAGACGGCATATACTATATAATGACCGCTAACAAGGTTACCAAAAACGACATCGTACACCTTTCTCAGGCTCTTGAATGTGTCAACAATGCCACGAAAGACGAACTCAACGCAATGTACAAAAAGCAACTCAGAGAAGGTAAAATTTCTAACAAAGGCGGCGCAGGTCTCGGTCTTATCGACATTGCGCGAAAAACTGACGGAAAACTCGAATATCTTTTTATCCCGTGCAACGGCACGGATTACTTCATACTCAAAGTAGAAATCTCGGCAAACGGCGATACAGAATAAAAAAAACGGGGCTAAGCCCCGTTTTTTTTTTTATTGTTTAATGACCCTTTTCCGAAATATACTTGATTCTCATCAACCGTAATTCTTCTTCGGTGTAATCTTCGCTTCCGAGTGCTTTCATAGCCTCGTCAATAGATTCGGTCTCGGCAGTGTCGAAGTATTCGTAAACCTCATCTTGACGCTCTTTATCAATAACTTTGTTGACGTAATAGTCAAGATTAAGTTTTGTGCCGGAATTTATGATTGATTCAATTTCCGAAAGAAGTTCGTCAGTTTCAATCTGTTTTGCCTCGCAAATGTCTTCAAGGTCGAGTTTGCGGTCAATGCTCTGAATAATGTAAACCTTGTTGCCTGACCTCGAAGCAACAGACCTTACAATCATATCCTGAGGACGCTCGATTTCTTTCTCCTGAACGTACTTCTTTATCAACTCTACAAACTCTTTTCCGAATTTCTGCGCTTTTCCGTATCCTACGCCGACAATCTGTGTCAACTCCTCAATAGAAATCGGGTACTGAACAGCCATATCTTCAAGCGACGGGTCTTGGAAAATCACAAACGGAGGTACGTTTTTCTGTTTTGAAACCTTTTTCCTCAAATCTTTCAACATACGGAAAAGTTCGGGGTCAGAAGCACCGCCGTTCATCGTATGCGGTACGGCTTGTTCATCGTCCTCGTCCTCGTTTTCATAGTCGTGATTTTTAACAAGTTGAATATCGTATGGTTTCTTTAAATATTCCTTGCCTTGTTTCGTGATTTTCAGCGTGCCGTAGTTTTCGATGTCCTTCATCAAAAAGCCTTTTACCAAAGACTGACGCAAAACGGCATTCCAATAGTTTTCGTCACCGTCGTCCTCCCCTAAACCGAAAACCGGAAGTTTGTGGTGCTTGTAAGTCTTTACCTGCGAGTCAGAAACGCCCGCCAAAACTTTCGCAACGTGTTCGGTCTTGAATTTTTCCTGAATTATGCCGATAACTTTCAACGCCTTTAATATAGATTCTTTGCCGTTGAAAGGTTTTTGCGGGTGAACGCAGTTGTCGCAGTTTCCGCACGGCTCTTCCAAGTTTTCACCGAAATAGTTCAAAAGCATTTTGCTACGGCACATCGAAGTTTCGGCGTATGCAACCGTCTCTGAAAGAAGTTGTTTTCCGATTTCCTGCTCGCTGACGGGTTTGCCCTGCATGAACTTTTCGAGTTTCTGTATGTCTTTATAACTATAAAAAGCAATGCACTGACCTTCGCCGCCGTCTCGTCCCGCACGTCCGGTCTCCTGATAATAACCTTCAAGGCTTTTAGGCATATCGTAGTGAATAACAAACCTTACGTCCGGCTTGTCGATACCCATACCGAAAGCAATAGTGGCAACAATAACGTCAACCTCCTCCATCAAGAATTTATCCTGATTCTCGCTGCGGGTTTGCGAGTCCATTCCGGCATGATACGGCAAGGCTTTTATGTCGTTGACACAGAGCATTTCGGCAAGTTCCTCTACCTTTTTACGGCTCAAACAATAAATAATACCGCTCTTGCCCTTGTTGGCTTTGATGAACTTGATAATCTGTTTATCAACGTCGATTTTCGGGCGTACTTCATAATAAAGATTCGGACGGTAGAACGACGATTTGAAAACGTTAGCGTCCAAAATGCCGAGATTTTTCTGAATGTCGTGCTGAACCTTAGGCGTAGCAGTAGCCGTCAAAGCGATAATCGGACTTCTGCCGATTTCTTCTATAATAGGACGGATACGGCGGTATTCAGGACGGAAATCGTGTCCCCATTCCGAAATACAATGCGCCTCGTCAATGGCATAAAACGAAATCTTTACTTGTTTTAAAAACTCGATATTCTCCTCCTTTGTAAGGCTTTCGGGCGCAACGTACAGCAGTTTTGTCTTTCCGTTAAGAATGTCTTCCCTAACCTGAGCAATTTGCTGCTTAGTCAGCGAGGAGTTAAGAAAATGTGCCACACTTTCTTCCGTACTGATATTGCGCATGGCATCTACCTGATTTTTCATCAACGCAATAAGCGGAGAAATCACTATCGCCGTGCCGTCCAACATCAATGACGGCAACTGATAGCAAAGCGATTTGCCGCCGCCGGTAGGCATAAGAACAAAAGTGTCTTTGCCTTTCAAAACGTTGTTAACAACCGCTTCTTGTTCTCCCTTGAATCTGTCGAATCCGAAAAATTTGTGCAGATATTCCAAAAGATTATTTGTTTTTTTACTCATGTTTTTGTATTAATTTCTCATTCAAATTTTGCTGAAAAACACGTTTATTTTGTTTTTTACAAATTTGGAAAAAGTTTTTTGAAAAAACCAAATTTTTTTCAACTTTTTTTCAAATAAATAGTTAAAAAATCAAAACACGTTAAATCAAGTTTGTCCACCTTTTGATTTTTTTGTCCACCATACACTTTTATTTCGTTAATAATCAACAACTTAAAGTTGTATCCACCTTTTACGCCATTTTGTCCACCTCTTAATATTTAATTAACCGTAAGTTTGCAATGTTAAAAAACGACAAACACGTTTAAAAAGTTTTTTAAGAAATTAATACTTAAATTTAATAAATATGAGAAAGGTAATTTTAATTTTTTGCGGAATGTTGGCTTTAACGCCCGCCGCCTTCGCTTATCAAAGCGGAGACAGACTTCCGATTGCACTTTCGCCCGCCGATAATATAACGGTATCGGGTAAGATTGTGGACGCTTCGGGAGAACCGCTCCCCGGTGCTTCCGTTTATGTTAAAGGTACTACTAACGGTACTATCTCCGACATTGACGGAAATTTCACTCTTAACGCTCCGAGCGATGCCACATTAGTTTTCACATTTGTCGGCTACCTCTCACAGGAGATTGCAGTTAACGGACGCAGCAACGTCGGAACAATTACGATGCAGGAAGATAACAAAGAAATAGAACAGGTTGTAGTTATCGGTTACGGTACACAGAAAAAAGTAGACTTAACGGGTTCGGTTGCCATCGTCGATGCAGACGAAATGAAAAAAGTTTCTAACTCAAACATTTCAACGATGCTCGAAGGTAAAGTAGCCGGCGTTCAGATTACCTCTGACGGTCAGCCGGGTGCAGACCCGTCAGTTAGAATCCGTGGTATCGGTTCTTTCGGTTCTACCGCACCTTTATATGTAATAGATGGCGTGCCGATGGGAACTACAATCAGAGACTTCTCTCCTAACGACATCGCTTCTATCCAAATTTTGAAAGACGCTTCGGCTGCTGCAATCTACGGTTCTCGTGCTGCTAACGGCGTGGTTATCATCACCACAAAAAGCGGTAAAAAAGACCAGCCTACAAGAGTTGACTATTCAGGCTATTTCGGTTGGGACAATATCAACAAAAACGTTTACGACGTAATGGACGCTAATCAATACAGCAATTACCTCGGAACGGCTTACGAACAATCTTTGGCAACTAACAATGCCGTAACGCTTCCGGGCGGTTACACCAAAAACGCTGACGGCACTTATTCTTTTATTGACAACACCAATACAGATTGGTTTGACGAGGTTTTCAAAACGGGTATCCGTCAAAACCACAACGTAAACATCTCCGGCGGCGGTAAAAACAACACTTACAACGTAGGTCTTGACTATTACAGTCAGAAAGGTACTCTCGAAGGTGCAGGTCCTAACTACAACCGTTACACCGTCAGAGTTAACAATACTTTTGACGTTAAATTCATCAAATTCCGCACGGGTATCGTTTATTCTCACTCCGATCAGGACAATATGGCTATCTCTAACGCAAGCGAATACGTTCAAGGTCTTTACGGCGACGTTACTAACGTGTTAAGAGGTACACTTTTGGCTCAACCGACAATCAAGGCTTACGACGAAAACACTTGGGTTCTTGACGACAAAGTCGGCGCGGCTTCAAGTTACAACTACGATGCTCACGGCTACGGCGTTTATTACGACAATATTCACGGTGATATTTCTTTCTCGAACCCGCTTTTGGTCAACAACCTTTTGGAAAGAAACTCAAAAGTTGACAGAGTTGTAGCAACGGCAAGCGCAAACGTTGATTTGTTTAATATGTTCAAGTTCAACCCCGCAAACCACAAGTTGTCTTACAACCTGAACGTTTCTTACAGCAAAACTTACGCAAAAGACCACACTTGGATTGGAGCATGGGTTCAGTCTAACCGCGTTTATCTTGCAAAAGACAACGAAAAACTTACGAAAATTTACCGTCAGTACGACGACGCTTTGGTTGAAAACACCATCAGTTATGAAGGCACTTTCGCTGACAAACATCACGTAAGCGCACTTGCCGGTATCACTTACGAAAACGAATATCACACAAGACTTGACGCTTGGGGCAACACACTTCCCGAACCTTACTTCTTGCAGGTTAACAACGCAGAAGACAGAGACGCAAGTTCTTACGAATCACAACACGTTCTTGAATCTTACATCGGACGTATCAACTACGATTACGATCAAAAATATCTCCTTAGCGCAACAGTCCGCAGAGATGGTTCTTCAAGACTTTCACCCGATGACCGTTGGGGCTGGTTCCCGTCAATTTCTTTGGGTTGGAGACTTGACCGTGAAGCATTCTTCCCCGTTGACGACAACTTAGTCAACCTCTTGAAAATCCGTGGTTCTTACGGAGTTTTGGGTAACGAAAACATCGGTGAATATCAGTACATGGCTGCTATGGCACGTCAAAACATGACTTACTCTTTCGGCGGCGAAAAAGTACTCGGTTCGTCAATCTCGACTTTCGTAAACCAAGGTATTATGTGGGAAAAGAAAAAATCGACTTCAATCGGTTTGGATTTAGGAATGTTTAACGGACAGTTGGAGTTCACCTTTGAATGGTACAAAAACGTTTCGGAAGACCTTTTGTCAAGCGTTGCAGTACCTCAGAACGCCGGTGTGTCTAACGGCTCGGTAACAATGAACGCCGCTTCGATGGAAAACTCAGGTTTTGAATGGTCGGCTGCTTATCACAACTACAAACACAAAGTTAAATACGACATCAACTTCAACATCTCTACCCTCAAAAACGAAGTTACTTCGCTCGGTACTGGTAAAAATCAGAGAATCGACGGTGCATACATCACCAAAGTCGGCGAAGAAATCGGACAGTTTTACGGCTGGGTTTACGAAGGCATTTTCAGAACGCAGTCTGACATCGATCAGCACGCAACTCAGACCGGCGCAAACATCGGCGACTGTGCTTACAAAGACGTCAGCGGTCCTGACGGCACACCCGACGGCGTAATCGACTCTTACGACCAGGTAGTTTTGGGCAGCGGTCTTCCGGGTATCAACTTCGGTCTTTCAGGCAGAGTTGAGTACAAAGGCTGGGATTTGACGGTTTCGACCTTCGGCGCACTCAAATACAAAGTATCTGACGATATTTACAATTCATTGAACTCTTGCTACGGTTACGGCAACAAAGACGTTGACATTTTGAGTGCTAACAAGTTCTCTGACGACGGTTCAACGTATTTGTCTGACGTTCCCCGCACATACCTCGTTAACTCGAATGCTTCTTTGGGCTGGAACGACTTGTTCTCGTCAAGAAAAATTCAGAAAGCCAACTACTGGAAAATCGCAACCGTTGAAATCGGTTACAACTTCAATAACGACTGGTTCAAAGGCATAATCTCTGACGTCAGGGCATACGTAAGCGGTCAAAACCTTGCAACAATCACCAAATACAAAGGTTATAACGTTGACTACGCAGGCGGCACATTTACACCGGGTTACAACTTCTGTTCGTTCCCGACACCGAGAACGTTTATGGTTGGTTTGAAAGCATCTTTCTAACAGTTTAACAATTTTAAATTCAGAAAACGATATGAAAAAATTTAATATATTAATGGCAGCGGTTGTTGCAGCCGGCACATTGGTCGGTTGTTCTGAGGATTTGCTCAACGTTAACAACAACAACCAGATGACAACCGACAATTTTGGTAACGATGCCACGACATTGCAGGAGGCGGTAATCGCTTGTTACAATCATATCCGCATGGAAGGCACTTACGGTCGTGTAGGTTACAATTATGACGTTTGCCGTGGCGACGAGGCTTGGAACTCTTCACAGGTTTGGTACTTGCCTTTCGACGACCTCAACACCGAGGTTACAAACGAAATGAACTCTTGGGTTTACCGCGACTGGCTTTATACGGTAAACGTTTGCAACTATGTTCTTTCAAAAATTCCCGCATCAGGCGTCAGCACCGCATACGACAGAATGAGAGGTCAGGCTTTGTTTTTGCGCGGTCTTGCATATTATAACTTAACGGGTTATTATCAGGACGTTCCTCTTATCACCGATTATAAAACTTACGGCTCTTTGGAAGGTCTTTATTGCGGCAACAACACACAGCAGGAAATCATCGCACAAATCAAAGCCGACTTAACCGAGGCAATTCAACTTCTTCCGAAAAAGGACGAAGGCGGCGAATGGGCAAAAGGACGTGCTACACAAGGTGCGGCAGCGGGTTTGCTCGGCAAAGTGTTGATGTTCAATCACGAATATTCTGAGGCGAAAACCATTTTGGAAGGCATTATCAACGGCAATTACGGTTCTTACGCATTGACAAAGAACTACGGCGACAACTTCCAAGAAGGCACGAAATACGAAAACAACAGCGAATCGTTGTTTGAAGTTCAGTTTTTGGACAACGGCATGCAGGGAACTGACGACGAATGGACACCCGTCAACACTTCTGCAAACGCTACACAGGGACACGCAATCGAGAGTAACTTTGCAGCCGGAAGTTTCGGCGGTTGGGCTGACATTTCGTCTTCAACATGGCTTTACAACCTTTTCAAAGCAGAAAAGACGAAAGACGGCAAACTTGACCCGCGTTTGTATTGGACACTCGGCACTTACGAGACCGATTGGACAGAAAATTATCCCGAAGGCGGTTATGGTAACGTTTATTACACCAACCCCGTTACGGCAGAAAGCAACATCGTAACAAACAACAATAACGGCGGTATTCCGATTGTTAAAAACACCAACGCAAGAACGGGCGTTATCAGTGCGGTCGTTACCGGTTTGAAATGCGGTATCAACCTCCGTATTATCCGTTTGGCAGACATCTATTTGCTTGCAGCAGAGGCAATTAACGAGGTTAGTGGTCCTAATCAAACGGCCATCGACTACATCAACGTTGTACGCCGCAGAGCAAACCTCAACGATTTGCAGTTGAGCGATTTTGCAAGTGCAGACGCATTGTTTGAGCAGATTGCAAACGTTGAAAGACCCAAAGAGTTAGGTTGTGAATACGGTCGCGGTTTTGACCTTATCCGTTGGGGTTGGTTTTATAACGACAGCCGCATGGCTCAATTGAAACAGCACGGAGCAGTAAAATTGACGACAGACCTTTACACTGTTTACCCTGTTGAGTCTCCTGACAAGACCTCTTACGACAACTACCGCGCAGGACACGAGTACATTCCGTATTATCAGGGAACTTTGAACGACAACCCGAACCTCGGCGACGGCAATTCAGCGAACAAAAATACGGCTAACACGCCCGACTTTAATGTCCGCAGTGTTATCAGCGGCATAGGATTGTAATTAAATTAACCAATAAAAACGATTTTAATCATGAAAATAAATAAAATATTTTTATATTCGTTATTGACGGCGGGCATACTTTCCGCATGTCAGAAGACCGACCTTTACGATGTTAACGAGCCGGAGTGGGTTCAAGGCAAAATAGATTCTATTGCAGCGGCAAAGGCAAAGGCAAACAGCGGTGATACCGTCAACATAGACCTTATGGCAACGACTGTCGGTGCAACAGACAACTCAGCCGGTTGGTGGACGGAATTTTCAGACTATTTTGAAATTTCCTCCGGCAAAAAACTCGTTCTTGAATTTACGAACTATTCATCGGGAGCAAGCAACTGGAACAACTGGAACTTAGCCTGTGCTAACGGCAAACGTGATACTGACGGTTACGGCGAATATTTCGTAATCCGTTCTGACAATTACGGTTGGGGCGGCAGTTTGGAAAACGGTTACGATGCGGCATTGCTCAGCGTTGACTATTTTGAAGAAGGCAAAGCGGGCGAATGGGCAGACTGGCTTTCAAAAATGAACGGTGCTTCCGTTAAAATGGAAATTGACCACGCTTCGGCAGGACCGACCTACGTTACGGTTGCGCAAACCGGCACTGACGGCATTGTCTACACGGAGAAATTCACTTCGGAAGGCACAAAAGGCGATCCGATTGTTGTATGGCTTGTTTGCGACGGCAGTCATTTTGACATGAAAAAGGCATACCTTGTACCGTCAGAAATTACGGCCATCGAAGACCAACAACCTAAAAGTCTTACCGTAACCGGCGCACCTACGACCTTGGAAATCGGCGACGAAGATTTTTGGAAAACGGCAAAAGCGGTTGTAACATTTGCTGACGGCACTTCAAAAGAAGTTGACACTGCGGACGTTACATTCAACTTTATCCCCGACCTGACCACGGTAGGCGAAAAACTCGTTGTTTTGTCATACAGCAAAACCAAACAAGGTAATTTTGGTCAAGCGGTTGCTACGAGTTATAAAATGGAAGTTACTGCTCCCATAACGTCAATAGAAATTAGTGCGGCTGCAACGGCATATTATTATGCTCCCGGCACAACGACCCCGCCGTCAAAAGAAGATATTGACGTTGCCTCTTTCATAAAAGCGGTAGTCGGCAAAACAGATGGTTCAGACATTGAAATTCCGTCAAGCGATTATAAAGCGGAAATAACGTCAATGCCGACAACAATGACTGACAAAATCGTCATCACCGTAACTTACAAAGAGTTTAAGGCAACCTTGGAAGTAGCGTTGGAACAGATGAAGTCAGAAAATTATTCTTACGGCAACATAACCTTAGGTGCAACAGACAACACTGCCGGCTGGTGGGCAGTTCATGCTCCATACGTAAAGATAGAAGCAGGTTCAGGTAAAATCTTCACTTTCAAAAATTACACAAGCAAAGCCAATAATTGGAGCAACTTCCTCGTTGTTTTGACAAACGGCAAAGTTGAAGTAAGTGATACATACGAACAGACAAATCTTGATGGTTACAAAGAATACGGTGTAATGCGTGCCGACAACTTCGGTTGGGGCTACATTGATGAAGCATCAGTGATTCTCGAATCTAATCATAATTGGGACTTGTTCTTGGATAATATCAACGGTGCAACAGTTAAAGTTGAGGTTATTAACAAAGGTGCAACAGCAGACGTAAAATGCTCTTGGATTGGAGTTTCCGACAACGTAGAATACTATCAAAATTATCTCAATCTCAGTATTGACGGTGATTTGTATTTCTCATTGACAACAGAAGCAGGACACCTCGAAATAGAGTAAAGATGTTTCATAATTGATAAATAAAAAATCCTCGCAAGATACACACCTTGCGGGGATTTTTTTTTGCTATTGTCATATTTTGTTGTATCTTTGCGTAGGGCTTGTCAAGCCGCGCTGACGTGCACGTCAGCAAACACGACATAAAAAGAAAGAAAATGACAAAAGATAATACACCATACCGCCCACACCCCAAATGGCACGACTACAAAGCGCGTGGCATTTATATGGTAACACTTGTAGTACAAAACCGCGACCATATCCTCGGAGAATTAAATATGGATGCAAAAAATCCTAACGTAATATTAACAGAAACAGGGAAAGCCGTTTTAGAAGAATGGTACAAAACACCTGCTATTCAAGCAAAGCATAATAGAAAAGTAAAAATATTAGCAGCAGTTGCTATGCCTGACCATTTTCACGGTGTAATTTTTATAGAAGAAGATATGGACATAAAACTCGGCACAATAATACAAGGCTTTAAAACCGCATGTACAAGCCGTTGGAGAAAAATCAACGGCATTGTCGGCAGTCTTGATACAGAGAAAACCATAAGACATCTCTCCATCAACCGTCGTCTTGACTACTACTCTACCCTTCCCCGTATTAACCGTCCGCTTTTTGATGCCGACTATGATGACAGTATCCTTTATAAACGCGGACAACTTCAAAACATGATTAACTACGTCCACGACAATCCTTTACGCGCTATTTACCGTAAACTCCACCCTGAATATTTCCGTAACATTCAACGCATTGAAATCTCCGGTGAAATCTACACCGCTTTCGGAAACCTCTTCCTCTTGAAAGCCCCGCACAAAATCGCCGTTAAATGCCACCGAAAACACCCAACAACAAAACAACCTTACGAAACAACCGAAGACTTTCAAAAATACCGCTCAGAAATCCTTAACGCCGCTGCTGACGGCTCTGTCATCGTTACTCCCGCAATTTCAAAAGGTGAACAAATTATCAAAAACGACTGCTTCGAAAACGGTTTTCCGATAATACATCTCCAAAACACGCCATTCAAAACTTACGACAAACCCGAAAAACAACGTTTCGATATTTGCTTAAAAGGCAAACTTCTGATTATCATTCCGCTAAACATAAACAACATGGGTGATTTCAACGGTGTTAATGCCAAAACAAAATACTCCAATTTTCACAACATGAACACTCTTGCTGAAAATATCGCAAACTTCTACGGAACAGCAAAAATTAAGGCGTAATACTTACGCCAAATCGTCAAAAAAAAGTGAGATTTGGCGTAATTATCGCCGATACATACGCCAAATCTCTAAAAAAAAGTGAGATTTGGCGTATGTATCGGATATTTTTTTTATATTTGCAGCATAAAAAATTTTAGGTATGGCAAAGAATAACATCATAGGCAGAGTGCAGGAAATCAGACTGTTGGACGATTTAGTAGCCTCCAACAAGGCGGAATTTGTGGCATTATACGGTCGCAGAAGGGTCGGCAAAACGTATCTGTTACAGCAATATTTTGACGGTAAATTGGATTTTTACTACACAGGAATGTTTCAAACCGAAAAAAATGTCCAACTCGACAGGTTTGAGAATCATCCAATTCTGGCGACATACAAAACGTTGTGCTGACTGACGATTTATTTGCGTAAAAAATAAAAATCATGCAGATTTATTTTTCAAAAGTAAATTTGCATGATTCTTTTTGTATTTTTATCGGGCGAAACCTCACCTTCGCCCGATTTTTCTCCCCTCTTGTAAATTTTTTATTAATTTTAACATTTTTTCAAAATTACACTTTTGTACTTATCATTTTTTTAATAAATTTGCCGTTTTATAGTTAAATTAACAATTTAGAAAATTTTAAAAAGTATAAAAATATGAAAAGAAAGATTTTTTTAATTTCAGCGAAACTGTTGTTTTTAATGACGGTTTTCCTAAGTTTTGCGCCGAAAAACGTTTTCGGACAAGCGTTTTTAGTCGGAGAAAATGAATATACTTCACTTTCGGAGGCTATCAATGCGGCTAACACTAACGAAACACCTATCACGCTGTTACAAGGCTACACAGTAGGCGATGATGAAAACTTGCCTTCTTTAAAGCAAAGTCTCAATTTGAAAGGCTTTACGCTTAACCTGAACGGCAAAGCGTTGAGTTTTGGCAACAATGAAATTACGATTACGGGTACAGGCAAAGATGCAGAAGACAACCCCACTCACGGAAAGATTACATCTTCAAGTTCAACGGTAATAAATAGTACTTCTGAATTGCATTTAAAAGACGTAACAATCGAAACAACCAATACAACAGAGGATGATTACGTTTATTTAATTAATATTAATAACAGCGCGAAAATTACATTGTATGAAGGTACAGTGATTACAGGCGGAAATGATTATATCACCCCGTTCAGAACATATAACTATTCTAACGATAAAACCATTGCGTTCGTGGACGAAGATTGTGAAATTGTCGGAGATGAAGATTATGTACTTGATTACGGTGAATACGGTTTAAACTTTACAAACTCAGAGGGACAATTTTGCGGAAAAACACTTACCGTTCAAAAAGCGGAATATTTTGAAGCCTCTTACGGCACGGAGAAAAAAATATTCGGCACATTGGAACGGGCATTAACTGCTGATTACGGTGATGTAAATGACGTTACAGTCACATTAAAACACAATTACAGACGTAATTTCAATTATTTTGACAAAACACACGTAGATGCCGGAGACAATACAATTAAATATATTGAACCGCGATATAATTTCACTCTTGATTTTACCCCCGCAAGCATTCTTGATACATTGGCGGTAAAAATCAACGGCAAAACACTTACAATAAACGGTGACGGTAGCACAAATTTATACGCTCACTTTGAACTTGAAAACGGTGCAACGTTGAACATTAACGGTGGTAATTACGATTTTTATAACGCAATTGTCCATATCAACAGCGACTGCTCGGCAACTATATCTTCATCAAATACAAACTTTGTAACACTATCAGAAGGGAATGACGCTTCAGGATTGCGATCTTGTATCCCTTTCAACACATATTATGATTATATCATAAATGACGGCGGTAACTTAACAATTAATGACGGTACTTTTTCATACAAAGAAAATGAAAACTTACCCTCCGCAAACCGTGATGCAGGTCGCGGCGTATATACGACTAATAACGGAACTACCGAAATCAAAGACGGTACTTTCACAGGATTTGCAAGTAAACAACCAGACGGTAGTGCATGGAAATACATTAGTTTTCACCCCGCATATATTTCAGACGGTACTATCAACATTAGCGGCGGTACATTTTCAGGTTCGGACTGCGGTCTTTATTCCGCAGGGATTGCAAGTGCTGAAATTACCGACGGAGAGTTCTCCGGCTTAGATTACGGTATTAATATTAATCAGAGTGATTATGATAATGAAAACCAAAAAGACCGATTCGTTATTAAAGGCGGTACTTTCAAAGGTACTGATAATGGCGGTATAGGTATTTATGCCGGAGAACTTGGATCAGCAGAAATTTCCGGCGGAACTTTCACCGGAAAACAATACGGTATAAGTTCATATATGAGCCACATATCATTATCCGGCGGTACATTCAGCGGAGACGAGGCGGCTGTTAACATAGATTATGACAACTATAACGCCAATTTATTAAATGAAGGCTATGCCTATTATGCAAAAGGCTCAGACAACAAATACAGTATTTTGCTCGAAGAAAAATACAGCGAAAATGATCCCTATAACCTTCTTGATGCAGATAATCAAGCCGTAAAAGATGTTAAAGTTGACAAAGCAAAAATTATTTTCACTCTCGGCAAAGGCGCAAAATATAACTTTGATAATTCCGCCGGCAATACTTTTGACCCGATAACAAACAGCGACGGCAAAACACTTATTACCGCTACCCAAGAAAGCGGCAAATGGTATGTTAACACAACTGAATATGTCGTTGACGGTTCTACTTACACGTTAAAAGCAAAAGAAGATGAAAATGTAACGATTGAAGTTAGAATTAAGGATTACTTCAAAGGTGTTTTGGAGAAAACATGGTATCGTAGTATTGAAATCGGATCTGATTACATTACAGAATATGTCGGTCATTACGAAGGAAAATACGGTCTTACTAATCAGATTTCAACAAACATTGATACTGAACTCGAAATTTACGGCAACGGAGAAACAACCGATGAAAATAATTATTGGGTATATATTGACGGCGACGGTAAAAAAGAAGTAACACTCGAATTAAAGGACGACAAAGGCAATGTTTACGCATTGAAAAAACGCACGGTAAATTTTGATAACTATAAACCGAGTGTTACTATCGAATGTGATGGTGTGGCTGTCCCGAAAGTAAGTTCTCATGAATACAATAATCCCAACGAAGTCGTAATATTACCTACATCAACAATATCGTTTAAATTTGACGATAGCAAAGACAATGAGGGTAATACTTTGACCGGCGATAAAATAAGCGGTTTTGAGAGAATCGTATACATTTACGACGAGGAAGATAACGAAGGACAACTCCAATCCACAAATCATTTTTTTACCGATTCTACAACAGCCGCTACTGGTATTGAAGCAACGGCATTAGCCGGTAAAACAGTTGAATATCTTGCTTGCGACCAAGCCGGCAACAGTTGGGATTATGGCGACTCACTAAAAGTAACCTTCGTTTTAGCGAAATTCAAAGCAACATACAAGGAAAACGGCAAAGATGTCGTAAAATATTTCGGTTCGTTAAGAGCGGCTTTAACTTCCAACAATTATCCCACAACCGTAACCGATATTGCTATCGAACCAATAGATGATATTTCGGCAAATACAAAAGCGGACATAGAAGTTGAAAACAAAAACTTCACGTTTTCGTTAGGAGATAAAACATTCTCTGACGAGTACTCTATTGTGGTAAAGAGCGGAAAATTGACGATTACCGGAGGTACTTTCGGTGGCTA
Organism: Bacteroidales bacterium; assembly: GCA_017417315.1. Taxonomy (GTDB): domain Bacteria; phylum Bacteroidota; class Bacteroidia; order Bacteroidales; family UBA3824; genus UBA3824. Next base: position 45,162 of record JAFPZK010000042.1, read on the forward strand.
TATCCAAGACGAAACTCAAACAAACGCCGATTGGCCGATTTTCACCACTGACGGCGGTACTTTGGAAATAACCGGCGGTACTTTTAATAATAGTGTCGGTTCTGCAATTCTTGTTAATAGCGGTACTTTAAAAATTTCCGGCGGAACGTTTCACGGAACTAACGGCTATGGTATAAACTACACCGGCGGAAAAGTTGAACTTTCGTCAACCGTTAATGCCCAAGGCGAGGAAACCGCATATCCGACTTTCAGCGGTAATAGCGGTACGATTTATAACTCCCCGCACGAAAACGTTTTGGTATCGGGTTATGCGTTCTATGATGAGGACGGCAAAGAACTCTATGCCATAAATGACGACGGTTCCATTAATTTAGAACCTTTAAGCCAGTCCGATATACTTGAATTTGGTAAAGTAACCGTTAAGAAAGCGACACTTATCATTGAGCCTTCAAGTATTATTGTTGGTAAAGGTGCAAAATACAATATCAACATCTATAACGAGACAGAAAACACTGCGTTTGACCCCGTAAAAGACGGCGATAAAACCCTTATTACCGTTACTCAGGAAAGCGGCAAATGGTACGTTAACACAACGGAAAATGTCGTTGACGGTTCTACTTATACGCTCACGGCAAAAGATGATGAAAATGCGGCAATTAAAATACAAGTAGTTAAGGATTATTATGACGAGTTATTTGATAATCTCAGAAACGACGGCTGGTATAACGAAGACATTACAATAAACCCCGCCGTTAAAAACGCAAATAACAGCACATACGACATTTCTGTCCGTTACGGCAACATTCCTACTCTCAATAACATAACCGCCCAAACCGCTTATACTGATTTGGAAATTTTTATTGACGGAACAAAATTAGAGTCAGGCAAAACATTCTCAAATCCTTTGAACGCTATTAAAATAGAATACAAAGACAGCAAAGGCAATGTTTTGGCAACTTCAAACCGTACTTTAAAAATCGAAACCAATCCTCCGTCAGTGTCAATGAAAGAAACGACAAGCGGCAAAGAAATTCCTATCATATATGTAGAAAACGGTACTATCACCGACGCAAACGAATATGAAGTATTTGAGGATACGGAAGTTACTATAACTTTTGACGACACACAAAACGGTACTATAACCGACGAAAAACAAATCAGCGGTGTTTGGCAAATTAGATACAAGGTAGACGAAAGTGAATATATCACAGAATCAACCTCTTCCGTTACTATTAAAGCCTCTGATTTTAAAGGTAAAAATCTGCTTTATTTTGGTATTGATAAAGCCGGAAATTTTTCCGAAACTATGGTAGTAACATTCAAAATCGCGGAAAAAATCACCGCTGATGACATTGCCGCACTCCTTAACCTTACCAAAGAGTATGACGGCGGAATTTATGTCAATTCAAAAAGTAACGTACCAATGTATACAGGCGGCTCACCCGTAAGTTTGGCGTATAAAGGTATTTTCTTAAACTTCTCTTCAACAGGTATTGTATACGACAGTAAAGATGCCGGAGATAAGAAAAAAATTACTGCAACGCTGACACAGGTTAAATACTCCGATAACATCAACAACATAATCTACGTTGTTGACGGTGCTACGGCAGGCAAAGATTTCGTGATTTCCCAAGACGGCGGCGAAATCACCGCAAAACCGATTACCGTTACCGAGGGCATCACCGCCGAAAACAAAATTTATGACGGCTCAACGGTGGCAACGCTTAACTTCACAAACGCAGTAATAAACGGCGTTCTCTCTGGCGATGAAAACCCCGAACTCACTGCAACCGGTACTTTTGAAAACGCAAATGCGGGTGCAGACAAGCCGGTAACAATTTCTAACATAACCATTTCGGGAACTTCAAACTATACAGTTGCAGAAAACGGCAATCAGACCACGACAACGGCAAACATTACGGCAAAAGAGATTAAGTTACCTTCAATAACAATACAAACCGATTTCGATTATGTATATAACGGCGAAGAAAAAACGCCGTCCATTACTATAAAAGACGAAGATGGAGTTGAAGTAGATTTGAATGAGTTTACGGTTTCTTATCGTAACAACACCCAAGCGGGAGAAGCAACGATTGTAATTTCCGATAAAGACGGCGGCAATTATATTATGGAAAAGGATCATGCTTTCAACTTTACCATTCAAAAAGCCGACCCCGTCTTTACGAAAGAGCCTGAAACTACTTCAACGGGACTTCCTTATACGGGCGAGGCACAACCTCTTGTAACGGTTGAAGGCGAGACCTCTGACGGTGAAATTTTTTACCGTTTGGGCGAAGACGGCGAATATTCAAAAGACATTCCCACTGCGTTACTACCGGGCAACTACACTATTTATTATAAAATCACCGGCGACGACAATCACAAAGACAGTGAAGAAAAAAGTTTCACCGTCAGGATTTTGCAGCAGGAGACGTCTTACGTTCTCGGCAGAAATGCGGAAGTAAAACTCCCATTCACCGAGGTTGCTGAATATACGACCGACAACAATAACGTTACCGTAGAAAACAACGTTCTTAAAACCAACAACAATGTCAGCGACGGCGACAAAGCAGTTTTAACTTCGGAGAAATATATCATTAACGTTTCAGTTGTTGAACCTCTAAAAACCATCGAATTTGACGATGTTTGGCATAACGACGACGTTCATTTGAAAGCCCCGGATTTGACGGAGTTCGGCGAAGGTTACGATTTTTACATCAACGGTCATAAAGTTGAAAACATCGACGACGAGGTCATCACCGAAGAAGGCGAAAACAATGTCGTTTACGAGGTAAAAGACCCGGAAGAAAATGTTATTTGTCATGAAGAAAGAGTAATAAAAATCGACAAAACCGCGCCTGAAACCGTTGCGGAGGCATCTTCAAGTACCAAAGTCCGTTATCATATCGAGGTTTCAGTTGACGGTGATATAAATTATTTCTTCCGTCAGGGTGCAGAAGCCGAGTTTGACGTCAAGGATAAATACAGCGGCGTTAAGAGTACTGAATATTCTTGGGACAATAAGAACGACTTTCAACCGCTTGACCTTGCAACGCTTGTCGGCTTAAAAAGCGGCATTCATACATTTTTCGTAAGGGTTACTGACAATGCCGGCAACTCGGAGATTCTCAGTGCCGACTTTACGGTTTTTGAAGACTCCAAGTTTTCTAACGGAAAAGATACGGTAATTTCTTTGCCGGTTTATTACGGTTCTGAGGAAATCTCTGAGCAGAGTTTTGACCTTAACCTCAACTCCAACACGATTTTTGCGATAAGAGATTCCAAAGGCGCAAGTTTCTTCGGCAACAAGACTGACGGCGTATATTTTGAAAACGGCGTTTTGACCATTACGAACTCTTATTTGTCAACCTTGAAACCGAGTGATGAAAACAAACTTTACGTCTACATCAATCCTATGGGCAAAGAGGCTTGGAATCAGGATTTTACACCGAAAGATTACGAAAGTCAGACGATGACGGTAATACTTGACATTATTTACGAAGTCAGAGTCAACGCTGACTACAAGTTTACCGCGCCTAACGACAATACAATCACGACATTCTGTAACGGCGAAGATGTTTTGCTGACCTTCTCTTTGGACAAACGTTATTCGCCTGCCGACTTTATTTCGATTGCGACAATGGGTGTTTTGAACGAAAAATTGACCGGCAGTTTAACGTTTACCGTCCCCAAAGGTGCGCTAAAAGGCGGCAACGAGCCGATAGAAGTAACCTTCTCCAAAGATAATTACACGGCAAACGACACTGTTACTTTTCCGGGCGATTATCCGTCGGAATTTAACATCAAGGTTTATGACGACGTTCTTGCAATCGACAATTCTCAGGGCAGATTTCTTGACAATCAATATCAGTGGTTTATTGATATGACGGCAATTGAGGGCGAAACCAAGCAGTTTTTGGATTTGTTGAAATATATGACTGACGGCAAAACGCATACGTTTTCGGCAACGGTAGTTGACATTTCGGGCAGCAATTTCAGGGTTTGTCCTGACGAAGGCTTTACGATAGAGAGCATCGGAAAACGCAAAGCCGCCTCAGTAAATGTTTATCCTAATCCGGCACAAAGCAATCAGAATTTCTTTGTTGAGTTGACGGACTTCGACCCTGAGGTTTATGACCGTACCGAGATAATCATTTACAATCAGTTAGGAACTATTGTAACAAGAATTACCGATGTTGAAAAAATCAATTCGCTGAGCCTGAAAGAAGGCTTTTACAGCGGAGCGGTTTTGGTGTCGGGCAAAAAAGTTTTGAATTTTAAAATCATTGTAAAATAATGAAAATCAAGTTCTTCTTCTTATTATTAATCGCGGCAGTTTTGCCGTTAGGTCAAGTGTTTTCGCAGGAAGATGACACTGAGACAAAGAAAAAACGTTTGCGTCTTCCCTGCTTAGTCGGAAACTATTTTACCTTAGAAGGTGGTATGGGTCTTCAAGGTATGAATTACGATTTGTTGCAATCCGGTGCGACAGGCGAACTGAAATACGGTCTTGACATCAAAGCGGGATTAAGACACTATTTTGCGCCTCATTCAGGAATCGGTGTCGGACTGAGGTTTCAGGATTATGTTTCGTCAGCAACCCTGAATTATATGCAAAGTCAGGCGGGAGCATTGGATTTTTATGACGAGCCTCGTTCTTACACTTACAGAACGTATTACAACATTTTTGAGGAACGTCAGAGCGTAACGATGTTGGAAATACCGATTGAAGTATTTTTTCAGACCAACATTACGGGACGTTTGAAACTGAATTTGGGAGCAGGTTTGCAGGCAAACTTTTTCTCGGTTCAGAACAAGTACGAAAACACGGCAGGCAAAATCACCACGAAAGCCTATTACGAGCAGTGGGGACTTGAACTCGAAAACATGGCTCGTTACCGGCTTTATGACACGACGGGTTTTAGCGGCAAATACGACTACAAAATTTCGTTTTCAGCAATAGGAGAAGCGGGCTTTTTGTTCGCTTTGACGTCAAAATGGGAAATAATGTTGAATTTTCAGGCTACCTACGGACTTAACAGCGTGATGGACAATTATTCTGCACATTATGTTTACGACCCTGAATGTGTCAGCAAGACGGAAGGCGTAAGGGCTGATTATAAAGGCAAATATAACGGTCTAATGACCACACAGGCGGAGAATGCGAAATTTCTCTCAATAGGCGGCACACTCGGTTTCCGTTACAGAATAGCAAGAGACAACCCTCAGGTTGCGCTTGAATTTGATGAGGCACTTCACAAAGCCCGCCGTTTGAAATCCACGGAAGAAGAAGACCTCAACCTTATGGAAGAGTTGAGTGCTGACGAGATAGAACGTCGTCGCCGTCGCGGAGACACTGTCGCTATTGACGACAAAGACAACGAACGCCGCAAACGCGACATTGAGTCAGACGAATTTTTCATCAACGACCAAGGCGACACTGTTTGGGTAAAACCGGTTGACCCCGTAATTCCGATAGTTGACACTCAAAAAGTAGAAATTGTTGACACCGCCAAGGTTGAAGAACCGAAACCCGAACCGAAACCGGAACCGAAGCCTGAGGTTAACGTAAAAGATACGATTAATATGTTGCTTGCAATTCTCAACAACAATCATTGCGACCTCAACTCGGTAGTACCCGTTACGGCGCGGCACACCAAAGAACTTGACCGTTTGGCGGCATTGTTGAAAGAGAATCCCGAAATAGAACTTGACGCAATAGGTCATACCTGTACAACGGGTTCTATCACTCACAACAAGCAACTCGGTTTGGAAAGAGCCAAAGCTATTAAAGCCGAACTTACCAAACGCGGCGTTGCTTCTGCCCGTATACATTGTATAACCAAATGGTTCACCGAACCTATTGCGCCGAACACCTCGGAAGAAAACCGCATGAAAAACCGCCGTTACGAGTTGAAAATTCATGAAAAATAACGGCTCCTAAATAAAAAAAACGCGCTTTACGGCGCGTTTTTTTTATTTTATATGCTTTGTACTCAACAGTCCGCAGGCGGCAAAAATATCTTCACCCCTTGAAGCGCGGACGGTGGTAATTATTCCTTTTGAATTAAGTATTTCCTGAAATTCATGAATTTTTATTTCCGTCGAGGCTTTGAAATCGCTGCCCGGGTGTTCATGATAACGGATAAGATTTACTCTTGACGGAATGTTTTTTAAACACTCCGCTAACTTACGTGCGTGTTTTGCGCTGTCGTTAAAGCCCTGAATCATAATATATTCCGCCGAAAATCTGCGTTGATGACGAAAATCGTATTTTTCGATTAGTTTCAGAGTTTTTTCTAACGGTTGAGCATTTTCAATCGGCATAATCTCAGCCCGTTCTTCGGGGAAAGGATTATGAACCGAAACCGCGAGATGCACGTCAGTTTTTTCTAAAAAGTCTTTCAAAGTGGGCAAAACGCCAACCGTAGAAAGCGTAATTCTGTGCGGCGACATTGCGTAACCGTAGTCAGAAGTCAAGATTTCAAGAGCCTTTAAAATATTTTCAAGATTGTCTAACGGCTCGCCCATTCCCATAAAAACGAGGTTTGTGAGCGTATTTTTTTCGGGCAGAGATTTTATTTGGTTCAAGATTTGGTTAACTGAAAGGTTCCCGCCAAAGCCCTGCAAACCCGTATTACAAAATTTACAGCCCATTTTGCAGCCCGTCTGACAAGAAAGACAAAGCGTTGCGCGGTCTTTGTCGGGAATGTAAGCGGCTTCTACAAATCGGTTTTCACCCGTTTGAAAAAGATATTTTTTAGTGCCGTCTTTCGAAACGGTCTCTTTTACGGGCGCAGAAAGTCCGAAAACAAAATCCTCTTGCAACAACGCACGTGCTTTTTTAGAAAGGTTCGTCATCTCTTCGATTGACGAAACGTCCTTTTTATAAAGCCAATCGGCGAGTTGTTTTGCGGTGAATTTCGGAAGTCCGAGCCTTAAAACTATTTCCGTCAACTCCGCTAATGTTTTTCCGAAAAGTGTATCCATTATTTATAATTATTCCTGTAAAAAGTTTCAAAATTTTGTGTTTTGTATGCCTCTGTTGCATAAAATTTCATAATAACGCTCCACAAATCCGGCGAAAAAAACATATCCGTTTTTCCGATGTAGCCCAAATTTTTGTCAAAAAAGAACATTGCGGGAAACTTAAAATTGTTGTTCATAAGAGCGTGCGTAAAATGATTCGGCATATTTTCGCCCAAAGAGACGTGCGGGTGCTGACGTAAAGTGTCAGCAAGCCAATAAATTGTATCCGTTGTCGTTGCCTCAAAACGTATCGGATAAAAATTCTCGTTGATATAATCGCAAAGTTTTTTGTTTTTTAAGACAACGCCTTCGTGAATCATTGCATTCATGGTGCAATACGGCACATAACCGCGATATTTCGGGTCGATGTAGACATCAATTAAAATAGGCTTTTTATTTTTTTTGTAAAGTTCTGCCGCCTCATCAAAAGTTTTCCAGTTAATTTTTCCGAGCGTATCCACTTTTGTTTCTTTCAACCTCGCCAAATCATCTTTGTAAATTTTGGGATAGTTGAACATATACATATCCTTAAACTCTTCTAAGGCGACTTGTCCGCTTAAATCTTCCGCAAAATACACCAAAATAGGTTCAATGCTTTTGACGTCCATATAACCCGGAACGGGAGCAATGCGTTTTTGTTTGTCCATATAAACTATTGTCGGATAAGACAAATGGTCATCAAGGAGATGTCTTGCAAGACGGTTGTTATGACCGTCAGAAACCCAAGTCTGACCCAAAAACTTTATCGTATCTTTGGTTTCGGCATCAAACCTTACGCAATAGAAATTTTGGTTTATGTATCCTGCCAACTGAGGATTATGAAAGGTTGTCGCCATCATACGCTTACACCAGCCGCACCAATCGGTATAAACGTCGATTAAGAAAGGACGGTTTTCGGCAGAATCAAGTTTTTCCGCTTCCTCAAACGTCAGCCATTTTATAGGACCTAAATCTTCCTGACCTTTTAGCGAAAAGGATAATACGGAAAAAAGTATAATCAAAAGTTTTTTCATTGTAATCGTTTTTTTTAGAAATTGCAAAGTTATTATTTTTGACGGTAATAAACTCTTAAAAAGTATATGATTAACAAAAATTAATAGCGCGATTAAAAAAAACGAAAAAAAGTTTGATATTTTTTTGTAAAGCAAACTTTTAAAACTATCTTTGCAGCGTGAATTTTGTCAAGCAAAAAATTTGGCAACAATTTTGCAAATAGGATTTTCAAGGAATAAAATTAATTTAAAAAACATAAAACGATATGAAAAAGATATTCAAACCGATAGCAGTTTTATCTTTCCTTTTTGCTACGAGCGGCGCATACGCTCAGGAAGGGACGGATATGTTTGACATTCTTGTCGACTACATTACGGAGGATCAAAGCACCACGCTTACCCAACTTCAAGAGGACATAGCGAAAGGTGAAAAACTTGTTTCTCAGGCAGAAACACAGGACAAAGCCAATGCAAAATTTCTTTCGGCAACCAAAAAAGGTAAACAGAAAAAAGCCGAGAAAAAGACCGTTGGAGCCAAAGATTTGCGTATAAAAGCAACGAACTATTACAAAAAATCATACGAATCGCTTTTCAAACTTTACCAATCTGTTTTGGGCGAGGCGACTTTTACCTTCCCCGCTGACAAAACGAGTGCAGACGAATATATGGGAACAGCAGAAACCAATATGCAAGAAGGTTCTGCACTTTTTAATCCCTACGGCAAACTCGGAACCAAAAGCCTTGAAACAACGATGTACACAAAACTCAAAAGTGATTTAGCGGCATCGAAATCGAAATTCATTGATGCCGGCACCAACTGCTACAATGCTTTGAAACTTTACGCAAGTCAGAATGCCAAGAAAGAAAAAGAAGATGCAGCAGAGCAGTCGGCATGGAATCAGACGGTTCAGACCAACACGATTGACGGTTATAACCGTTACATTGCGCGTTATCCTAACGGCAAGTATGTCAGCGAGGCAAAACGCAGAATCACTGCGCTTCAAAATGCAGCGACTTTAAAGCGTGTAACCTCCAACAATCCGAATGAAGGTTTGGCATATAGGATTCAGATTCTTGCAGACAAAAAGCAATGGTCTCCCCGAAAACTTCAACGTCTTTATAAAGGCGATTTGAAAATTGACGAAAAAGAAGTTGACGGTTATTACAAATATTGGATTGGTTGCTACCGTTCTTACACCGCAGCACAAGAGGCAGAAAAGGCTTTGAAATTGAAACAGTCTTTCATCGTTTGTTTCAACGAAGGCGTTCAAATCCACGTTACCGAGGCTCAAGAAATAGAATCTAAATTTACGGATTAATTTTTTAAAAAAAACGGGGCTTTAAAAAGTCCCGTTTTTTTTTTATTCCTTTTTCACCTCAATCACCACCAATTCCGGTCTTGCTGACGTCCTGACCGGCGGTCCCCAAGTGCCGTAACCAGAGGTTGTGTAGAATGTTGAATTACCTTTTTTTATCTCACCGTAATCATTTTCATACAATTTTCGGGTCAAAAGAAACAATGGCCAAAGTTGCGCTCCGGCGTGAGTATGTCCCGAAAGTTCAAGGTCAAGCCCCGAATTTTTCTCCTCCTCGTAATGTCTGGGCGGCTGATGGTCAAGCACAATTGAAAAAGCGTTTTGGTCAACCGCTTGCATTAATGTATCAAGACTTTTCCTCTTTAATTTCCCTCTGCTGACCGAATGGTCTTCCCTACCGACAATGTAACAGTTGAAAGGCAACTTTGCAACTGAATCTCTCAAAACCGTAACTCCGTGTTTTTCAAGAAATTCGTCAGCAATATACGCATCACCAATCCATTCATGATTACCGTTGACGGCATAAATTCCGCAGCCGGTTTTTATCTCTTTCAAAATTTCTCCGACTCTCGAATTGATGACTGGATACGGGTCGCCGTCAAAAAAGTCGCCAGCAATCACCACAAAATCAGGATTTTCCGCGTTGATTCTGTCTTTTAAACCCTCACAAAACTTGTTACAGTTAATCATTCCGAGATGAACGTCAGAAACCAAAACAAACCTAAAATTTTGCGAAATGTTTTTCTTAGTTGTATACGTTAAATACTTCGTAACAGGAAATTTCGCATTAAAATATCCCGCCGTCAAAACCAAAGCCGTTAACCCACAAACACCAAGCGAAAAAAGCCAGCCTTTGTAATCGCCGTGCATATACTTGAAAGAAAGGAAGTCCGCCTTGAAAGTTACCGCATTAACAAGCCGTACAACATCTACCGTCAAAAAAAATAACAGCAAATAAAAAATAGCCGCTAAAACCCATGAACCAATATATGTAAACGGAAAACTCAAAGTATGAAAGCCTCTCATTTGAAGGAAAAAACCTACAAAAAAACTCGAATACGTTAAAATGAACAATACTTTGGCTAAAATTCCTTTCCAATTTCCCGGCTCAGGAAACAAAGGTCTTATTCTAAAATAAAGGTATACCCCGACTGAAATCAAAATCAACAGGGCAAATACGAAAAAAAATACCGATAGTTTCATTTTTTTATTAATTTTTTTTGCAAAATTACCCTATATGTATTAATTTTGCAAGAGGATTATACCTTAAAATTAATTAAAAATATGAAACCGACACTTGTAGTATTAGCAGCAGGTATGGGTAGCCGTTACGGCGGACTCAAACAAATCGACAAACTCGGTCCTTCCGGACAGGCAATCTTGCAATATTCGTGCTTTGACGCAGCACGTGCAGGATTCGGCAAAGTTGTTTTCGTAATCAGACGAGACATTGAAAAGGATTTTAAAGAAGTTATCATTTCAAAAGTCAGCAAATCAATTCCTTGTGAATATTGTTTTCAGGACAAAGACGATTTGCCGGCAGGTTTTACACTCCCCGAAGGTAGAGAAAAACCGTGGGGAACGGCTCATGCAGTTTTGGCAGCAAGAAAAAACGTTACCGAACCTTTCGCCGTTATCAATGCTGACGATTTTTACGGCAAAGAGGCTTACCAAACAATAGCGGATTATTTCAAAACTCTTTCAAAAGACGTTAATAATCAGTATTGTATGGTTGGTTATCCCGTTAAAAATACACTTTCGGAATACGGCACGGTATCGCGCGGAATCTGCAACACGGACGCTAACGGCAACCTTACAACCGTTGTTGAAAGAACAAAAATTATCCGCGAAGACGGCAAAATCGTTTTCATTGAGGACGACAAAAAAACCGAAATCGCTGAAAACACACCCGTTTCGATGAATTTCTGGGGCTTTACTCCGAGTTTTTTCAAACATTTGGAAGAATATTTCAAAGAGTTTTTGAAAGAAAACATAGACAAACCCAAAGCAGAATTTCTTATTCCGTGGGTTGTTGACCAACTTATTAAAACCCAAGCCGCTCAGACCAAAGTCTTGACAAGTGATGCTCAATGGTTTGGCGTTACATATAAAGAAGACCGTCCCGCTGTTGTTCAAAAGTTCAAAGACTTAACTGACAAAGGCGAATATCCAGCTGATTTTTAAGCGTTTATGAAATTCATTCATCTTTTGTACGTGCCGACTTTGGAGTGCAATATGTCTTGCAAATATTGTTATCTGCAAGAAAACACCACTGACAAAATGCGGCACTTTTCTGCGGAAGAAACCTTGAAGTTTGCAATAGAAAAATTCAAGGCTTCTTTCGTTATGCCTTTTAATATTTCGCTTCACGGCGGAGAGGTTACAACGCTTTCAAAAGATGAATTTTATTCGCTGATAAAATTTATAAGCGATTATTATTCAAACAATTACGACACAATTTCGAGCAACGGTTTCAAAGTAGGACGTCCGCACGTAAAAACCAATCTTTTCGCCTTAGACAAACACATCGAAACGATAAAAGAGTTCAACGTTTCGGTAAGCGGAAGTTTGGATTTGCCGTTTTCGCTTCATAAAGATTTTCGCGTTACAAAAGGCGGAAAAGACACCTTTAATAAAATTATTCAAAACATCGAACTTTTAAGAACCGTTCCTAACAAGAAAAAAGTTTCGGCAACGATTTTCAAGGAGCATTTTTTGAAAATCGATGACATTGTTTCCGACATAAAATTTCTTCATAAAAACACTTGTTTGGATATGAACGATTTTAATTTTATGATTGGTTTTGACTATAATTCAAACGGTGTGTTACACGCTTTGAACGAAAATGAGCAGACTGAATTTTTCAGGAGAATGCACTTAGAATTTGACGGTTCGGATTTAGATTCGGGCGTTAACGGTGCATGGTTCAACGAGTTTAGCCCTGAATACTGCACTAATTGCGACAACTGCGGCTCTAAATTTTTTCTTTTGGAGAAAAACGGCGACATTTATTCCTGTGTGCGCGGTCAGGGGCATAAAGAGTTTTTTTACGGCAACATTTATGAAAACACCGTAGAAGAAATTTTGTCCGAGGCTGAAAACAAAATACTTTTTGCCCATGAAAACGTCGGTTTTAACTCTGAATGTGCTGCTTGTCAGTGGCTTTATCTTTGTAAAACGGGTTGTCCGTTTGTCAAAAACGTTTATCATTCCGACAAATCGTACACTTGTCTTTTACAAAAAGAACTTTACAAAAAGCGCAATTACATACCGCACGAAAATCCGTCGGCTTACGCTTTTGACTATCTCTTGAAAATGCACCCCGGACTTGCCTTAGATTTTCAGCCGAAAGTTTATCAAGAAAATTCGCTTTTGGATTTGATTTCAAAAGACAAGAATTTGCAATACGTTTACGACGAGACGGCTTTTATTTTGAGAGTAAGCGGCGAGGATTATCCGCTGAAATCTCAACTTTTGAAAAATTCGCGACAAATAATCAGTCTTTCGTCTAATGACAAAATAGAAATCCTAATAAAGGCTGAAACTCTCACGTTTTTAAGCGATTATCCTGACAATAACGCGCTTTTTATTCAACTTTTAAGCGGTGATTGTCATGTTTACGGCGACGAGCAGCGTTTGAAACAAAAACACGTTGCAACACTTCAAGTTTATAAATTTGTGTTGGAAAACCGCACTGAAAACGGCTATTATGTTTATGACATTTCACCGTTTTTGAGAGAATATTTCAGATTTTTGTCAACAAAAAATCCTAATAATATTTTCTTTACGACAACACATCTGCGCGATTATCACTATGTTAAACAAAAAAACAACGCTTATTACCATATTGCTGCAATCAATTTGCCGTTTCAGAATATGGAGTTCAACGTTTATTAACCTGTAAAAAAAAAAAAACTATGATTAACAAAGAGATTAAAACATACAACGAAATTAAGCGGGCGAAAAACGCATATTCTTTCGCGCAGTATTATCAGTTGGATAACGCTATGCTGAATTATATTTATGACTTTACGGAGGCTCCTAACCACAAAGTTGTCGGCAATGCTACCGGCTTGTTTTTCTATGTTGACGGCAAACTCGTTAAAAAAATTGACACCAAACTCACGCTTAACGACTCGGCAAACATAAGGAGCGTAGAAATCTATGACGGCGGTTTTTACATTATTCCCGTTCCGAGTTCAAGCAGTTATTCATCAAGCAGTTATAGTGATTCTTCGTCATCGTCTTATTCGGGCGGCAGTTCCAACAACAATAACAATAATAACAACAACAATAACAACGGTTAACTATGGGAAAAACGACTGACAGTTTGCTCAAAATAGGGGAAAATTGGCTTAACCCCAAAAAGGGCAGAGTTTTGATTTCAGAGCCATTTGCTCAGGACATGATTTTCAAAAAATCGGTGGTCTACATTGTTGAACATTCCGAACAAAGCACTATGGGCTTTATTCTGAACAAACGTGTTGACATCGAAAGAAATCCGTTTTTCAAAATAATAGGTGTTTTACCGTTTGAACTATCTTTCGGCGGACCTGTCGCAATAAACAGAATACTTTACATTCACACGTTAGGCCCGCAAGTGATTCCGAACTCCATAGAAATTGCTAACGGCATATACCTCGGCGGCGACTACAAAGCCGTCAGAGACAAAATAGATTCAGGCGAGGCTTCAACAAGAGACGTAAGATTTTTTCTCGGTTGTGCAGGCTGGTCGTCCCGACAACTCGAAAAAGAAATTCAGTCAAAATTTTGGATTGTCGGCAATCTCGACAAAGAAACCATAATGGACTATCATTCTGACATTTGGGGTCAGGCGGTAAAAAAACTCGGCGGCAGATATTCTCTTTGGGAAAATCTTCCCGCCGATCCACAGTTAAACTGAAACAAAAATGCGACAAAAAAATTATTCCGCATTTTGATACAAAAGATTAATATTGTTTGCCGTCTGCAACCCTAAGGTCCTGTAAAAACGGCGTCTTTTATAAGCTCCTACCCAACGGATTCCGGTTGCAATACCGGCAAGAAAAATTTCCTCCGCTTTAGCAGCAAATTCCTGAGTAACAGGCTTTTCGGTTTCTACCTGATAACCCGCTTGTCTCAAAACCTGAATAACTTTGCCTCTGAAAACATCGTCTTTTGCACCCTCATTCAAAGGCGGGGTGTAGACAACCTTATCTTTCAACAAAAAAATGCTGCCGCCAAGCACTGCCTCTGACCAGTTTCCGTTATGATTAAGCAAAATCACGTCGTCAACTTTTTCGTTAATCGGCATACTTTTTATGGCGCGGATTTTTAGCAGAGTATTTTCATGCGTGTCAAAATTCCAAAACGGCGACGGATATTTTTTGAACTCGTCATAAACCGAAATCCACAACCCCTCACGGTTGAAATCAAAAGCCGTCTGAGGTAAAACGTCAATAGTTACGGCATATTCAACGCCGTCGTTAGTCGGAGAAAAACCATCGCTTTCGCTTCGGAAAACGATGATTTTTACCGTAGCACCTTTAAAAACTTTGTTTTTCACCAACATTTTGGAAATTTCTTCGCGGAAACCGTCCCTGCCGACGGTGAATTTTTCGGGAATATCCATACCGGCAATTTTCATTGCGGCAATCAGATTTTCGATATGTTCGTCAAAAAAACAAAGCCGTCCGGCACATGCGTGAAGACTTTCAGAAACGGTGTCGCCGTACAAAAACGCCCGGTTGTTAAGATTGATGACCGCTCCGTTTTGTGAATGGTAACGTCCGTTTAAAAGTATTTGTTGATTAGTAATTATCATTTTTATATGTCTTAAAAATTTTTCAAAAATATATTTATCGTTGACGGGTTGATTATCAGCGGAAACAAAAATCCGTAAACAGCCCCCGCAAAATGCGCCGAATGTCCGATATTGTCCCGTCCCCTTTTGTCCATATAAACGCAATACGCCAAGTACAAAAGTCCGAAAATCCACCCAGGAATCGGAATCGGGATAAACATAAAACTTATCGGAATTGACGGATTAAACAATATAACGGCAAACAGCACCGCCGAAACCGCACCCGAAGCCCCAACCGCATTATAAAACGGATTGTCCTTATGTCTAAACAAATCTACGACAACGGACATAGGCAAAGAGGTCAGATATAAAGCCAAGAAAAGCAGTTTTCCCGTTTTTTCAGAGCCGCTGACAACCGAAAACGCCGACTCTAAATATCCGCCGAAAAAATATAACGTCAACATGTTAAAAAACAAATGCCACAAATCAGCATGGATAAAACCATAACCGAAAAGCCTTGCAAATTGTTTTTTATGACATATTAAATAAGCGTTGAACTTAAATTTTTCAGTCCATTCGGGACGGCGCAAACTATCGGGCAAAAGACTATCCCTTTCAAAAGCCGCCAACGAAACAACGCATGTCGCTATTATAATAAGTGTTGTGAATGTCATTTTACTTTTTTTGTGCTGCAAATTTATAATTTTTTCCCGATATTTCTTTGCCGAGTATCAATATTTTTTTTTAACTTTGCCTTATCTAACAAATCAGTTTTATGGAAAGAAAAAGTCTGATATCAATTACTGACTTTTCCACGGAGGAAATTGTCAGAATATTGGAAATAGCCAACGAATTTGAAAACAACCCTCAGCCTCATCTTCTTGACGGCAAGGTTGTTGCGACATTGTTTTTTGAACCCTCCACCCGCACGCGACTCTCTTTTGAAAGCGCAATCAACCGTATGGGCGGACGTGTAATCGGTTTTTCGGACCCGAATATTTCGAGCGTTTCAAAAGGCGAAACCTTGAAAGACACTATCCGCATAGTGTCTAATTATTGTGATTTGATTGTTATGCGCCACCCGTTAGAGGGCAGTTCGCGTTATGCGAGCGAGGTTGCGACCGTCCCCGTTATCAATGCCGGCGACGGTGCAAATCAACACCCGACACAAACGCTCTTGGATATGTATTCAATCAAAAAAACACAAGGACGTTTGGACAACATAAACATCTTTATGGTCGGCGACTTAAAATACGGACGGACGGTTCACTCTTTGGTTCAGGCGATGTCGCCGTTTAATCCGACATTCAATTTTATTTCTCACCCCAAACTCAGAATGCCGCAAGAATATTTGGATTTTCTTGACGAGAAAAAGGTCAAATATTATGAACATGAACAGTTTACTAACATTATTTCGGAGGCTGACATCATTTATATGACGAGGGTTCAGAGAGAAAGATTTCAGGATTTGATGGAATATGAAAAGACAAAAGACCTTTACATTCTGCACAATGCAATGCTCGAAAACACTAAGCCGACAATGAAAATACTTCACCCGTTGCCGCGTGTCAACGAGATTTCGCAAGACGTAGACCCGAATCCGAAAGCGTATTATTTTGAACAGGCTTTGAACGGCGTTTTTGCACGTCAGGCTGTCATTTCCTACGTTTTGGGTCTGAAAAAATAATTATGAATTATTAATTTTACGAATTAAAATTATGGACAAGTCAGAATTAAAAGTCAACGCAATAAAAGACGGTACCGTGATAGACCACATACCGGCAAAGGATTTGTTTAAAGTTATCAAAATTTTGAAACTCGAAACGGTTGAAAATCAGGTAACTTTCGGCACAAACCTTGACAGCAAAAAACTCGGCAAAAAAGCAATTATCAAGATTTCTGACCGTTTTTTTGAAGACAGCGAAATCGACAAAATCGCGCTTTTAGCCCCTAACGCCAACCTCAACATCATAAAAAATTATGAGGTTGAAGAAAAACGCACGGTAGAACTTCCCGAAAAAATCAAAGGCATTTGTAAGTGCATGAACCCTAAGTGCATAACAAATTCAGAACCGATGCCGACACGTTTCACCGTAGTTTCAAAAACACCGCCCGCGCTAAAATGCGATTACTGCGGCAAAGTTACCGACCAAGAACATTTTGTAATCATATAAAAAAAAACGGGGTTAAACAAGCCCCGTTTTTTTTATTTCGGATATTCAATCCTTGCATGGTAAATATTTCTTAGTTTCTCTTTAAACAATTCTTTCACGGTGTCTATATCCTTGAAAGTCAGGTTTGTATTGTCGAATTGTTTGTTAGCAATCTGATTGTTGACAATATTTTCAACAAGGTTTCCGATTGACTCGGTATCGTATTTTTTTAGACTCCTCGAAGCCGCCTCAATGGAATCCGCCATCATGACGATAGCATTTTCTTTATTTATCGGTCTTGGTCCCGGATACGTAAATTTTGCATCGCAGTTTTCGTCAGGGTGTTCTTTTTTGTACATCGCGTAAAAATATCCCGCTTTGGAAGTGCCGTGATGCGTTTTTATAAAATCAATTATCTGTGTCGGCAACTGATATTCTTTTGCTATCGTAACGCCTTTTATAACGTGATTGATAATAATTTCAGCACTTTTCAAATAATCGAGTTTGTCGTGAGGGTTAATGCCTGTAACCTGATTTTCAGTGAAATACATCGGCGAAGTAAGTTTTCCGATGTCGTGATAAAGTGCGCCGGTGCGGGCAAGGTGCGGGTTGCCGCCGATTTTGAAAATAGCCGCCTCAGCCAAATTAGCAACCTGCATACAATGTTGAAACGTTCCGGGTGCTTCTTCCGCCAAACGTCTCAAAAGCGGACGATTACTGTCAGCAAGTTCTATAAGCGTAACATCGCTGAGTAAACCGAATATTTTTTCAAAAAGGTAAATAAGCGGATAAGAAACCAACAACAAAATACTGTTGATAGCCAAAAGTACAATTATTTTCCAATTGATTTCGTCAATAATTCCCGTATGAAACAACTGATAACTAATGTAAACCACCGTATAAATTACGAAACAAATCACCGAAGTCAAGAACGTCTGACTTCTGCGGTTGAGTTTTTCATAACTCATCAAAAGAAAATATCCGGCAATAAACTGCATTATAAAATATTCAAACGGGTTTTCTAAGATAATTGCAACCGCAACGCAAGTGGTGATATGAAGAAACATACCCGTCCGCGTGTCAAAAAACGTCTTTATTATAATCGCAAACAACAAAAACGGCGCAATCCAATTGCTTACAAAACCGTATCTGATGTTAACGCTCATAGTTACAATTATAAAAGTTATCAAAAACAAAATCAGCGCGGAATATTTCGTCTGATAAAAAATTTCTTTTCTGAAAGTCCGTAAAAACATATATATCAGACTGAAAATCATCACGTAAAACAAAGCCTGTCCCATAAAAATAAACCATTTTCCTGAATGACTATTGCTTTGTTCATAATCTTTTCTCATAGACTCGAGAATCTGAAACTCCTCATCTCCTACCACTTCGCCTTTATAAATAATACGCTGACCTTTTTGCACGAAACCGCGTGTCAAAGAAATAGAATTGATGTTCTCTTCAATAACTTTTTGTGTCGTAACAGGATCAAATTCAAGATTTGCAGCAATCCATTTTCCCGGTTGAAGGCTTTCGATAATCGCAGTCAACGGTTTTAAATCCTGTTCACTAACTTTCTTAACGTTAGTAGAAAAGAACTTACGAATTTCGTTGTTAAGATAAAGATAAGCGGATTTTGTAGTAAATATTCCGCTCACGGGACGTTGTGTAGTAATACTTTCGGTGGTAACGCAAATAAATTTTTGCGGCTCCTGAGTATCGTCTTTTACCAAAAGTTGTTCGTTGTCAACCGTTCCGCCGGCATAAATATTGGTCAAGCGGCTATAAATAAAGGCTTTCAACTGATGAAAAATACTTGTATTTTTCACCGTTTCCAAAGACAAAGTGTCGGGCTTTAAACCGTTTTTTTCCAAACACTGCGCATAATCGGTAAGAAACTTTTCAAGAAGTTTAACCTGCACCTCAACGTTTTGAATAAAGTAAAGTTTGGAATTTTTTTCGATTTCAGCCTTTTCCTGCTCCAATTCAGCCGCACTTTTGTAAATGCCGAAGTCAAAAGGCGCAATTAAATTCTCATGCCGCCAAGGACTTCCCTTTTGATATTCGTATTTAAATTTACTCTCTTTCGGAATTGCGTATATAACTATAATACAAGCAATTAAATAAAGCGAAATTCTTAAAACGCCGCCCCAAGAAAATCTGTTTTTTTTATTTTTGTGTATCTGCATAATTCAAATTTTATCGTAAACAAAAATAACAACTAAAACTGATAAATCAATGTTTTTTTATATCTTTTTTTTGCATATCTTTGCAAAAATTTTTTTAAGATGAAAGTATTAAAATTTATAGGCAAATTTTTCGTGTCAATATATATGTGGACGGTAATGTTTTTATCTGCCTTTATCATATTGACAATCAACTTGATAGCATTATTTTTCGTTAAACCCGAAACTGTTTGCAAAACCGTTCAGAAAATGCTCAGAATCATGTTCAAACTTCTCTTCATAAAAGTTGAATGTGAGTTTCCCGAAGGCTTCGACTTCAAACAGTCGTATGTCATTATGCCCAACCACATAAGTTTTTTTGACATACCCGTTGTTTGTTCTACGCTGCCGAATTACACTTTCGGAATAGAAGCGGAAAGCCATTTTTCGTGGCCGATATACGGATTTTTCATCAGGAAATACGGAACGTTGCCGATTAACAGAAAAAACATTTTGTCATCTTTCCGCACTTTTGAAAAAGCGGCTCAAAATATGAAAGAAAAAAACGCCTCGTTGCTTGTTTTTCCGGAAGGACACCGTTCTGAAAATGGTAAAATTCAGCAACTTAAAAAGATTCCTTGCAAAATGGCGCAACTCGTAAAAGTGCCTATTTTGCCGGTAGGCTTAACGGGGCTTTACGCTCTTAGTCCCAAAGGCGGATTTTTTGTAACGCCCAAACCCGTAAAAGTAAAATACGGCAAACCGATTCCAGTTTCGGAATACGAAAGCCTTAAACCAGAGGAGATTGCAAAAACAGTCCGTCAGCGCATAATAGAACTTTCAGAGGACGACATCACCCCCGACGACGAAAAAGCATGAAGAAGATTTTTCAAGAGGTAACGGATTATTTTTCTAAGGCAATGCCCGAAGCGAAAACGGAATTACATTTTGATAATCCGTTTCAACTGATTGTGGCAGTGAGACTTTCAGCGCAATGCACCGACAAAAGGGTGAACGAGGTTACGAAAGTTTTTTTCAAAGATTTTCCCGATGCGGAATCGGTTTATAATGCTGATTTTGAGACGGTTTTTCCGTATTTAAAATCCGTTTCGTATCCTAACACCAAAACAAAAGACGTTCTCGGAATTGCAAAAATGATAATCGAAGAGTTTTCCGGCAAAACACCCGACACGGTAGAAGAATTAAAACAACTTCCGGGTGTCGGACAAAAAACCGCAAACGTCGTAGCCTCAGTGCTTTACGGCGCAAAAGTTATGCCTGTTGACACACACGTTTTTAGAGTTTCGGCGCGTTTGGGTCTGACCGAAAAAGCCAAAACGCCCGCCCAAGCCGAAGAACAGTTAGAAAAAGGCTTTGACAAAGAAATCCTACCGAGAGCGCATCATTGGCTCATTCTTCACGGCCGTTACGTTTGCAAAGCCCGCAAACCGCTTTGCGAAAAATGCGGGCTGACGAATGTTTGTAAATTTTATTCACCCTGATATATAACCCTTAGATTTCTGATATAAATGGTATACGGACATTCACCGGGCTGAAAGATAACGTTGCTACGGGTAGAACCGCCGATAGGACCGTTAAAGAAAAATTCTCTTGTTTCCCACTCAGTACTATATTCAACCGTAGTCGAAACAGGGTCTTCATTCCAATCCCAACCCATATTAGCGTTAAATGAACCGGCTTCATCGCCTCTTATTTCAACTATTATGGAATATTTTTTACCTTTCTCCGTCGGAATACCGTCAGCAGCAAAAAACTGATACCACATACGGCTGCCGTCTTCGTTATACTGAGGCTGACAGACAAGACCGTCTTCTGAACTTAATAACGGTCGAATATAATCATCTTTATTATAATAGTTGTATGATGTCCAAGTCGTATAATTGTTAGTAAAAATTGTTGTACCCGGTGTCTTTTCTTGTTCTTCCCTTGGTTTGGCCGGCATAATAGAAGACTTTTGAATAAAATTAACGAATGACGCTCTTGAACCACCGTCTTTTTTTAAGAAAGAAGTATTCTCGTCTGTCTGACAATCACCGTTAATGATAGTCTCAACACCGTCAATTTTAAAACTAATATTATCAAAATAATACTTGTTAGCACGTGTATCATCACTAAGATTAAAAGCGACGGATTTACCGTCAGAGTCGAATTTACCAAGCAGTGAAACGTCAGACCATTCAGTCGTGAAATGTACGGACAAATTTCCAGGTAAACTACCGACATAATCTTCCGGATTATTGTGAACTTGCGGCTCGAATGAATATGCCTCATAATCTGCCTTAACAGACATCAAAATTTCAAACTCCTGTCCCGCGTTGAATCCGTCTTTCGGTATAATCCAAAACTGTGAATCCCAAGAATTCGAGGCATTATTCTCCGAGGTTACAACAATACAACGGTCTTCATTTGAGGTAGGATTCTCAGGATTTTCAATCTCAACATCTTGAACACCGCATACCAAACGAACTGAAAAGCCCCAATAGAGGCTTTCATTATAAATGGTAGATTTAATCCCGCTGTTAAGTGAAAATTCTACCACCAATGCAGTTGCTTTTCCCTCTACAACATCAGTTGTCCAATATGAACCCCAACCGTTTAGATTGATGTTCGTTCCCCTACGAATACCTTCCGCCGGCAGAAAAACCGCTCCTGCCGCCTCCATTTTTGACCACTGCTCAGTAGTATATTCATTAAGTCCCTCATTTTGAAAACCAGGCACGCCCTCCGGCATAGTCCAATCATCAGGCAATAAAACCAATCCTTCAACATCTACGATTTTAGCAAATCCGTTTTTCAAGTTTGCATCAGTACGACCATATAATAACCAATTCCATTCTGTTGCTCCAAGAACCGACCATTTTTCCGGCTCAAAAGCACATTTGCCTATAAGTACACCGTTGTCATTAACGGGATAATTATAATAAACAATATTTGAGACAGTCATTTCAGGGAAGCCGCGCTCTATCCACGTTCCCCAACCGAAAAGGTCTGTCCAGTCATTCGCACCTGACCAAAATTTATAATTTTCACCGACTTCCGTTTCGTCAAAAGCAAAACACCTATGATATTGATAAGGTGCTAAACGCCATGCACCGTCATTAGGACGGTATTGCAAATTGCCCTTGCTAAAAAACACTTGTTTGCCATATCCCACCGAAAACAATCCGGGAACACAATTTTCAGGCACACTGCTGTTTATTTTATAAACTTTTTTCCCTTTTTCGTCTAATTTTTTATCCATTTGCAAAAGTTCGCACGATAACTTCGTACCGAAAGGCAATGCTAAGATTTCGTGTTTTGAAAGTACTTTGAAAGAATACGCCCGACCTAAATTTAAATCAATCTCTGCACCACCAGCTGGCAAATTAAACTCCACAAAAACAGTTTGTTGTTCCAAACTGATACTTGCGTCATTGTTGTATACAAAATCTTCACAAACCCAATAACCGTATTTTTCCAAACCTTCTTTCAACGAAGACACACTTTTGACATCAATAAAAGGTCTGCCTTCGTTATAAAGTTTGCCGTTTTTCAATACGGCGGTAAATTTGGTTTCTCCTAATGTCAATGTTGCATTATACTTTACTTTCATCTCGCCTGAAAACACCGCCTTATCCTTTCCCGTACAACCCTCAGAAGAAAGCACGGCAGGTTCAACCAAAATTTTTGAATTTGAAATTTCAATAACATCGCCTTCCGAAAAAGTATTTTTTAAGTCAGAAACATTATCATTCATCGGCTCAATGGCAACGGTGATTGAAAACGGCACAGTTTGAAAATCCGCAATCTCCTCTCTTTTAGAAGTTTCATCTTCTTTGCGGCAAGAAGTCGCAAAAAACATTATCGTCAAAAATATAATAAAAATCTTTTTCATAATTTTACTCCTTCATTTGTAATTTATGCAAATCGTCGGTATGATAAATGTACAATTTGCCTTTATCCATATCAAATTCACCTTTTTGAAAGTCCGTCCAATCGTCGTAATTATCTCGTCTTACGGTAAATACGTCATACTCACCGTATTTGTCAGGCACTATGACATACGGCACGGCATAACAATTCTTATAATCCAAAAGTATTGAATCCTTAACATCACCGCTGTTATCGTCAATAAGGAAAATAGCCCCGGTGCCGTCATCACCGTCAGCATCTTTCAAAAATGCACCCGTCGCTATAAGCATACCGTCGTGAATTACCATTTTACCCAACAAGGCGGATGTGCTTACCCCTGCCGTATAAATTTCGTTGCCGAGAGTATCTAACTTCTTGATATAATATTGCTTAACGATTTTATCTTCATCACTTAACTCGTCAATAGAACCGCCGGACAAATATATATTACCGTCAACATAATTAACATCAGTAAAAACAAATCTTGAATCAAAAGCAACAGAACTAACTAAACTGCCGTCCGTTTTGAATATCGAATACGAATAATAATCATACAACAATATTTTGTCTTCAAAGGAGACCGCACCTTGAAAATCATGTTTGTCAGTTTCCAAAATATACGTAAATTTTTTCATTTCGCCGTAATTATCAACCACAGACATAAAAAGACCGTATTCCGACTGATTAAACAATGCTAATTCTCCGTTAGAAAGTGCAATTACAAACTCACTGCTAAAACTTTTCTCATATACTATTTTGCCGTTTTTGTCATATTTAATAACGTGTTTTTCGTCTTTGCTGCCTTGCTGATAACCGAAAACCACACCCGTTTCAGTAACGTCCATATACAATCTCGTACTATCATTTTTCTCCGTAAGCGGAATAGAATCAGGATAATACTCCATATTTCCGTTACGACTGACAACGGCAAATCTATAACTCTTGTCGGTCTTGTTTTCGACGACAGTTGTCAAAGAACCGTCCGGCATCAACAAAACGTTAAAATCCGATATATCTATTCCGACGGCTTTTACCGGCTCTTGCAACGGGTCGGGATAAACCGTTTTTTCGCAGGCAAAAACCGCTGACAAAAAAATTAATATCAATATATATTTCGTTGTTTTCATCGTTTTTTATCTAAAAAATTAATAACCGTAACCGTATTTTGCAATTACTTTATATTGAAGGTTTACTTTTATGCCGAAGCGGTAATACATCTCCAACATTTTGAACATATCGGGAACGTACAAGTTTTGATAAAGTAATTCACCGTTAGAATATTTCGTTTTCGCATCGTTGTATGTTTTTAAATCGTAAGAAGCCCCGATGTCGGCAAAATACGTGATTCTCCGTCTGTTGTAATTAAGCCGCACACCGCCCAAAACGGAATAATTCAAACGGTTTTTGGTGTCGTTGTCTACTTGTTTGTCAGGAATGTCGGTGTAACTGCCGCGTGCTTCGGTATACGCATTGTATTTTGAACGCAAAAGATATTTCACTTGCGCACCGGCGTAAATGCTCGGCACAAAAATTTCACGTCCGAAATACCAACCCGCTTCAATCCTAAACGGCAAGGCAATCACCGAACTTGTTTCGTAATAATGAAACGTTGCAATGTCGGTGCGCTCCATCGTCCGCTCAATGGAATATCTGCTGAGTGTCGGCGAAAGACTTACCGAAAGTATTTTCAAAGGTCTAAACTCAAAACCGATTTGCGCCGAAAAGCCGGTGATTTCATACGACGGATTTTTTTCTTTCGGGTCTACGATTGAACGCACGGTGTCAAACACCGGCTCTACCGAAAAACT
Organism: Bacteroidales bacterium; assembly: GCA_017417315.1. Lineage (GTDB taxonomy): Bacteria > Bacteroidota > Bacteroidia > Bacteroidales > UBA3824 > UBA3824. The sequence goes on from JAFPZK010000042.1 coordinate 70,322, forward strand.
TCCCGCCGCCACCCACACCGAATATTTCGGTTTTGTGTAATAATTGCTCAAAACCTCACGGAATGTCACAGGGTCGCTGTCGTCAGTAGAATAAAACGGGTCTTTTTGAAGGTAAATTTTTGCAAGACTGTCCGCCTGATGATTGTTTTCCAAATCTTTATGAGCAGCAAGAGTGTATTTCAGATAATAAAGATTTTCTTTTTTGGAAAGATGATAGTTTTTGTGAATATCTTCCGATACTTCCAAAGCCTCCCAATATTTTCCGGCAGAATATAGTTCAAAAAGCGTTTGCAATTTTTCTCTGACCGTATCGGCAACAGTGTTTTGTGAAACGAGGGAATTTCCCTCGTCAGACATTCCTACCGAAACGGCATTTTTGAACAGCGGCAAATCTTTCAGCGTATCAACCTGAGCCTCAGCCGTTAACGATACCGATAACAAAACAATTAATATCTTTATAAATGCTTTCATTTTTTCAAAAAAAAAGTTATCTTATACAATATCCGCCGATTAAAATATCGTCCATTTGTTCTTTTGAACCGCGCCACTCGTCCAAAGCCTTGTTCAACAAAACTGCCTGCTCGGAAGCGACTTTCGTTTCAGTGTTTATGCTGACTAAAAGTTCCCTCAAACGGCGCGAGGTAAATTTCTTTTCGTTGCTTCCGAACTGGTCTGCAAAACCGTCAGAAAACATATAAACGTAATCTCCGTGCTGAATGTCAACATCGTGATTTTCAAACGGTAAAATCCTCGGATAAATGGCTACGGGATTTCTAACCGCCTTATATTCCGTTAATTCAGAACCTCTAACGTGATACATTCCGTTGTTAGCACCGGCAAACTGCATTTTCATAGTGCCGAGATTAAGGATACAAAGCCCCATGTCCATACCGTCTTTTTGTTCGTTTGTATTGTTGGTTTGTTTCAACGTGGTTATGACTTTTTTACGCATTTCTTCAAGGATTTGCGCGGGGTGTGTTTCTGAATTGAAGTCAACACAAATTTCGTTCAAAAACGCAACGCCCAACATACTCATAAAGGCTCCCGGCACGCCGTGTCCCGTACAGTCAGCAACGGTAAAAATAACGGTGTCGCCGATTCGTTTCATCCAATAATAATCGCCCGAAACAATATCCCTCGGCCGCCAAAACAAAAACACGTCTTCAAACGATTCTTTCAAGATTTCCTCTGACGGAAGTACGGCGTTTTGAATAAGTTTTGCGTAACGTATACTTGCCGTAACGGACTGATGAGCCGCCTCAATTTCGTTTTTAAGTTTCTGAATATGCTGACGCTCTTTTTCAATCGAAACGCTCATTTCCCAAAGTTGTTTGTTACGGTCAGTGAGGTCTTGCTGCTGAATTTCAAGTTTCTTTTGTTCATGGGCAAGTTTTTCAACGTCAATGAATTGCGCATTTATTGCCGCAGGTTTCTTTTCTTGCAAAGAACTTTTTTTAAGTTCCTGATTTATGGCGTTAAGGCGGGTGATTTCGCTTTCGTATTCCCTCAAAAATGCGGAATAACGATTATCAAACCGCCGCGCAGTTTTTCTTAACAACTTTTTGCGGCTAAAAACGGCATACAAAAACGCCGCCGTCAAAACCGCCGTTACAACAATTAATATTATTTCAAGCGTAGTAAAGTTCATAATCCGTTATCATTTTTCTGAAAAATTGCTTCCCAAAATCCAATTCCACTCCGTGTCCGTAAGCGGGGCGAGTCTTAACGCCGAAAGCGTATTTGCATACGTGTTGACGTCTGTGTCCCAAAAACGCAGTTTATTGTCGTCCGTCAACGCAAACAAAACGCCTTTATCATTGAAAATCATCGACTTAACCTTACTATTTCCGAGACTGTGTTCTTCAATAACCAAAGGTTTCGCCTGAAAATCATTCGTGTTGATAAGCGAAATACGTTTGTCAGCCGAGGCAAGAGCCAAAATCCCCGTATTGGAATCGTAAAGCATATTTTCAAGTTTTGAATGTCCGACAGACATACCGCCGGTAATTTTTCCAGACCACAAATCCAAAAACTGCATATTTCCGTCGCTGAAACATACCAAAAGCAGATTTTTGTCGGGAATAGCCGTCAGTTTAAATGCGCTATGAGAAGATGAAGGCGGCAAAATATCTTCCGCTTTGTCATTTTTAAAATTCAATTTTTTAAGACTTCCGTCAAGAAACAAAACGTAAACCTCTCCCCCGCCCTTATAATAAACGTCCGTTATCTGTTTTTGAAAATCTTTTCTCGCAGGGGAAGCCGCATTACCAAGCGGCACAATATCAACACAACCGTTAACATACGCCGCTACAAAGTGATAACCGTCCTCATCAACAGGAACTACACTCCTTAAATAACTGTTATGAAACGGTAATTTCTTTTTGCTTTTTGATATAATGCTGACATCATACGCATTTTTGTCTTTCGTGGAAATAACAGTATAATTAAAATCCAAGAAAAATGCTTTTTCAACAGGCACTTTACTCTGAAAATCAGCCACTTCCGAAACTTTCTTCATAGTGCCGTCAGTTGAAATTTTGTACTTAGAAATTGTTGCGTCTTCACAAAAGGCATAAATATATCCGTCGCCATCCAAAGTGAAATTTTTAACATTTTTACCGTCAGGAAACGTCAAAGGTTTCAGATAATTATTTTCTTCCAAGGCAAAAAGCATTGCGTCGTAAAGTTCGGCATTGTTCTGATTATCGCCGCTGCGTTTGCTAATGTCGCAAGCCGTTTTTGCAAGGCGGAGATTGAGTTTTTTGTCCTCGTATTGATTTTTTGCCTTCATTGACAGCGCGTTACAAAGGGCGAGAGAATAAAGCCGCGATGCCGAATCGTTAGCCTGCTTTGTCAATTCCATTTGATAAAGTGCGTTTTGACGTTCTTTTTCAGCGGTTTCTCTTTGCTCCTCGGCAAGTATGAAATTCTTTTCGGCTTTTTGTTTGCTTTCTTCCGCCTCCTGACGTGAGAGTTCCGCCTGATAACGCGCTAAATCGGATTCCTTTTTGGCTGCCAAGGCTTGATGATACATTCTGTCAGCGTTATCCCTCTGCTCCTGAGCCACTTGCTCCGCATTAAGAGCGGCTGTTTTCTGAGCCTCGGCAATACGTTGCTGTTCTTCGGCTTTTGCAGCGTTTTCTTCGGCGATAACAGTCTGACGGTCAGCGTGTTTCTTCTCCTGCATAGCCCAATAAGAAAAGCCTGCCAAACCCGCAATAAAAATTATCAGACCGGCTAATGTTATCACGATTTTTTTCTTCCGCGCTTTTTCTTTGGCGATTAACGCTTCACGGCTTTGTTTGATATACGCCTCGCATTTTTCAAAACGGTTGGTCGCCGAGAGAAGTTTCTCTTTTTCAGAACGTTGCGAATTGTCATACTTTAAAATCCAATACGGATTAGGACGGCATTTCTGATACCAAGTATTGAAAAACGCATAGTTTCCCGCCGTCAGCAAAAATTCTTCGTCCCTACCGTTATCAAGCCAACGCTGCATTTGAGTGTTAAAATCGCTGTACTCTTTGAGGTTTTCGAGTTCTTCTTCGTCCCACTTTGAAAGCATTTTCCAATTTCTAATTAACGCCTCGTGGGTAACGTCCAAAACCGTATCGCCGCTAAGATACTGCGTTTCTAAACTTTCGTCTATTGCAAACGGCCTCATCAGCGTATTATCCTCACTTCTAAAAATATTCAAAACGCCGCAAACGGTAGCCGTCGTGATTTTCGGATTGTTGATAATGCCGGTAATTTCGTTCAGCGTAGAACGGTTGCGCACCTGACGGTTGTTGTCGATTTTTGTCAGACATTTAAAAGCCGTTTCGATAATCTGTTTGCTTTCTTCGGACGTGATATTTTTTTCAGCCCAATTAGCATTTTTGAGGAAATAATCGTATGAAGACTCGTAAAGAGTTCCTGCATGAGCGTTAAGAACGTTGTTTAAGTCGGGTTTTTCAAAATATTTTTTGCGATAATCGGGCAACGTTGAAAACCATTTGTCAAAATCCCACCTTTCCTCATCGCTTAAAACGTCTTTTGAAATTCCGGCGATTTTCGCTAAATGTATTAAGTCCAATTCCTGTTTTCCGCCGTCAGCCGTTTTCCAAAGCAGATTAAGCGCGTGCTGCAAAACCGGCAGTTGGTCAAAACCGGAATTTAAATTGTTGATAATAACCTCGGTAAGTCTCGGCGAAATTTTTCCGCCTGCCAAAAGTGCGGGTTCTTCGATGACCTGACGGATTTCGGAACGTTTTAACTGAGGCACAAAAAACTGACTGTAAGCGATAAACTCCGGCAAATCTTTAAAAACGGTACACTGCGAAATAAAGTCGCTGCGCATCGTAAAAATGACGTAAACCGGCAAATCCCGTTTTATTGAAATTCTGACGGTTTCGAGCAAAAGGTTGATTGCGGTGTAAGAATCGTTGCTCGGAGTACCGTTAAGAAAATTATCGCTCATCGTGAAAACTTCCTCAAACTGATCGGCAATGATTAAAAGATTTTTGCCTTTGTTTTCGGCATCGTCGCCGTCGGTAACGTAAAATTTTGACTGGGTATAAAGTTTAATCAGCGACGAAAAGCCTCTGCGGAACTCCGTCAAAACATCGTCTAACGGCATTTCCAACTCCTGAGCCGCGCTTTCGGCAAGACTTTTTAAAGTGTTGCGTTGCGGTTTGAAATCAAAAATCAGCCAACTGTTGAATTTTGCTTTTGAAAATCCGGCTCTGATATAAGGGATTACGCCAGCGTAAACCATTGACGATTTACCGTCGCCGGAAGCACCGGTTATAAAAGCCATTTTGTTTTGTTCCAAGAGTTTGGCGATTTGAGAAATATGCGTATCCCGTCCTTTGAAGAAAATACTTTCTTCCTCCGTAAAAGGTCTCAGACCCGGATATGGACATATACCGTTTTTCATAATTTCTGAATAGTTTTGTCCAAAAACACTTTAATATCAAGCGGTATGCGCAGTTGTTCATCAACCGTACATTCCATAAAACCGTTAAAATTTTTGAGTTCGTCTTGTGTTGCGTGTTCGCTGTTTCCGACCACGAAAACCGGCGTTAAAGAACTGTTTCCGCCGTTATCTTTCCAAACCTGACGTGCAAACGGCACAGCCCAATCCGAAGCGAAATTATAATATACGACCCCGATTTTGCTGTCGCTTAACTGCTGTTTGATGAAAGAGCCGTAATCAGTTTCGTCCGACATTCTGATTCCGAGTTTTTTTACTTGCAGAAAATCTTTCAACATATTGCAGATACCTTCGGCGGTATCGTTATCAAGTTCGTTATAAATGAAAAAGATGTCCGATGGTTCGCTTTCTTGAACGGCTGTTTCCTTGATATTCATAATGTTACGAATATCTTCAACGAAATTTATCGGTGATGGTTTGTCGATATAAACCGTGTTTTGAACGATGTCCCTTCGGATATTGTTAAGATAAGCGTTTTCGGCGGTGATTTTTCCGGCGGGATTCCAGACGAACATTTTGAATTTTTCGCCGCACAACTCTTTGGCATCGCGGTACTGAACTCCCGCCGGAGAGTTTTTATACTCTGAATTTTCGGTGTAAATATCAGCATTTCCCAAAATATGAACGCTGCAATCAGCATTCTTTATTTCGGGAACAATTTCAATTTCAGCCCGTTGAAGAATAATCATCAATTCCTGACGTAAATCCTCAACATCAGGCGATACGTCGGCTAAAAAAACTTTTATGCGTTTATTATAAAGGTTCAAAAACATACGGCAAAGTTATTTTCTCGACGATGACAAGATTTATGTTTCTATGCTTTCTGCTGTTTTCTTGCCCCTAACCATTCAATCAGCGATACTATAATATAAAGTATCGTTATCAGCGGAATAGCAATCCATTTGAGAAGGAAAATAAGTATTATCGAACAGATAATAAAATTATAAACCACTTTGTTGTCGCTGTATTTCAGGCTTTTGAGTTTGAGCGAAAACATCGGAAGATTGGTTATCATCATCGTCGCAATAAAAATACACATCGGCAACAACCAATGCCAATTTCTGCAAACATAAACCTCCAAACCGATTAACGCCAATTCCAATTTGTAAGGAAACTGTGCGCCCGTTACCGCATGAACTATTTTATAAAGCCAAAAATCTTCCGGCACCATAGGCTCAATCAAGGCAAGCGAAGCCACAAAAATAGCACATGCCGGCGAGGCCAACCCTTTGAAACTATGAGCCTGCTCAGGGTCAATATTAAATTTGGCGAGCCTCAAAATCGCAAAAATTCCGATGAAAGCGGCACACAAGACAATCGCAATTTGCCATGAAGGTGCGTTCAACAGTTTTCCGTTGATGTGCAACGACTGTTTTAACATTTGATACATTATCGCCGTCGGTGCAACACCGAAACTTATTGCATCTGCCAACGAATCAAGTTGTTTGCCCAATTCAGAGGAAGCACCCAAAAGTCTTGCCGCAAAACCGTCGCTGAAATCAAACACACCGGCAATGAAAATTAAATAAGCCGCATATACCAGCCCTTTTTCACCTTCCATCGCCAATATCGTAGCCAAAATACCGCAAAATGCACTTGAACAAGTCAGCAAACTCGGTACAAATTTTAATTTACTTACAAATCCTGACATTTTTCTACTATTCTATACTTGTTGTAATTATCCTATTGCAAATATAAGACCATTTTAGGATTTTTCCTAAACATAATCATTTGCAAATCTCAAATTCTCAAAAGTTTTTAAAGCAAAAAATTTGGTGTAAAGTTCGTGTTTTTTTTAATTTTGTGAAAATTTATTACACATTTTTATGAAAGTTTTTTTTCTCTTATTTTCTTTTTTAGCGTTTTTAAACTTAAAAAATGCTAATTGTCAGATAGTTAGATACGCTAACGATTTTCTTCTGACCGGTGATTTTTCTGCCTTAGAAGCAACAAGCGGCAGCAAAATTGCGGCAATTTCAGGCTCTGAAGCGGTATTTTCCAACCCGTCAAACCTCTTTTTTGAAGATTACAAAGCGGATTTTTCGATTATGCACAACAATTATTTTTCGTCAATGGCAAATTTAGACTTGTTTTCGGCATCTTATAAGGCTGACACGGCTCTTTATCTTGGTTTGGGCTTTTTACGTTTTGGTGTAGACGACATTCAAAACACAATTTATCTATTTGACAATCAAGGAAATATGGATTATTCACGAATAAAATACTTTTCGGTTGCAGATTATGCGGCATTTTTGTCAGTTGCAAAAAAGTGGAAAGGCTTTAATTTTGGCTGCTCTATGAAATTGATTTATCGACACGAAGGCAATTTCGCAAAGGCATACGGCTTCGGCTTTGACATAGCGGCAACTTATCAAAAGAAAAACTTCGCGTTATCCGCTGTCATAAAGGACGTTACGACAACATTTGACTTTTGGAGCATAAACCAAAGCGCATTTGACTCGGTATATTTGTCAACGGGAAACACCGTCCCCGAAAATAAATTAGAGCAAACCGCACCTTCGCTGATACTTGCGGCGGCGTATTCAAAAGCGGTGCAAAAATTCAACTTTTCGGCATTTTTTGCAACAACACTTTATTATTATACGGCGGATTTAAAATTCGGCACAGAAGTTTCGTATTCGGATATTGTTTTTTTAAGATTCGGACTGTCTGATTTTCAAAACGATAACAACTTGACAATCAGCAAAAAATTCACGGTATCGCCATCTTTCGGAATAGGTGTAAAATTTTTACGTTTTCGTCTTGACTACGCATTTAAAAAACAAAATGCCATAGAAAAAACTTCAAACGTCTTTACAATAGGGGTAAAAATTTAAACAAAAAAACTTAAAAAAATTTGTTTGTTGAATCTTTTTTCATATTTTTGGAATTAAAATTATTAAAAGAATATTAAGATTATGAGAAAAGATTTCGGCGCGAAAGCGTTATTATTTCCGATGCCGGTTTTGATTATCGGCACTTACGACAAATACGGTAACCCTGATGCCATGAATGCGGCTTGGGGAGGTATTTCGGACGACACACAAATTTCAATTTGTCTTAGTCCCTCGCACAAAACCGTTGATAATCTGAAACTTAGAGGTGCTTTTACGGTTTCGGTTGCAGATACGAAGCATGTTACTGAGTGCGATTACGTAGGCATTGTCAGCGGTCATAAAGTTGCTGACAAGTTTTTCAAAGCGGGTTTTCACGCTACAAAATCCCCGAATGTAGACGCTCCTTTAATTGACGAACTGCCTTTTGCACTTGAATGTAAAGTAATCAGTTATGACGACGAAACATGCCGTTTGGTGGGAGAAATTATTAACGTATGCGCTGATGAAAGCGTTTTGACGGACGGTAAAATCGACATCTCGAAATTGCAGCCGATAATTTACAATCCGTCAGTCCACACCTATCACGCAATCGGAGAAAAAGTTGGCAATGCCTTTTCTGACGGAAAAAAAATACAATTATGAAAAAACTTCTTTTGATGGTCTTGGCTGTTTTTATGGTTTTTAATACCGCAAAAGCGCAAGACGAGCCTCCGGCACCGAGTTTAGAATTTGTTTTACAGTTGAAGGTAAAAATTTCTGCGCCGTATTCCGTCGGCAAAATTCCGACGGGCAACAGACTCGTAATTCCGATAACGGGCGGAGAATTTTCGGGTCCTGATATTAAGGGAGAAGTTTTAAGCGGCGGTGCTGACTATCAACTCGGTGATGGCAATCGTACAATGTTAGAGGCAATTTACAGCATAAAAACTGACGATGGCGTTTATATTCACGTGCGCAACCGAGGAATCATTTACAGCGGCAACAATCAGTTTTATTTTAAAGCCGCCCCGGTGTTTGAAGCCCCGAAAGACAGCCGCTATGATTGGCTCAATAATGCGATTTTTGTCTGTCAGCCGGGAAAAGAACAATACGAAGGCGGTATCGTGCTGAATGTTTGGAAAATAAAATAACGACAAAGAATATGAATACAAAATGTTTAATAATAGGCTCAGGACCTGCGGGCTATACGGCAGGACTTTATTTGTCGAGAGCGGGCATAAAAGCGACAATAATTAGCGGTCAACAGCCCGGCGGACAATTAACCGACACACACGAAATAGAAAATTATCCGGGTTTTCCGGATAATATTTCGGGTTACGATTTGATGGAGAAAATGAAAGCACAAGCAGAAAAATTCGGCACTGAAATAATTTCGGGCTTAGTAACCGAAGCGGATTTTTCAAAACGCCCTTTTATTGTCAAAACAGATGATAATCAAGAAATTATAGCAGATAGTGTTATAATCGCAACGGGTGCGACGGCAAAATACACGGGCTTAGAAGCAGAGAAAAAATATCTCGGTCAAGGAGTTTCGGCATGTGCGGTCTGCGACGGTTTTTTCTACCGTAAACAAGACGTCATAATAGTGGGCGGCGGCGACACAGCGGCAGGCGACGCGCTGTATTTAAGCAATATTTGCAACAAAGTTTATGTAGCAGTCAGAAAACCGTATCTCCGTGCCTCTCAGATACTTCAAGACAGAATGAAAGCGGCATCTAACATCGAAATCCTGACTGAAACCGTCGTAACGGATATTTTCGGCAATAACGGTGTTGAAGGCGTAACGGTGAAATTCCGCAATAAAGAAGTCAGAAATATTGCCGTCAAAGGTTATTTTGCGGCAGTAGGCAGAAAACCTCAAACGGAAGTTTTTAAAAATCAGATTAAGACTGACGAACAAGGTTATATCATAACGGACGGAGTTTCAACCAAGACTAATATTGACGGAGTTTTTGCTGCGGGCGATTGTGCAGACCCTGTTTATCGTCAAGCGGTGATTGCAGCGGGTACAGGTTGTAAGGCGGCATTAGACGTTGAAAGGTTTTTAAACTCCTGAAACTCAAAGTTTTGTATTTTTTTTTGAAAAAATATATAAAAAAATTTTGTTGTGAATTAAAAAGTTTCTACTTTTGTGCCGTCATAGTAACAATATTTTTAGAGTTTAACATTTATTGAAATCGGGGCATGGCGCAGTTGGCTAGCGTACTTGCATGGGGTGCAAGTGGTCGTGCGTTCGAGTCGCACTGCTCCGACTGACCGCCTGAATTTTCAGGCGGTTTTTTTTATATACAAACATTACTCTCAAACAATTTTGAAATTTGTTCATGGCTTTCAAAACCAATCTCAATTAATTTGTTATTTTTCAAATAAATTAGCCGTCCGTTTCTTTCTATCGTGTCGAGGTGCGTTAAAAACGGCACAAATTTCACATTTTTATACTCTTTTAGTTTATGCCTTTTAAACGCCTTGTTCAATAAGTCGAAATCAAAAACTCCCGTCTTAAAATCACCTTGAAAACCATTGTAAACATTACTTTCACTTTCGTCGTTCAAGTCATAACCTTCAACTTGTTGCGGCATAAAACCGTTGCCGTGCCGCGTTAAATACGTCCGCATAACGAGATAAACTTCCGCATTTTGTAATTCCTCGTCAGAAAAAGTTTGAAGCCCCGTATTCGTCGCCGTTACAAAAGGTTGAAACCCCAAATCCGCATCCAGCAAAAGACCTTGCGTTCCCTCGTAAATTATTGTGTCAAAATCGTTTATGCTGATTTTCGATTGTAACTTTTTCACCTCCTCAAACGCCGACAAAAACATCTCGTCAAATTCTTTGCAATGTGTTGTGTTATAATATTTTACGGTAGAATTGAGTATTTCTTGCGGGTTGTCGTTCAGGGAAAAACTTTTATCCGTGTTTGAGCGCACTAACGCTGCATAAACACCTTTTCCGCACGTTCCGTCGCTCAACGTTTTTTTGTCGTTACGACAAAATTCTACATCGTATGGCGTAATTATTTTCGCGTTAGAAACATCGAACCACGGCTTAAAACCCTTGTTTACCAACACGTTATATTCATTGATGATACAAACAGGGTCGATTAAAGCGGTATTTTTGTAAAGTGTCGGCACGTTAAGAAGCGTTCCCGAACCAAACGACGAAAAAATATGTCTAATCCCGTTATAATCAACGGTATGAGCTGCCTGAGGACCGCCCGAAAATCTAACGACCAAAGGGCGTTTATTTTCGTCAAGAGCCTTTTTACAAAGACTATGAACGCAAACGCCTTTGCCTTCGTCGCCGAACAACGCTCCAAGAACGATTTTAATTTCTTCCTTCATTTTAAATTTAGCAATTATGATTGCAAATGTAACATTTTTTTCGTTATATTTGTGGTCTGAATTATTAATCTTTTGGAAAAGAAATGAAAAGAATACTAAAAATAACTGCATTATCTATGCTGATTTTACAACCACTGCTGCACTTGCATATCTTCTTAAAAAAGCCGCCTCGGTAGACCAAGCACTCGAACTATTGAAAAACATAGATATGCACTCAGACATCGGCACGGCACATCATTATGCCATTGCTGATGCGTCAGGCAAGAAGTGTTGTCGTTGAATATGTTGACAATAAGATGGTTGTAACAGAAACTCCTGCTGTTGCCAATCATTATCTTTGTTCAGAAAAACTCAATGCCGGTTTGATAGAGGGCGATACGCGTTATAGCCGTTTGTGTGGTTTTTATGATATTCTTTCTTGATTTTTTTTAATAATTGTGTGAAAATGTTTAATTTTGCGCAAACTAAAATCTTTGGGCATTATGGGCGTATTCATCGACAAGGGCAATTTGGCCTTCAAAGACCTCAGAAACACAGACTTCACAGACAAGTCGGGTTTGATAGAGATTTTAAACGAAAATATTGCGACTTCGCACCGCTATATCTGCGTGTCGCGTCCACGGCGATTCGGCAAGTCAGTCGCCGCAAAGATGATTTATGCCTATTACGACAGAAAGTCCGATTCTGCCGCCTTGTTCGACGACTTGGAAATTTCAAAACAGACAAGTTACAAAAAGCATCTGAACAAATATCCGACGATTTATATTGACCTCAACACTTTTGCGGAATTTGACAATGACAACGTTGTAGAAATATTTCAGAAGCAAATAATTGAAGACTTGAAAACGTCGTATCCTTCCCTGAAAGAAACTGAATATCTGAGCGTTGCACTGCGTGAAATCAATCAGGCGACAGGCGACCGTTTTGTGGTAATCATCGACGAGTGGGACAAGTTGGTAAGGGAAATTGATGACAAAACAAAGAACAAATACGTCAATTTCCTGCGCTCGATGTTCAAGTCCAACACCGCCGACGATGTTTTCTTGTTGGTGTATATGACGGGAATTTTGCCGATTATCAAAGTGGAATCGCAGTCGGCACTCAATAATTTTGACGAATACAGCGTAATCCGTCCCGCAAAAACCGCTAAGTATTATGGCTTTACTCCCGACGAGGTTGTCAAGATTTGTGAAAAGCACAACCTGAACATCGAATTGATGAAACACGCCTACGACGGCTATGTAATCGGCAGTGAAAAGTCGATTTTCAACCCTAACTCGGTGATGTTGGCGGCGGAAGACGGCGGATATGATAGCCATTGGTCAAAGTCCGCAGCATACACTACCATAGAGCATTATATCGGAATAGACCACGACAACGTGCAGCAAAAAATCATCAGGATGCTCAACGGCGAGAGCGTAACGGTGGAAGTAACGAGTTTCCGCAACGATATGAAACATATCGACACAAGCCACGATGTTTTGACGTTGCTCGCACATCTCGGCTACCTTTCTTTCAATCCCGAAGACAGCACAGTAAGTATTCCAAACACAGAAGTTGCCGGTGAGTTTAGGCTTTCCATCGGACGCGCAGGTTGGGGCGAGGTTTCCACGGCGTTGATGGATTCTTTAACGTTGATTAACAAAACAATAGAACAGGACGTTGACTATATTTCGGAGGCGTTTGACAAGTATCGTTTTGAAGCGTCGTCCATCATTAAATACAAGGACGAAAACTCGATGGCGTGTGCCATCACTTTGGCTTACTACGCTGCAAAGAGATATTACAAGATTTTCCGCGAACAACCTGCGGGAAAGGGTTTTGCAGATATGATTTTCTTACCGCTACCCGGCTCCACTCGTCCCGCAATCGTCATCGAACTCAAAAGCAAAAAATCCGCCCAAGGCGCAATCGACCAAATCAAAAACAAGAACTACCCGCAAGCATTACAAGGCTTGTCGAATCGGATTTTACTCGTCGGCATCGGTTGGAGCAAGCGCAAGGCAAAGCACGATGTGAAAATTGAGGTGGTGGAATAGATTGCCGAGAGAGAAGGCAAATCGGTGTTGTTTTTGCTACAAAGAAAATGTTTAACCCCAAATTTATAAACTATGTCAGGCACATTAACACTCGGAATTACAACAGAATTGACGGTTGTGCAGCCGTACCACGGATTCCAATCGGCGTATATCTCCCAATGCTCTGACATAGTGAATGTTTTGAACAAAATTTGAAACAAAAAAAGTTTATTGTCAATACGCTTTACTCCTACATATTGACAATAAACTTTTACCTTTTTTTAAAAAGAATTACAACATCTGCGGCGGACGGTAGTTGTCATCAGAAACAGAAGCACTTGCAACGCCGCTATTTTGCTTTTTGTAATGCTCAATGGCTATTTGTGCAATCATGTTGGAGATGTTTGTGTCTGAATTTGCTTCTACACTGATAAAATGGTCTGCCAACAATTCTTGCCAACAGGAGGAAGTCGCTTTCATTTTTCCTGCGTAATCCAAGATGTTGATGTGGTAAATTTCCCAATTCTTTTGAGCCTCACCGATAATCTCTGCCGAAGTCATATCTTTTTCAGCACCGCCGAAAATTTCTTTCAACGCATTTTTCGGATAATCAGGCAAATTAGGTTCGTCGCCGATTGTGATAACAAGTCCTTTTTTGCCGCGTTTGTTAATCGCATCGCAAGAGGTATGACGTGCCGCAAAGTAATAAACCAATGATGTACTTTCGCCGCCGTTGCCTCCTCCGCCGCCTTCCAAATAAATGGAAGTCAACCATTTTTCCATAAGTTCGTCGCTGGCTTCAAACTGTCCTACCTGCAACGGAAAATCATCACATTCGTGGTCGCCGTATGCCGTAAAACAAAGTTGCGGACAAGGAATGCCTTCGTCAAGAAGTTTTTTCATCACTTCGGGAAAATCCTTTTTGATTAACGCCTCAGGAACGTGTCCCATACTGCCCGTAACGTCAAGACCGATGATAATTGGCAGTGTGTCAGGGTGTTCATCGGTTTCGCAACATTCTCTTACTGCGTTTTTAGGATTCATTTTTGAATCCATTGTGCGTTTTGCAAAAATTTGTTCACGGCTGGCTGAGGCATAACTTGCCGTACGCATTCTCGCCGTATCGTATGAATAATGTCCTGCTCCCATGATTATTTAATTTTAGATGTCCAACCCGGTATTAACTCTTTGATTTTGTCCGCTTCCGGGTATTTTCCGAAAAGATATTCGTAACGGTCAACAACGATTTCTAAGATTATAAGTTCGTTGCGTTTGTCGATTCCGATTTGAATGTCTTTTTCTTTGAAGGCTGCGGGATTAAAATCCGATGGAACTACCTGAGTACTAGTGATGTTAGACGGGCAAAGGTCGAGAATAAGATTTTCCCTTTGACGGTCGTACTGACGGATTCTGCGGCAACGGTCTTCGATGTCGCGGCGGTATTCGATTTCGGTATCTTCTGCGATACCTTCGGCTCTGTCCTCACGGATTTGACGGAAAGACGCCGTTAAGTTTTCTTTGAATTTTGCCATTTTCAATTAGGTTTTTATTAAAAAGTTACGCCAAAGATATGATTATTTTTTTTCTCTGACAAATTATTTTTAATTTTGAAGCGAAAAAATTAAACACAGATGAAACATACTTCATTATCATTATTTTTTTTGCTTTTGACATTCTTAAATGTCAGCGCACAAAATGTAGAAACGAAAATCAAAACCGTTACCGTTTACAGAAACGGCGCGTTAGTGGAACGTTCTGGAAAACTTAACCTTCAAAAAGGTGATAATACGTTGTATCTTAACGCTTTAAGCACCGAACTCGACCCCAACACTCTGCGCATCGGATTAGAAAACAAAAACGTAAAAATCCTTTCCGTAAAGCACGAAATTGTTGTTGTTGACAACGAAAACGCTCAGAAAAAAAACGTCAGTGCAGACAAACGAATTGCCGTCATCAAAGATTCGCTTGCATATCTCAAAGCGCAAACTTTGATTCTTGCCGACGAAGAAGACCTTATCCGTCAAAACCGAAATATCGGCGGACAACAAAACGGCGTTTCAACGGCAGAATTAAAAGCGATGACGGATTTTTACAAAAAGGAACTTTCTGAAATCGCCGTCAAAAAAATCACCGTCAACAAAAAAATTCAAAATTATAAGGACGAAATCTTAAAACTTTTGCAGGAAAAACAAGCCCGTCAAAAAGATTTACAGAAAAAAGACAGCCGCGTAAAACTTATCTTGAAGTCAGATGTTGCGCTTTCAAATGTAAATGTTTCAATGAGTTACATAATTTTCAATGCAAGTTGGGAACCGTTTTACGAAATCCGTGTCGATAAAACCGACAAGCCTCTTGATTTGGTTTACGGAGCGCATATCAAACAATCGTCTACGGAGGATTGGAACGAGGTAAAACTCACCGTTTCTACCGGCGACCCGTCAATCGGAAACAATGCACCCGAATTTTTCCCGATGTATTTGCCGCCGACAAGACGTCCGAATACCAACAAAAAATGGACTCCGCCGACTTCAAACCTTGTTTACGGAACGGTTACCGATGATAATTACGAGCCGCTGCCCGGAGTTACCGTTATGGAAACAGGAACATCAACAGGCACTATAACCGACATTGACGGAAAGTTTCAATTAAATATGACTGATACTCATAATACATTGACTTTCAGTTTTATAGGTTTTGAGACAGCAGTTGAAAAGGCTGGTGAAAATATGCAGATTGTCTTGAAAGAAAATGTCAGTCAAATTGACGAAGTTGTTGTCGTAGGTTACGGTGTTGCTAAAAAATCTTCTTTTGCAGACGATTTTGTTGCGGAATATAAGCCGAGAGAAATCACATACGACGAACCCGAAAAAATGATTCCGTTAGAACTATCTGACACTCAAACGGCTACCGAGTTCAAAATTGATGTTCCGTATACTATTCCTTCGGACGGCAAAGTTTACGACGTTTCGATGCTGACGTATCACATTGACTCCGATTACCGTTACAGTTGTTTGCCAAGACAATCGACGGACGTATTTTTGCTTGCCGATTTAAAGAATTTTTCAGACTATCCGATTCTCAAAGGCAACGCATACGTTTATTTTGACAACGTTTATCAAGGCGAATGTGAAATTGCGCCGGATTTTGCCGCTGACACTTTTTCGATTTCTGTCGGACGGGACAAGGATATTGCCGTTAATCGTCAGGCTGTCAAAGAGTTTACCTCGAAGAAGTTTATCGGCTCTAACGTAAAAGTGGTTAAATGTTTTGAAATCACGGTCAAAAACAACAAAAAATCTTCGGTTGACGTAGTTGTAACCGACCAATATCCTTTGCCGAAATATTCCGACATCAAAGTTGAAGTTATCGACAAAGGCGGTGCGGAACAAGATTCGGAAAAAGGCAAACTTACTTGGAAATTAAATCTTGCTGCCGGCGAGAAAAAAGTTTTGCGGTTTAGTTACGAGGTAAAATACCCGAAAAGTTACACTTTTTCGGTGGAGTAAATTACAGATAAAACTTTCATTTACAAGAAATTGTATTTTTTTTAGTAAAAAACTAAAAAAATATTTTGCAGTTTCAAAAATGTGTTTTACCTTTGCACCGCAAAATTCAGGATTGGAGAGATGGCAGAGTGGTCGATTGCGACGGTCTTGAAAACCGCTGAGGGTAACACCTCCGGGGGTTCGAATCCCTCTTTCTCCGCAAAAGTTCTTTAACAAAAAAATTCGGGGCATAGCGCAGTCCGGTTAGCGTATCTGCTTTGGGAGCAGAGGGTCGCAGGTTCGAATCCTGCTGCCCCGACTCATCAAAAAAAGCCCTAAAAATTATTGGAGAGATGGCAGAGTGGTCGATTGCGACGGTCTTGAAAACCGCTGAGGGTAACACCTCCGGGGGTTCGAATCCCTCTTTCTCCGCAAATGTTTTCATCAAAAAAGCCGTCAAGGAAAGTTTCATTGACGGCTTTTTTTCTTTTGGTAAGCCAACTGATTTTTTATTACGCCCTACAAATATTTTATTAATGCAAAAACAGACACAATTACTCCTATTGCGCCGGAAATTTTGTTTTTAGTCAGCACGATTTGTACGATAGAAAGTAAAGTGCCTAACAACCATATCGGCCAAAAATATTTGCTGAGCAACATACCATGCATCGGCACATAACTAATTATCAAAGAAATAATTACACACCAATTCCCGATGATTGTTACAATTTCGGCGGGAATTTTTGGTAAATTTTTCGATTTTTTTTGGGAATCCAATTTTTTCATGTTTTAAGTATTGTATTTATCGGACAAAGTTACAATTCTTTATACTTTTTACAAATATTTATACTAAAAAAAATTTTTCTTAATCGGAAAATAATTTTACTTTTGTACCGTCTTACTAATATTCATCAAGCAATGTTGTATGCTATTTTTTATAAAGAATGGATAAAGACAAGATTATATTATATAATCGCCGGAATCCTAATGATTGGATTTGCGTGTTATGCAGGTCTTTATCTTAACCGTCTTGACGATTTGGCGGGCGCAAGAAAACTTTGGGAATATTTCTTAATGAAAAACGATTCGCAAATCACTATCTTAGAATTTGTGCCGCTGATTGTCGCAATAGGCGGGGCAATAGTTCAGTTTGCCCCTGAAATGAACCGTAAGTGTCTGAAACTCACGCTTCATCTGCCTTATAATGCTTTGAAAACCGTCGGCGCAATGATGTTTTACGGAGTGGCAGTATTGCTGCTATGTTCGGTTGTAAGTTTCTTGGTTCTTCATTTTTCGATGACGGGTATCTTACCGGACGAAATACGAACCAAAATTCTTCAAACTTCCATTCCTTGGTTTTTAGCCGGAATTTGCGGCTATCTGCTCACGGTTTGGGTGGTTTTGCAACCCGTTTGGAAAAAAAGAATTTTACAAATTATTCTGTCCGTTTTTGTAATTAAAATGTTTTTTATAACCGTAACCCCCGGTGCTTATACGCCTACAATTCTCATTTTTGCGGCGTTGTCGGTTATGACGGCAGTTTTATCGATTATTTCACTTAACGATTTCAAGGAGGGAAAACAGGATTAAAATGGTTAAAGCGGCAAAAATATTTCTTTGGTTTTTAGTTGCGGTGGTGTGCTTGTGGCAGTTGCCGTACATTTGGAACTTTTTATCCGCAAAGCAACAAACTACGCCTTTTGTGCTGTATAGTTCTATTGCAAAGGATTTTACTATCAGAAGGTCTGTTGACAACAATTCATCTTGGGGTATCGTTAACGGAGAAAAACTCTCTCGCAAAGAATACGATAGTCTCCTGCCGGAATATTTCGCGAAACAACTCGCCTCTGAAAACAGACTGCCCGACACGATTTTGTCAAAACCAGTGAGTCTCAAATTTTTAACGGACGAAAACATTTCTTTCAGAGTAAAACCGGAAGCTATTTTCGGACCCACTATTCCGCTTTACCAAATGTTGGAGTCCGCCTCAGGAAGAGTTGATTTGGAAATGCCGCCTGATGTTTTCAGGATAACGGACAGCAAAATCGAATTTATCAACAAAGATAACAATAAAATTAACGAAGATAAATCTGCGGATTTTACTGAGGCTTTAAAAAATGCGAACTTTGCTTTTCCCGCTACGGAAGTATCAGGAAATCCGTCAGTTAAGAAAAAATATGATAACGGGTATTTAATCGTTGATTCCAAAGACCGGCTCTTTAATTTGAAAATGGTTAAAGATAAACCGTATATCAAAAGAATTGCCATACCCTTGGGAATTACGCCGAAACATTGTCTTGTAACCGAATTTAGCGGAAAACATAGTTTAGGATTGTTTTTCGATTCAAAAAACGAACTTTACAACATAATGTTGCCCGATTACAAAGTCGTAAAAATCGAAATTCCGCCTGTTAATCTTATTGAAGAAGAGATTACCGTAATGGGCAATGCGTTTACTTGGACGATACGAGTAAAAAACGACGAAAAAATCACTTGGTATGCCGTTGATTCTCAAAATTTTAAACTCATAAAAACCTACTCCGAAAACATCGAGGACAATTACGTCAAAGGTTTGAGTTTTGAGAAAAACGGTTGGATAGACTTGGGTTGGAGATAGTTTTTGTTAGTGTTTTACGTATTTTTTTAGAAAATATTTGGCGTGAATATCAAAAAAAATATACCTTAGCGGTAAAAATTATTCACACTAATAACACAAAAAATGGATAAAATAAAAGTAGCCGTAGTAGGTTACGGCAATATCGGAAAGTATTCGTTACAAGCGGTTAAAGCCGCTTCTGATATGGAACTCGTAGGCGTTGTCCGCAGAAAAGAATCCGTCGGCAAAAAATCACCCGAATTAGAAGGCGTAAAAGTCGTTTCTGACATCAACGAACTCGGAAAAGTAGACGTTGCTATTTTAGCCGTTCCTTCAAGAGAAATCCCCGTTACGGCAAAAGCATTGGTAAAGAAAGGTATTTCAACCGTTGACAGTTTTGATATTCACGGAAAAGATATTCTTGACCTTTATAAATCGCTTGACGCAGAGTGCAAACAATCAGGCGCAAAAGCGATAATTTCGGCAGGTTGGGATCCGGGTACGGACTCTTTAATCAGAACGGTTCTTCTCGCAATGGCTCCTAAGGGCTTGACTTACACGAATTTCGGACCGGGTATGAGCATGGGACATTCGGTAGTTGCACGTAGCAAACAAGGCGTTAAAGACGCTCTTTCTATGACTATTCCTCTCGGCACGGGCGTTCACAGAAGAGACGTTTACGTTGAATTAGAAGACGGCGTAGATTTCAAGACTGTTGAAAACGCAATAAAAACCGACTCTTATTTTTGTCATGACGACACCCACGTTCATCAGGTTTCGTGCGTAAATGACCTCAGAGATATGGGACACGGCGTTCTTTTGGAAAGAAAAGGCGTTAGCGGTGAAACTCAAAATCAGAGATTTCAATTCACGATGCAAATCAACAATCCGGCTTTGACGGGACAAGTTTTGGCTTCATGCGCAAGGGCTGTTGTGAAACAAAATCCGGGCTGTTATACGTTGCCGCAAATCGCTCCTTACGATTTAGTAAACATCGACTTAGATGAATTTTTACTTCACACCGTATAAAAAAAATATTTTAAAAAAAGACCGCCTACAAAGCGGTCTTTTTTGATGATTTCCATTTGAAAAACAGTACTACGCTTACAGCCGCACAAATTCCGCCTAAACAATAACTTATTGTCGGATTAAGCGAAAAACATTCCGGCGCGATAAAAAGATACGTTGAGCAAACAAGTGTCATATAAACAGCGGGGAAAAATGCCATAATCCACGGCTTCTTGTTTAGAACCATATAAACCGTTATCGTCCAAAGCGTAAACACGCTTAACGCTTGGTTTGACCATCCAAAATATCTCCAAATAATATTGAAACCTGCGGCATCGCTCAAACTGTAAACGATAATCAAAGCCGTTACCGCAAAAATCGGAACACTGACCATCAAACGCTTTGAAATTTTTGTCTGGTCAATCTTGAAAAAGTCAGCAACGATGAGCCTTGCGCTGCGAAGTGCCGTATCTCCGCTTGTTATCGGGGCAAAAACAACACCTAACATCGCTAAAATGCTGCCGATTTTTCCCATCCAAGTTTCGGTTATGAAATATACGATTGAGGCTTGTGATTCGCCGTAACCTTTTTCTTTATAAAACCAAATAGCCGCAGCCGCCCAAATCATTGCGATAATGCCTTCAAGAATCATTGCGCCGTAAAAAACGGGACGACCGAGTTTTTCATTTTTCAAGCAACGCGCCATAAGCGGGCTTTGAGTAGCGTGAAAGCCTGAAATCGCACCGCAGGCTATCGTTATGCACATAATCGGGAAAATCGGGGTCGTGTCCTTATGCGGGTGAGAGTTAGCGATTCCGTCGGTGATTTCAGGGAGTTCGATTCCCTGCCACAAAATCATAAAAAATACGCCTACCGCCATGAAAATCAGCGAGAAAGCAAACACGGGATAAACCTTTCCGATAACTTTGTCAATCGGCAAAAGTGTCGCGATTAAATAATACGCAAAAATGACGATAATCCAAAACGTGTTGTTCATATAATCGGGCGTAATTTTGTCGAGTATTCCGGCGGGCTGACTCACAAAAACCACACCTACAAGCACCAAAAGCACAACGGTAAAAACTCTCATCACTTGTTTTGTTGTGCCTCCGAGATATTTTCCGATGATTTCAGGGAGGTTTGCGCCGCCTTCACGGACAGAAATCATTCCCGAAAAAAAGTCATGAAACGCACCGATAAAAATGCAGCCGACAACAATCCAAATGTATGCCGCCGTACCGAACTGCGCGCCGAGTATCGCGCCGAAAATCGGTCCTAAACCGGCAATGTTAAGGAATTGAATCATAAAAATTTTCCAAGTCGGCATCGGAATATAATCCACGCCGTCCTGCAAAGCGTATGCAGGAGTTTTTTTTGACGGGTCCGGGGCAAAAACTTTTTCGGCAAACTTACCGTAAAAAACATAGCCCAAAATCAGCAGACCTATTGCTGTAAGAAATGTTATCATGTTTTTTGTAATTTTTTTATAAACTGCGCAAAGTTAATACTTTTTTAAGAAAAGTGTTTATTAATTTTGCAAGATTTCTTCACATTCTTTTTCGTCCTGAAAATCAGACATATAGATTTTGGTGTCAAAGTTTATGCAACGCGGAAATTCTTCCCAAATTTCGGGAGCGTTTTCAAAATTAGGATTGCCCGTCTTGACAAATTCCCGCCAATAAGCGTTCATATTTTTTGACAAAACGTAATCTTCATCTTTGAAATTTCTGTGCCAGAATTTCAGCGTGCCGAGCGCGTAGCCTAATTCCGAAGAATGAAAAACTCCGTACCGTTTTTCATCGGGAGGCAAGTGTCTGAACATGTAAAGATATGATTTTCCGCCAGTTTCAGCGTTAAGTTTTGCGATAAGCCAGTTTTCATAACCGAATCCGATGAGACGGTTTTTAACTTTTTGAGCCTCGTTTTCTATCGGGTCAAAATTGCAGCCGTCAGTTTCAGTGTAGCCTGAAATTATGGTTTTACAGTTTTGCTGACCTTTTTCAAAAACTGTTTTCGGAGTAGGAACAACTTTTTCGTCAATAGCGATAACAGACTGATAGAAAGGCAATTTCTGAACGCTGTCGGCAGGCATTTGTCGCAATTTTTCAATTGTGAGGTTGCGTTTTTGCAAGAATTGTTCGCCGTAGTTTTCCGCTTCTTGATACGGCAAAGTAAACATCGGCTTTTCTGAGGTAAAACCGCCGCTTTGAAGTATGGCTTTATTAAAAAGACCTTTTGCTAACGGACTTACCATCAGCGCATTAACACTATACGAACCGCAACTTTGACCCGCAATTGTGATATTATTTTTATCGCCGGAAAATTTTTCAATATTTTCGTTTATCCATTTTAACGCTTCGATTTGGTCTAAAATTCCGTAGTTTCCCGACGTGTTGAGCGGACTTTCTGCCGCTAAATCCCTATGTGCTAAAAATCCGAAAATTCCGACTCTGTAATTGATTGTAACATAGACGGTTTGGTTTTGTGCGAAAGTTTCGCCTCCGTAAAGAGGAATTGTTCCCGAACCCGTAACAAATCCTCCGCCGTGAATCCAAACTAAAACCGGAAGTTTTTCATTTTCAGCGACTTTGGCGGGTTTCCAAATATTCAGATAAAGGCAATCTTCTGAAATCGGCGAGGGCGGAATTTGAAAATCCATATCCCAACATTCGTAAGGTGCTGGGTTGTTTTGCATTGCGGAGGGCGGCATTTCAGTGCATTTAATTTCGCCCTGACGTTTTTGGATTTTTTTTGGTGCTTGAAACCGTAACTCTCCGACAGGCGGCTCGGCAAACGGAACGCCGAAAAACATTTCAGTTTGTTTATCTTCGGAAATTTTGCCGCAAACTATGCCCGAAGAGGTTTTAACTTTCGGCGAAACAAGCCCTTTGTCTTGACATTGACAAATAACAGTCATAATAATTAACGTGAAGAATAATTGTTTTAACATAACGGATTATTTTTTGTTCAACAGTGCGAAAACTACCTGAAAAAAGGCACTTTTCGCACTGTTGAAGGGTTATTGTATTAAGTTAATTAACTAATAATCAGACAATTAACAAAAAAATATCTTTACAAACTTACACTAAATTTCTGCATTAAATAAATCATTTAAATTGACAGAAATTTGTGATATTTCGGAATAAGTATTGGACTTTACTCCCATAGTTGTAATCATAACAGCCTGAATACCCTTAACCGTTTCGTTTTCAGAGGTAAAAGCCTCAATTCTGTTAAGAATCTTTTCGTATTCAGATTTGGATAACGCATATTTGGTGCGTGAGTATTTTACCTCACAAATCGTTATTAAGCCGTCAGCACGGTCTATTACAATGTCGATTTGAGCGTTATGTTCAGACTTTTTACTGCGCCAAGAATAAAACTCAGTGCTGATGGAGTCCAAATGTAATGCTTTGATAATGTGATTGATATGGAACAAACAAACACGTTCGTATGCCAAACCGTACCAATTATTTTGCTTCGGTGTACCGATTGTATTGCGCCAAAAATGAATGTCAGACTGGTTGCGGCGGCAAAACTGCCAATGAAACAGCGTAAAAAAATCAATCACTTGATAAATGCCACCGTTGACCTTGCCGCTACCGTTGTTGTAAAGCCGTATGAAATCGCAGTTTACCAAATCTTCGAGACGGTTACCTAAAAATCCGTTATCTGCAATTTTGAGTTTTTCGGCAATCTGTCTTCGGGTTAAACCTTGTTTATTATCTGATAATAAGTTAATTATGTCGATATAACCGTCAGGATTTCTAAACAAAGAACTAAATAACCGTCGATATTCTCGCGAGAGTTCGCCGTCACCGGAAAAAAACAATGTATCAATATTGTCGACAACACTTTTTTCAAAATCCAACAATCCCCAATAATAAGGCACTCCGCCTAACGCAGTGTAAGCCTGCAAAATAGAAATTCTGTCCCATTTTGACTTGCGTAAAAATCAAAGTTATCCTTGAAAAACTTCCGTATCATAAAAGTTTTTCCGACCCGTAGTCGTCCGTAAACTGCTACAAATTCAGGTCGTCCGCTATTGTAGAACTTTTTAAGCAATTCTTTTTCCTTTTCGCGCCCTATCAGTCTATCCATAATATCAATTTTTTACTGCGCAAATATAATAAAAAATCTTTCAACAGTGCGAAAATTACCAAAAAAAATGCAATTTTCGCACTGTTGAAAGGGTAAAAATCATAACGTATTATTTTTTTGTTAGTTCCTGATATAGTTCAAAAAGTTTTGCAACAATTTCGTCTTCGGTGATTTTTTTATCAAAACCGTAAGCCTCCAAAACTGCAATGTCGTTGTCGCGGTGGGCGCGGCGAAGGTCTGACGGCATTACAACATCATCGTACAAATCGGCAAGACTTGCTTCCGTATATATGGCTCGGATGTCGAGTATTTTTTGTGCTGCTTTTTCGATTTTGACTTTTTGTTTTTCCGTTGGATTAGGCCAAGGAAAATTGTTGTAAACAAGACCGTTGGCATATCGCAAATCACTTTTCTGGCGACCACATACTATTTTCACCCAAGCGATATGTACTTTTGACGACAAAATTGCAAAGTCGTATAAATCACCGTGCGGCAATGCTAAATCCGGCATAGTTACAATCGTGTCGGAATCTTTGAAATCAATCGGCAAATAAGTTCTGTTTTCACTTGACGTATTTGGAATTATGATGTACGGACAATTGGCTTTCCAACCTTGTTTCGGTTTGTACGGTTCTTTTTCCAACGATGTATTTTTTGAAGCAGGATTATTACGCCTATATTCCATTACCAACTTTACGCGGTTGTAACAAAGCGGCATTTTTTTCAATTTATTTGGCGGACAATTTTCCAAATCCAAATAATATCTGCATTTGCCGTATAAAAAGTCACTTGCACTGACCCATTTTTTAAAATACTTTTGAGAGGCAGGTTCTTGCTTTATGAATTCGTCCTTTTCTTGTTCTGAAAATATAAAATGGTGGTTGTCAAAGATATGCACGCCAAGTGTAATTTCTTTAACAGGACTTAGCGGTTTTCTCCGGCTTGTAATCCATATATCAGGTGCATTGTAAAGATATGCGTTGATATGTCGACATATTTCTACATTTTTGTCAGAGAAAATTTTGCATTGTTTGTCAGGATTTTTGTGTGAAAATCCAACTATAATGCAATGCACTTTTGCACCGTTTTTTATTTCGTTACTCCAAACAAACGGTTTGTAAGCAAAATCAATGGAAATATTATAATTTTCAAAAAGCGGTTTCCATAACAAAGTAACCTGTTCGCCTTGCGTTATACTATTGGTTGATACCAATGCTGCTTTCAACTTCTTGTTATCGGCAATAAGTTTTGCCGCCTGAAAATACCAACCGCAAACATAATCCAAACTACCTATATTTTTGATACTTTCACCGCTTTTGTTTTTACAAACAAATTCCAAATCTTCTTTTTGGCTCTGATTTTTATCTTTATATCCTATAAACGGCGGATTGCCGATAATGTAATCATAATGTTTTTTCGGCGACTTGTCATCCACTGCACCAAAAAACAACGTGTTCGGCAACGAATAAATGCTTGTATCTTCGGGTTTTAGCGTCTTCCAATTTATCTTTAACGCATTACCTTCAATAATGTTTGAATTACTTTTTAACGGCAAAAAACTAATGTTTTGCCCTAAAATTTTCTCCGTCTCAATAGTCATCTGACTTTCTGCAATCCAAAGGGCGGTTTTTGCAACGGTTACGGCAAAATCGTTAATCTCAATTCCGTAAAACTGATTAATTTTTACCATAATAAACTCATCGTAACCGATTGTTCTTTCGCCGTCATTAATAAAAGCAATGATTTTGTTTTCCAAACGGCGCAACGATAAATAAGTTTCTGTCAAAAAGTTACCGCTGCCGCAGGCGGGGTCAAGAAATTTCAGCCGCGAAAGTTTTTGTTGAAACGCAAAAAGTTTTTGCTTTTTCGCATTTACAGAACATTTTTCGTTGATAATGTCATTGTATTCTTCCGTAAACTCGTCCATAAACAAAGGATCAATAATTTTATGGATATTGGCAATCGACGTGTAGTGCATTCCGCCTTCACTTCTGGTTGTTGGATCTATCGTTGATTCAAATACCGCTCCGAAAATTGTCGGTGAAATTTCGCTCCAATCAAAAACGGCACAATGATTAATTAAAACGTCAACTATTTCTTGCGTGAAATTAGGAATCTCAACGTCTTCTGCAACAAAAAGTCCGCCGTCAGCATACGGGAAAGGTTTTAATTTTATGTCGTATTTGTCGCGGTCTTGCTCCTTGGTATTCAGGGCATTAAATAAGTCAATTATACCTTTACGCAAATCGGCAAGATTAAAACTTTTTATATAATCTTCAAAACTTGTCCTTTTGTCAAACAACCCCGCTTTTTCGGCATAAAAACAGAATACAATTCTGACACACAAGATGTTAAGCGACAACAAACTTTTTGCCTCCGGATTAATATATTCTTTCAAAAACGCATCATAAAGTTTTCCGACAAGTTCGCCTGCTTTTAACGAAATTTCTTCTTCACGGGTGAGGCGTTGCGCATTTTCGTCAACTAAAAATTGAAGCTGGTAAATCTCTTTTTCCAAATCTTTCAAAAAGATTTGCTGAGGTTCGTCGTGCGGAAATTCCAAATCATAAACCAAAAATTCTTGAAAATTGCATACCACAATCCAACGCGGACGTTCAGAATTTTTCATTTCGTCAGCATAACGCTTGGCTTGTTGAAACGGCGTAAGCATTTTACCGTCAGACTGTTGATATTCTTTATGAATGTCAACGTCCGAACTTTTTTGCTCAATAAGTACCTTTGTCTTAGGAATATAGGCATCAATGTATGATGTATGCGCAAGTTTTACGCGCTTTTCAAATTCAATATAGGACGTAGTCTCTTGTATTCCAAGCACTTCGCCCAAAAGTTGAATCCAAAAGCGTGATGTCTCCTGTTTTTCGTCGCCTTTGCCGAGCCAAAACTCTGAAAACTGTTTTGCCGTTTGTGATTGTGTAGTCGCCATAAAAAGAAGAATTTTAAAATTGCAAATTTAGCAGATTATTTTGATTTTTCAAATAAAAAAAACGGCTCCTGAACTTATCAAGAGCCGTCCAAATAAATAAAAATAAAAACAAAAAAGGAGTGTGTGATTATACTTTTTTATTCAACTTTTTTACCCCAGAACGTGTTGGTGTGAAGTTTGTGAAATCCTGCAAAAACCAAAGTCGACTCCACTTTTTTCTCCCAATCTCGTTCTCTTTCAACGCAAACTATCACTGAACCAAGGTTATTGTTTGAACCCTGAAACTTACCGTCAGAAGAGGTCAGTTTCAAATATTTTGTTGACTCGTCAAACTCCCAAGTACCGTTCAAAGGTCCTGACATTGTACCGTCTTCATTCAAAACAAGATAGTTTTCGTCAGCAGCAATTTGTTCTGCGTATTTGTAACCGAGATTAATAAACTCGTATTTTCCGGGGATTTCTGATGTTTTTATCGGCGTTTGAGGAACATTCGCAAAACGCTCAGGCAACGAAATAGGCCAAAGGTCGGTCAAATCTTCTGCCGTCGCAGGACACCAAACCAATTTTCTAACGTGTCCCATCATCAAAGCGTTTGAATACGCATTGCCCCAAACGTTAGCCGGCGCACGTCCTTGCGACATATAAAACCACGTACCTTTGAGGTCTCCTTCACCTTCAAAAACGCAACAGTGCGAAATTCCTACCCAACCCACACCGTCTTTAAATTTGTAAGGGTGAGTTACTATCGGGTAAACTTTCGTGTTCTCTTCACCGTTTGTGAAATTTGCTCCGCGTGAAGTAAGATATGGTCCTTGAATATTTTCAGAACGGACTACGCGCGTGTTGTACGGAACATCCAAACCGTCCCAAGCCATAAAAAGATAATATTTTCCGTCTTTGCAAACAACTTCGGGAGCCTCAGAAGCCTGCCAACGTGAAATGCCGCGTGTCGCTATGCGTTTTCCGAATCTTTCCTGTAACGCCGTTGCATTGTCAGCCCAAGGGTCGCCGACCGCTTTTAACGGTTTGCCGGTTGTCGGGTCAAGTTGCAATGACGTAAAGCCGCTGTGCCATGAGCCGTGAATCAGCCAATGTTCGCCGCCGGGAGTTACGATGTATGTCGGGTCAATGGCATTGTAAAAACAATAGGCGTTCCAATCATTTTGAGAGGCTCTTGCCCAACCGTCTTTGCCTTTGTCAGAAGACGAACAGGTTACAAAACCTTTATCGTACCAAACGTCGTTTTCGGGGTCTGTGGTCTCGCACATTCCGATAAACGCCCAAATGTTCCACGAACCGTCAAACTCTTTGCTGCCGGTTTTTAAGTGATTGTCGCAAACAATGCTGTAATACATACGGAGTTTGCCGTCAACCGCCCTGATAACGGGAGCCCAATATCCGAGTTGGTCTTTGATGTCGTTATAAGTCAAAGTGCCTTGAAGCCCCATTTTAGAACGGAAACTGTTAATAGAATCCAAAATCCAAGACGGTGCCTCGTCAAAAGGTCCGCCGACCCAGCCCCAGTTAACAAGGTCTTTTGAACGTTTGCCCTGAAAATGCTTGCCGTGAGGTGCTTTGTTGTGTTCGTTTCCGTAAGAAGCGTCCGTTCCGTACATGTAATAATAACCGTTATAATAAGCCACTGACGGGTCGTGAACGTTTGCTAAGTTCCAAGAATCACGCTGCGACCAACCTGCATACGAAGCGTAATTGTCGTTTTTTGAAAGTCCGTCCGTCGAGATTGCACCGGGCGCAACGGTTGCCGAAAGCGTAGGCGTATCACCCGTTTCAGGGTCAACGGGTTTAATTTTTGTTGAGTCAACGCTAAGTCCCGTGCCGCCTTCATCTTCTTTGTTACAACCGCTAAAAAATGCAGCAATAATTAATGCCGCCGTAAAAAAATGTCTTTTCTTCATCTGTCAATCAGTTTTTAAGTTATTTTATTTTTTTGCCCCAAACCGAAAATCCGTCCTTATTAATGCCGGTAAACAATAGGGTCGTTTTTTTATTTTCCCAATCGTGTCCTACAAAAATTTTTATTTCAGGAATTTCCTCTCCGAAAGAGACAAGCGTAAAACTATTGTCCTTATAATTTTTGACGTTGTTTTTGTCAAGCGAAAGTTTTACGGACTTGTTAACTTCCTCTTCAAGAAGTATGTTTGACTGTCCCGTGCCGCCCAAATCTTTTTCAACGTAATTGTCTTTTATCGTAATAAATTCGTATTCGCCGTAAATTTCGCTTTCGCAAAGCGGACGCTCTTCTTCTCCTGCATAACGCTCCGGCGAGACCATCGGCCAACCGTCAGAACGGAAAAACAACCTTCTGATATGAAAATCCATCAACATATTTTCGGGCGAAAGTCTGCCCTGAGAAGCCAAAAACCATTTACCGTTACCGTCGTTGAAAACCGTACAATGAGCCAAACCTGCCCAGCCGCCGTGATTTTCAAACCTATAAGGCGCAGTTAAAACGGGAAGCGTATTAACCTCTCCCCTCGGGTCAACGCCGAAATAATCCTTGTAAGGTCCTTCGGGATTGTCGGCAATCGAAACTCTGACGTTGTAAGTTGTTACCAAAGGCCCGTATGATACAAACAGATAATATTTTTTAGTTTCGGGATTGTAAACACATTCAGGGGCTTCCATATTGTCAACCATATAGTTAGCACGGTGTGCGACAAGATGTCCTTGGTCGCCTTCGGTTTTGGCAAGACCTGTTTCTTTGTTGAGTTCCACGGCAAAAATTCCGCCGAAAAACGAACCGTAAACCATCCATTGTTTGCCACTCTGAACATCGTCAACAACGGTCGGGTCTATGGCGTTCATAACGGAAGTGCTGTCGGTTTTAACGACGCAGCCTTTGGGTGTCCAAGGACCTTCGGGCAATTTTGACTCTGCCAAACCTATGAACGAAACTTTTTCGCCGAAAGTAGAAAGACAATAATACATTCTGTAAATGCCGTTATGCTCCAAAACATACGGAGCCCAAAGTCCGCGTGAAGTTTTTTCCTTGCTTATCGGATAAACAAAGTCCCAAGCCTCCTGAGGAATCGAATCAAACGCCCAACCCTTAAACTCCCATGAAACCAAATCTTTTGATTTTCTTATTTGAATATTTCCGATTTTAGGGATTTTATTATTTTGAGTATCGCCGTCTTTTTTTGGCGGCCACCATATTGCATCTGTCGAATAAGCGTAATATACATCGCCGAATTTTCTTACGACGGGGTCATGAATGTTATACGTTCCCCATGAACTGCGGCTGTCGTATCCCGCAACATCACGGTAATCATCTTCGTAAGGATTTTGAGCCTCCGACGGTTGGACCGGCGGTTTCGGACTTCCCCCGCATCCGACAACCGCTGTCATAACAACCGTAAAAATTAACATATAACCAAATCTTTTCATATCTTTTTTATTAAAAAATTTAAGTGTGTGTATTTTTTTTGAAATTTTTGTTAAGGCAAAATTAAGGCTAAAACCGTTGTTTACGGTGGACATATAATTTTCTGAGGTGGAGAAAGAGAAAAAATGAGTTTTTTTCAGGTGGACAAACCCGTTTTAAAAGGTGGACAAAAAAAAGCAGAACCCCGTTTGAAAGAGTTCTGCCCGCTTTTTTTTAATTTGTCCTGAAAAATGCAATTATTTTTTGAAGTTTTTCGGCTTCGCTCATTAAGTTGCCGGAACTTGCCGAAATTTCTTCCGAAATCGTGGCGAACTGCTGAATTTCCGAATTAAACCGCTGGACGGCTGTATTAATTTGTGCACTTCCGGAGGATTGTTCTCGGCTTGAAGTCGCAATTTCTTGAACCAACACGGTAGTTTTTTCGATTTCAGGCAAGACTTTTGAGAAAACCTCTCCCGTAAGTCTTGCGACGTTAACACCTCCCGCACTTACGGAGTCAATATCTTTTGCAGCAACGGCACATTTTTCGGCAAGTTTTCTGACCTCCGCCGCAACAACGGCAAAACCTTTTCCGTGTTCACCTGCCCGCGCTGCTTCAACAGCCGCATTAAGGGCGAGAATGTTTGTCTGAAATGCTATGTCGTCAATAACGGAAATTTTTTCAGCAATTTCGGTAATTGCTTTGACGGTCTTTTTAGCCGCCTCGTCGCACTCGCGGATAGTTTTTGCAGAAGCAGTTGCTATGCTCTCGGTTTTTATAGCGTTTTGACTATTCTGTTCTATCGTAGAAGCCATTTCTTCAACCGCCGAACTGATTTCTTCGGCAGAAGAAGCTTGCTCTGAGGCACTGCTGCTCATTTGCTGACTTGCATTATTCATGTTAGCAGCAGCAACATTTATCGCCGAGGCACTATCTGAAATTGCCACAACTATCTGTCTTAAAGTGTCTTTCATATCCGCCATAGAATTATTGAGAACCGAAAGTTCGCTATCGCCGACAGAACGTTCAAACTTGGTCGTCAAATCGCCGGAAATAAGTTTTTGAGTTTTTTTAGTATTTTTTTCAATGCCCTCTATTATAATGTCGGTTGCGTTCCTTGATACAAGTAGCACTATTATAAATATAACCGCTAAAAGCGAATATCCGACAACTTGCATTTCGGTTGTCGTGTCCTCAATTTGTTCTGCACTTTCAGCAGAAAGAGTTTCAATAATCTCAGAAAGATTTTCCGTCATATTTCTGAGTTTCGCACTCATAGGAGGCAGTTGACTGACGGAATTCAACATTTGACCGGCATTAGAAAAAAAGTCGTCGCTGATTTTCAAATATTGTTGCCTGATACCGTTGATTTGATTGTATTCACGTTTAAGCCCCTCTTCCATCGGAAGTGTGGAAATTTTAGCCAAAATTTCAGCATTTTCGTCCAAATATTTATGTAACAACACGTTATCACTTGTTACATCGTGGCAAATCAAAAGTTTGTTCAAAAGCATTGAACGCCTTATATATTCTGCTGCGGTAAAATATTGCGGTTGTTTTTCAATTTTTCTATAAAATTGATCCAAACGGCTCTCGTAAGTCGTCTGCAATTCTTTAAGTTGCGCAGAAACTCTCTCACTTTCATTATGGTTGGCATCCAATGCGAAAAAAAGTTTCGTCATTTCGTCAAACATAATTTTCACTGAATCGAGACTTTCTTTCAACTCGCGCGGAATTTCAGTATCTTTAACTATGCCTAAAAGAGTTTCAAGATTGGACTTCGCAGCATTATAAGTAGAGAACCCTTGATCTCTATTGCCTTCGAGTTTTCCCGTTGCGGCAAACATTTGAAAAGCGTTGACAGTTCCCGTCAAATTATTGTGCATATCATTGGCAGACTGCAACATAGGCACATACTTTGAAGCAAGTTCCTGAGCAGTTTTGTTAACAGCCGCTAATTTTATGATAGGAATTAGAGCCATTATCAACAACGGTCCAATGGCAATACCGAAGGCAATTCTTAATTGCGCACGGAGTTTCAAATCTCTGAATTTCATAACTTTCAATTTTTTTATACTTTTTACTACAAAAACAAAGCCGAAAAAACGACAAAGTAAAATTTAATATATTTTTTTTAAGTATTCCAACTGTTTCATAAAATCTCCGCCGAAATCATTAATTCTCTGAATATCAAGCGAATCCTTTTTGTTATAATACGTCATATACCCCGTAAAAAAAGTGTTGTTGACATTTTTCAAACGGTTTTTCTTGATTTTAGTTTTATCAAAAACTTTAAAATCCAAACCGTCTATACCGTCAATAATTTCAGCAATAAACTTCTGTTTTTCAATATCTTTCAACGAGTCGGAAAGTTTTAAAAAGTCGTCAGTACAATACAAAGAATCCAATTTTTTTGCCGAATATAAAAAATAATTGGCAAGAGTAAGGTTGTCTTCAATGGAATTGACGTATTTTGCAAGAGCAGTTGAATTATCGCCGTATTTTGCTTTCAGATAGAGTTTTGCACCGTTTTCACCGACATAATCGGCAATGTTTTCGTTGAGTTCGCTGTTGTTTTTGACGAAAATTGTGCTGTGTGTCAACTCGTGAATGATAAGTTCTGCAATATTTGCCTCATCGCGCCTCAACATCGTGGAAAGAATCGGGTCTTTGAACCAGCCCATCGTAGACCAGCCGCCCGGATTCACGATTCTAACGTCAAAACCTTGATTTTTAAGACTTTCCGCTTCTTTTTTAGCGTCTTCTTCATCGAAATAACCTTTGTACGGAAGTTTGCCGACAATCGGAAATTTCCAAACATATTTCTTAACACGGTATTTTTCGGCGGCTTGAACCACGTATGCCGTTGCCCTGCCTTTAAGGTCGTAAACGGCATTGTAATTTTCTGAATTTTTCAAGCCCAAAGAATCCATCGCAAAACGCTTTACCTCATTGACAATCAGTAACTTTTGCTTTAAACTATCAGGATAATTTTTATCCGCTAACAAGTCTGAAATTGGAACGGCATTTCTTACCATTTCCAACTGTCCGATTCCCTGTTGAACACCGTAAATCACTAATTTTATGTTAATTAACAAAAAAATCACAATCACGGCAACAACCGCTAAAATGATTTTTTTCCAAAGCGGAATTTTTTTCATACAAATTTTATTAATAATTTTGCACAAAATTAATCAATTTATTTGTTATGACCGACAAAAAAGAGTTAAAAGATTTTTATGCCCGCAGGGCATTTTTATACAATGAGAAGTATGAAATGTTTCGCAAAAAGGAACGTAACACAAACATTTTCAGAGGGTTATCATTTTTTTTAGGGACAATACTCGCGATTGTTTTTACAAATTTTTCTTTTTGGTTGATGACAGCGGTGATTATTGTTTCGGTGGTTTGTTTTTTGATTTTCGTACAGAAAAACTTCCGATTCCGAGAAGAAAAAGAGTTTAATTTTTTTCTCAAACAAATAAACGAAAACGAGTTAAAAGCCTTGGACAACGATAATTCCGCGTTTGACGGCGGCGGAAAATTTTTGGACAAAAAGCATAATTACAGTTTTGATTTGGACATTTTTGGCGACAAGTCCATTTTTCAAAAAGTTAACCGAACTATAACAAAAGGCGGTTACGAACTTCTTGCAAACGGTTTTATGAACCCCGAAAAAAACATCTCTAAAATTCTTGAAATTCAGCAAAATACATTGCTTTTTGAAAACGAAACAGAAGCACGCCAAAAATTTATTGCAACGGGCAGACTGTTTAACGGCGAAATTTCACAAGAAAACATCAAAAACCTTTCAAAAGCCGAGTATTTTTTCTCAAAAAACAATTTGTGGAAAATCATTGCTGCGGTGTTGATTGTTAGCACCGTAACGACAATTTTACTTGCCTCATACGATTTTATAAATCCGTTTGTTCCGCTGTTTTTGTTTTTGGTTCAGCAGTTTATTATCATGTTTAACGCAAAGAAAACCAAGACGTTAAGCGACAAAATAGAAAAGAATACAAAAGCCTTCCAAAAATACCGTAGTCTTTTCAACATCGTTGAAAACATGGAAAACTGTCCCGAAAAATTTTCCGCGCTGATAAAAACGAAAACAATTTCAAAAGCGTTGAGCGAACTTGCCGTAATTTCCGAGCGTTACGAGCAGCGGCATAATTTTATGTTTGCAATTTTCGGACAGGGTATATTCCTTTATGACGTTTTGATAAACCTCAGATTTGAAAATTGGGAAAGAAAATTTTGCGGCGAAATCGAAAACTGGTTTTCTGTTATCGCGGAATACGATTTTCTGTTCAGTTTGGCAACGTTAAAATTCAACAATCCGTCGTGGTGTTTTCCGATACCGAAAGAAGAAAAATTCATTCTCAACGCTCAAAACGCCGGACACCCGCTCATCAAGGACGAGCAATGCGTTAGAAACGACATAAAATTTTCTGACAGAAATTTTCTCATAATCTTAACCGGCGCAAATATGGCTGGCAAAAGCACCTATCTTAGAACTATCGGTACAAACCTGATTTTAAGTCAGTTAGGAGCAGTTGTCTGCGCTGAAAGTTTTGAATTTTCGCCCGTAGAACTTTATACAAGTATCCGCACGAGCGATTCCGTACAAGACAATCAATCGTATTTTTTTGCGGAATTAAAACGGCTCGAACAGATTATCAAACGCCTCGAAAACGGCGAAACGCTTTTTATAATTGTTGACGAAATGCTGCGCGGCACAAATTCAAAAGACAAGCACGACGGCAGCGAAAAATTCGTCAAAAAACTCTTAAATTATTCTTGTTACGGAATTTTTGCAACCCATGACATTGACATCGGAAATATTAAAAACGATTTTCCGCAAAATGTTGATACAAAATGCTTTGAGATTTCGTTCAGGGACGAAGAACTTGTTTTTGACTACAAACTCAAAGACGGCATTTCACAAAATCTCAACGCATCGTATCTGATGAAAAAAATGGGAATTATCGACTAAAAATCGAAATTCCCGTAACCTTTCAGTCTCCTCGAAAAATAAAAATCTATTCCGAAACGGAATACATTTTTCGGGGCTTGTATCGAATTTTCATAACCGTAATATTTATAACCGGCTGACAGACCGATAAATTTCAGGCGCGAATACAGTCCGAGGGACGGCGAATGAAACGTTTCGTTTTCGGGTTTAAACTCCACCGAGCCGTCATATTTGCCTGAACAAAACGAAAACTGATAACCGAGATACGCACCTAAATCAACCTTGTCAGTATTATAAAACGAAAATCGTTTTTCCAAACCGATATGCAAAAATGTCAACTTTTCGCGCAGTTGATAATAATAATTGTCCGAAATCTTTTTCAAGCGGCACATATAAGAGGGTCTAAAAGTCGTCCCGATATAAAAAGCGGTTTTTGTATTGCTTTCATGCAGCCCTGCCTGAAAACCCATACGCGCCTCGTGTTTGGAAAACTCATTAATTTCAGAAAGAGAAAAACGCCTGAAAATCAGCGGTTTATTACTTTTTACGCCGAGTTTTTTCAACTCTTTTTTCGTCGCAGAATTTTCCGCAAAAACGCTGACATCTTTCAACGAATAGCCGTATTTTTCTTCCGCTCTATTAATGTCGATACCGAGATTTTTTATGTATTCCAACGTTTCAGCATCGGAATAAGCAGCAACGTAAACGCCCGGATTACAGAGTTTTTTGTCAGCACCCGCTCCGGCAAGAATTTTTGCGGCTTCCACATTTCCCCGGCTAAGGGCAACCGACAACGCCGTATGTTCCTGACAAATTTTGTTGACATCAGCTTTGTTTTTCAAAAGCAGATTTACCGCCGCCGTATCGCCGTAATAAGCCGCAATTTGAAGCGGCGTAGAATTTTCGGAGGCTCTGTCAGGATTAGCACCGTGAAAAAGAAGCACCTCGGCACACTCCAAATATCCGAATTTAACTGCTTGATACAAAGCAGTTTGCTGATTACCATCAAGAAAATTAACGTCAGTTTGCGAATACAACAAAAGCAAATCCGCAACCTTCGGCGAATTTTTCAAAACCGCCGTATGAAGCGCGGGCGGCTCGTTGTCGTAAAGCGGATTCAAGTCGGCGTTAGCACCCGCCTCCATCAACATCTTTATTATAGGAATGTTAAGGTTGTCAACGGCATACATCAAAGCCGTATAACCGTTTGAATCAAAAGCGTTTACATCTGAGTTGCGGTTCAAATAATGCTTTACGTCTTCGGCATTGTTGTCCTGAACCGCCTTTATCAAAGGAAATTCCTGAGAAAAACCCGTAACGGCAAACAACATAAACGCCGTTAAAAGTTTATAAAATTTCAAATTTATCTGCATCTGAAAGATATTTTTTCCGTTCGCGGTAACTGTTCAATTTTTCTAAATCCAATTCAAAAAATGCGATATTTTCGGTTTCGGGAATGTTCAAAAGCGGTTTTCCGTCGGCAAAAAACACGTCTGATGAGCCCAAACCGTTGCAGTTGACAGAATAAGCAACGTTTTCCAAAGCGCGTGAGGAAAGCAATAAGTCTTTGTCGAACAGCCTTACTAACGGCCACTGCGAAACGCACAGTAACACATCGTAAGTATCAGCGTTTTGACGACACCAAACAGGAAATCTTAAATCATAACATACTGCTACTCTGAATATTATACCGTCGATTTTGAATTGCAGAGGCTTTTCGCCCGGTTTACAATATTTGGTCTCGAAATCTCCGAACAGATGGCGTTTTTCCGTAAAAAACTCTTCGCCGTCTTTGGTTACGACAGCAAAACGGTTGACGAATTTGCCGTTTTCTTTTTTTACGTAAAAACTTCCGCAAACCGAAATTTCGTGCTTTTCTGACAACTGATGAAAAAAAATCAGGTTTTCCATCGAAGGGAATTTTGTATTAGCCTTGTTGACATTCCAACCCGTGTCAAACGCTTCGGGCAAAATCCAAAAATCGCCTTTTTTAGCATATTTGTTAACCTCTTCCAAAATTTCGGAATAAGTTATTTTTCCGTTTTCACGGTCTGAAGATTCTAATAAAACTATACGCATAACATTATTTTTTGTTAAAAAATGTTTACAATTTTTCAATCTCTTCTTTGGTTAAGCCGGTGTATCGAATGATTTTTTCAAGCGGTTCGTTGTCAACTTTCATTATTCGAGCCATATCAATTTTTGCCAGTTTTTCACCTTTTTCTATACCGAGTTTTTCACCTTCTTTTTTGCCCTTATCAAAACCTTTTGTTTCTGCATCGTTCATGGCATTGGTTATATCCCACAACGAATGTAAACTTTCCTCGTATTCGGTGTATTCTTCCGGCGTAAACATCGCGATTTCCGCTTCTCTGAAAACACGCTCAAAAATGCGTTCTTGCAATTCTCGCGGTCGCTCTAACAATTTTGACAAGTTTTTTAGCACGAACAGCCATTTGTCGTACATCGTAACAAGTTCGGCTTCCGTTTTCTGAAATTTCGGCATTTCAAGATAAAAATATGCCAACTTATCATAAAAAACTCTGCCCGTATTTTTGTCTGTCAAAACAACAATATGAAACAAATCATCGTCAGAAAATTCATTAACAATTTTCATTTTACCGGTGTCTTCATCTTTTTTTTCGTCCTTAAAAACGAAATTCAAGATTCCGACAGTGTAAATACTTTGAAGTTCGTAATTCCATGTTTCTGCCTTTGTGTCTTTTTTCGCCATTTCACGAATCGGAAATGATGAATAATAAACACTGCGGTCTTTAAAAAACTGTTGAAAAACATTCTGCATTTCAACAATAAAACGGCTGCCGTTTTTAGTCGTACAGTAAACGTCAAAAATTGCGCGACGTTCTGAGGCTGAACGTCCGAGTTTTTCGGCGTTAAGATATGTTATATCAGTTATTTCATCGGTTACGATGTCTTTGCTTTGTTCAAACAAGGCATTCAAAAAACTTATTAACAGGTCTTTATTTAACTCTGTTCCGAAAAGTTTTTTGAAACCGAAGTCAGTATATGGATTTATATATTTCGACATAGTTTTCTAAAAATTAAAGTTTTGGCGCAAAAATAATGAATTTTATTAAATTCCCAATGCTTACAATTTTAAAATTTCTTCTTTGGTTAAGCCGGTAACTAATGCGATATAATCAATATCATCACCGTGTTGTTTCATTGCACGGGCAATAGTAAAGGCTTTTTGTTTTTCGCCTTTTTCAATGCCGATTTTTTCGCCTTTTTTAAGACCAATTTTCTCACCTTTTTCTATGCCGATTTTTTCGCCTTCTGTGCGACCCTCTTCGCGACCTTCTTCTTTACCCTCTGAAAAACCAAACCGATATTTTCTGTCCATAACATTTTTCAATACAACTTCTTGGTCTATCTGATGGATATACCTATCTTGTTCAGGGATAGACATCGCTCTGAACTCCGCAAGTTCGCTAAGATACACAAAATCCGAATCTTTCTCCTTAAATGCCAAGTCTTCCATAGTGTCCATATTTGCA
>JAFPZK010000043.1 GCA_017417315.1 Bacteroidales bacterium
CCTATATAATAAGTAGCGGCAATTCCTAACGAAATCCCCAAAACTGCCGAAAATGCAAATCTCGGCAATATTTTTTTTACTATAAAGTCTTCTATGACTCCTTCCTGACGTTCGAATTTTAATGTTTTTAAATTAAGTTTATACTTTTCTTTCATATTAAAAATATTAGTTCCCAAAATAAATAAATATTTTCCTTTTTTTTAATTTAGGAAAAGATTACCTATTTTTATATCCCAAATTCGCTGCAAATTTAAGTAAAAAAAACGAATATCTCAATTTTTTTTAACATTTTTTTTAAAAAAATAGGAAACCTTTTCTTTATCGTTTTTTTAATGCAAAAATCTTGCCTATTTTATTATTTTGGTGTTAAATTTGTATCTTTAATAATTTTCATATTCGTTAAGGTATTCATAATGAGCACCATGATATACTTTTCCGAATCTGAAAGTAACGAAAAGACTGCCTAAAAACTGGTAATTTTTGTCCTGAGCCATAATTTCGAGTTCTTTTGTGTAGGCTGAAAGTTTTCCGCCTGCCTCCAATGCTGCGAGTTTTTTGTCGGATTTTCCGAACTCCACGCTAAGACCCGCCTTTATATATGCACCAGGAATAACGGCAAGTTCGTCAAAACCTTTTGCAAAACTCGAAGTTCCGAGTGTGATAGTGGCATAATGATTCACGGGGTCGAATTTTTCCGACTCCACGGTATTTTGGTCGTAATATATTTCGTAATATATCGGTTTCAAAAATGCAAGCGAAACACCCGCGAAATAGAACATTCTGATTTCTACGCTGTTAAGGTCTTGTTTTTGAAATAAAGAACGCTGCCGGCCTCGTGAAAAAAACACGTCGAAGCAGAAATTTTTTTTGCCGAAGCAGTATTGTCCATAACCGGTAACATACGGGTTTGCAGCCCTATATTGTTGCGGATGTTTTATAAAACCTAATCCGCAGTCCCACAGATTTTTCTTAAACTGGTTGACAAATTTACCGCTTCTGTAATCGAATTCCAAACCGTCGGTCTTTGCTATGACGGCAAGCGACCATTCGTTGCGGAATAAAACTTTTTTTTCGGTGTCGATTTCGCCTTGCGCAAAAACGGCACTACCCGCCCAAAACGACAGCAATAATACGAGGCACAGCGTTTTCATGTTCTTTATTTTGCTAATTCTGCGGCAGAAGTGCTAACAGACGAATATGCGGGACATGAAGGCCTTGCGGGTCTGCATGACGAGATAAGGCTTGCTGCTACTGCCAATGCGATTATGAGTAATGATTTTTTCATAAGTTAACGTGATTTAAAGTTTATGTTTAACTTATTAAACGCAAAAATAGGTATTTTTGTTTAATTTTAAAAACTTTTTTTTTAATTAAATTTTTAAAGTGATGAAAATGTGGAATTTAGCAGCCCTCAAAGTTTGCATTTTTTCTCCGTAAAAAGGTATTGCATACGCAAAATTAAGTTCGTAAGAAGAGTTTGAAAGCCTGAAAGAGGGTCCTAAACCCGAATTTTTCTCTTCATGAAAGCAAAAATCATAAAAAACTGTAAAGGCGCAATTTTTCCCGACATAATAACCTAAATCACTGTTAATCAAAAAATAACGCTTAGCATAAAACTGATTTTTTTCAAAACCGCGTATGCTTTGAAGCCCGCCTAACGGATATTGTTCGTAAAAATTTATTTCCTGTTTTGTTATCATTGCCTTTGCCTCAACAGAGAGAGCGTAAAAAAAATTGCTGAAAAGTTTTTTTTCGGTTTTTACGGCAGAAAAAACCTCTGAAATTGTTTGTTTGTTTCTTTGTCCGCAAGAAAAAGAGTTCGTTATGACAAAGCCGCCTTGTTTTACGATAGTTTCTATGCCGAAAAGCCTTGTTTTTGTGTCTGTTATGTTAAAGGCATTGTCTTTTGACGACGGAATTATTTTTCTGAAATCGGCAAAAATTCCGGTTTCAACAAAACTTCCCGTTTTGAAGAGAATTTTTGGTAAACATTTGATATTAAGACACAAAGAATCCGTTTTTATGAGCGACAA
The DNA here is from genome assembly GCA_017417315.1 of Bacteroidales bacterium. Lineage (GTDB taxonomy): Bacteria > Bacteroidota > Bacteroidia > Bacteroidales > UBA3824 > UBA3824. Next base: position 2,034 of record JAFPZK010000043.1, read on the forward strand.
AAAAACATCTGTTGTTACGGGACTTTTAAAAATCGTCGGGATATTAAGACTAAATTTCATTTCTTGCGACTCTTTATTGTACCCCGTCCATGAAAAAGAAATTTCTTCGCCCTTATGAAAATTATTTTTTAGCAGAGTTTCTGCGTTGCCGAGAAGATAGTATTTTCCTAAAATTTCGTCGTAATTTAACACCGCTTCTGCTTTCAATCTGTTTATTTTTAACGCGTTGACGTATAAAAATAAGTCTGCGCCGTCAGGGAAAAACTCCACTGAGGGTTCTTTTAAAACTTCTATTATCGGGTCAAGGGCAAGTATTCGGATAGAATTTTTTATTTTTTTTTCGTTGTAGACATCACCCGGAAATATGCCTAAACGGTTGTAAATGTATTCCGGCGACATTTTTTTTTCGCCGACAAAGAAGATATTTTTGATGAAAACTTTGTTTTGAGGGTTAAGCGTGTAGTAAATACAGAGTTTTTTCTTATTTTTTTGTATAACGGAGTCCGCCGAAAACCTGCAAAAAGGGTATCCTGACAAGGCTTGTTTAAAAAGAAGTTTTTTTACTTGTTTTTCTATTATTGTACTGTCCAATGATTTGAAAGCAAAGTTTTTACAAAAGAAATTTTGAGCCGAAACTTTGCCTGATGACCTTAGGGAAAGTATAAAAAAAAGTGAAAATATGATTTTTTTTAACATAAAAGTAACGTTTTTTTTGTTTTTATAAATTAATTTCTTAATTTTGCAGACAAAGTTAACTAAAAAATCAATAACAAAATGGCTCAACTTACACGTACCGGAAAGGTAAAGTGGTATGATACCACGAAGGGATTCGGTTTCATAGAGACCGATGAAGGCAATGACATTTTCGTCCACTATACGGGCGTTAAAAATGTTAACAACAAGAAAGTCAACCTTTTGGCTGACCAAAAAGTAACTTTTGAAATTACGGAAGGCAAACGCGGACCTCAGGCTACAAACGTTGCCGTTGCTTCGTAATCTTTCAAAAAAAAACAAAATCGAGTGAAAAAATTAAAGAGGCTGCCGAAAAAAATCGGTAACCTCTTTTTTTCTGTATATTAAACAAAAAATGAAAGTTATTTAGTTGCTGTTGTGATAACTATCGTACAATTAGGATTCTTTTTTGAGAAAGTAGCCGTAAAGTCGTCGATTTCTTTCTGCGTTACTTCCAAGTTTCTGCCTCTGAGCATTGCCGGAGCATAATGTGCATAAAAATAATCAAAACTTGCTGCCGAAACTCTTGTGTCAGAAAAGTCAATGTCGTGGATTGTACGAATCATCTGCAAGGGACGCAACGTTTTTACTTTTGTATTAGAGATGTTGATGTTTTCCAAGGCTTTCAGATTTTGAAGAGGAGAAAGGTCTTCAACGCAAGTCTCTGAACAGTCGAAAGTTACGAGGTTAGTAAGTTTCTCGATACCCGTAATCGAATAAAGACTGTGATTCTTAGAAACATCAAGGCTCGTCAGTCTTGTAAGTGCGCTAAGTTGTACCAAATTGTTGACGGTACAAAAATGCACGTCCAAGGTCTTTAAGTTAATCAGGTTTGCAAGCGGTGCAAGCGATTTTACCATCGTATTTCCACAGTTAATGGATACGAGGTTTTTTAAATTTGCAACGGGAATAAGAGAGTTCAAGTTGTCGTTGTTAGAGCAATTCAACTCTTCGAGGTTGATAATACCTTCGATACCTTCCAATGACTTGATGTTAGTGTTTGAACAATCAAGCACTTTGAGGGCTTTCAACCTTGCAAGGGGTTTTAGGTCGGTGATTTCTTTGTTGCCAGCGCAGTTGATACTCGGAAGAATCGAAACCATTGCGTCCAATTGTTCGTCGGTAGGCTCAATGTCCTTGCCTTTGAACTCGGCTTCAAGAAAAATCTTTTTCCAAGCCGGAGACAATTTGTTCCACCATTCGCGATTGCTTTGTGCAAACGCAGTGCTTATGAAAGCTATCAAAGCCAAACTTAATAAAATTTTTTTCATCTTTTTTATCCGTATTAATATTTAATTGTGTTGTATTTTCTTTCTTAGGACTCTTTGTCTTTTTTAGAGCATTCCGGCGCATCAAAAAGCCTCGGATAATCCTCTTCAAATCTTTTTATGACGGCACCCATAATCGTCTCGCGCAAAAATTTTGCGTGATTCATAATTTTATATTTCTTGAAATACTTTGTAAGTGCTTGTAATTCAAGATCGTTTAGCATAAAACTCTGACGGTGTTTGCGTATCAGTAATTTCGCGTCCGTCCCGGTTTGATGTTTTTTTGATTTTTTTTGTACCGCCATTTTTTGTATTTTTCAAGTTACCAATATTTTAAAGTGCAAATATTTAAAATTTTGGTGAAATTACAAAATTATTTTTCTTCATTTTTTTTCAAACACCAAAATAAAAATATCGTCAAAACCACACTTATTATAATAACGCTTTTGTACTCGAAAACTTGCGGGACATCGTTCATACTTTCGTTAGAGAAATATCCGGCTGTCAAAACTGCAAATGTATTGTTGCAAAAATGACACAAAATTGAAGTCCAAATGCTTTTTGTTATCAGCAACATAAAACCTAAAACTGCACCGAGAAAAAATCTCGGTAAAAATCCGAAAAACTGTAAATGTATCGCACTGAAAATCGCTCCCGTTATCAAAACACATATCCAACCCCTTATTTTTGAGGTCTTTAACAAAAGACTATCCTGAATGACACCTCTAAAAAACAACTCTTCGCCGAGTGCCGGAATCATACCGATTACTAAAACATTCAAAAGTATATATATCGGCTCTCTGTGGCTCAATATCATGTCAGTCAATTCCTTAGCGTTGTTTTCCTGAATCCGCATCCAATTTTCCAAGCCGGCGAAGGCAGAGGGAAGTCTCATATTGAGATTCAACTCTTCTAAATAACTGCAAAACGGCATCGAAAACATCATTATTGCCACGCACAAAACAACGGATAACAGTTTCGGCTTGTTTTTCATTGTCAAATCCTCGCCAAAACACCGCGCATAAACCAAAGGCGGTACAACAAACAGTCCCACAGACACAAACGCCTGCAAAAACAAAACGGTATCTATATGATGATCCGCTATTTTGGCTGTTCCGAAAAAGAGCGAGGCAAAAACAGTCCCAAATGTTACGGCTACAAAAACTGCCGTTAACGCTATGATTATCAGCGTAAAAAGCCTGAACCAAAATCCTCTGTTTTCAAAAAACTGATTCATCTTGAAAAAAATTTTTGCAAAATTAAATAATATTCACAATATTTGCGTTATATTCGCAGCCGAATTTTAGTATTTTTAAATTTTAAATTTTATGAAAAAAATCTTAACTATTATCTTGTTAACAGTCATATCGTTAAGCGGATATGCACAAAGAGGCGGTGGTGCGCCAAACTGGATTTCGATTGCCGTAAAAGGCGGTTATGGAAATTCTATTTTCTTCTGTAAGCAGGCAAAAGATGTCTCTGACGGAAAATTTGAGTACGAACCTATGGCTCCTTCTTATTCTGTCGGCGGACGTTTAGGAGTTGTTTTTGTTGACAAAATCGGTGCGTCGGTAGAATATTTGAGTGCGGGTTACAAGCCTAAAAATACTTTCAATAACGGTGATACCAAATTGAGCAGCAATTTCGATATGAAAGCCTCAGACCTTTTGCTCTTGGCTCGTTATACGGGAGAATACGGTTTTTATGCTGAGTTCGGTCCTAAATTCACAACTGCAAAAGAGATTACGAGAGATTCGGAAGAAGCAGACATTTTGGGTGTTAAAATCCCTGCTAACGGTGTTGATGTCAGCGACCGCTTCAATGACAAATTTACAAGCCTTGTTTTCGGTCTCGGTATCACCCCTTATAACGGCGACAGAGTTTTGGTAAGTCTCGGTCTGAGAGCATCTTATTGTATGAACAGTTTTTATAAAGAAGGATTGGCTTACGGAATAGCAAAACTTGATGCTCAGGCTTTGAATCCCGAAATCAAACCGTTCTCTGTTCAGGCAATGCTGGAAGTTTGTTACCATTTTGCAAGATTCGGCTCTGCTACTTGCGGAAAACAGAAAATAATTTTCTTTAAATAAAACCTGATAATATGACACAAGAAGAATTAAATTCATTAGACTTCAACGTAAAAAGTTTGGGAAAATGCCACGTGCCTTCGCCACTACATCTGTCAAAAGTGATAGGCGATGAAGTCTACGACTACGTCAACGAGTCTGAAAGGATTCTTTACGACGGTTCAACAAAGGCTTTGGATGCGTTCAAGGAGACCGGACGCATGCCTATTTCGTTTGAAAAAGCCGGTCCAAGAGAGTTCATTTATTTTGAGCCCAACAAGACAAAAGTCGCAATCGTTACGGCGGGCGGTCTCTGTCCGGGGCTTAACAACGTGATTAGAGGTCTCGTTATGCAACTTTTCCGCCGCTACAACGTCCACAATGTCATCGGCATAAAATACGGTTTTGAGGGCTTTATCTCAAAATACAATCACCCGTATGTAACTTTAACGCCGGACATTGTTGACAGAATCCACGTTTTGGGTGGCAGTTTTCTTAGTTCGTCGCGCGGCGACCAGTCAAGCGAGGAAATCGTTGACACCTTGCAGAGGGAAAACATCAACATTCTTTTCTGTATCGGCGGCGACGGCACTCTGCGTGCGGCTCAGGACATCAGCGACGAAATCGAAAGGCGCGGTCTTAAAATCGCAGTCGGCTGCGTACCGAAAACCATTGACAACGACATCTGCTTTATCGACAAGTCTTTCGGTTTTGAAACTGCGTTTTCGGAAGCAAGTAACATCTGTATCAACGCTCACAACGAGGCAAAAGGCGCGTATAACGGTATCGCTATCGTAAAACTTATGGGTAGGGATTCGGGCTTTATTGCCGCTAACACCACCCTTGCAACCGGCGATGTCAACTTTGTTATCATTCCCGAAATGAAATTCGACCTCTACGGCGAAAAAGGTCTTATCAATCAAATCAAAGACCGCCTTATAAAACGTCAGCACGCTTTGGTAATCGTGGCTGAGGGCGCAGGTCAGTTTTTCTTCAACAACGACAACAGCGAAAAGGACGCTTCCGGCAACGTAAAATACAAAGACATAGGTATTTACTTAAAAGATAAAATTCACGAGCAGTTCAAGAAGGAAGGTCTTGCACACACCATAAAATATATCGACCCGAGTTATATTATAAGGAGTGCGCCGGCTAATTCCAACGATTCAAAATTCTGCAACCAGTTGGCACAAAACGCGGTTCACGCGGCAATGGCTGGAAAAACGGCTTTCGTAGTCGGACACTGGAACGCGGCTTTCACGATTCTGCCGATTCGTGCGGCAGTAAAAGAGCGCAAGAGAATAAACCTCGAAAGCGAACTTTGGTGGGGCGCACTCGAATCGACTTCTCAGCCGCCGAGAATGTTGAACGACGACAACGAAAGCGGAGAATATTTTATTCCCTCGCCCCAATTTAAGTCAACAGCAAAATAACACTATTTTACCGTGTTGACGGTTTTTACCATAATAAGCCTGTCGCCACGGTCTTTTAACAATGTGGTGTAGACAGCAAAAAAATAGTCGTTTTCAGTATTATACCAACTGCCGGAAAGAAAGTTTTTTTCACCGGCAGTTGTTTTTTCTACAAACTGAAAATTATAAAGCCCTTGTTTTAACAACGTTTCTCTTTCCCAAAAACCGCTCTCAGAATTGTAAATCATTTCGTCGTTTTCGTCAAAAGCCTCGCCGGAAACAAAAATTTTGTTTTCGGAATAACGGTTGTATTTCAGTCTGAAAAGCACTTTTATATAATCCGCCTCCAAATCAAGCGAAAAACCTTTGTCGTTTTTTATGTAATAAGCCCCGTTTAAATCTTCCTGAAAAGAATACGAGACATCAACAGGCTTAAAAGGCGTTAGTTTATAAGAATAAAGTCCGTATTCATACTTAATTTCGTCAATGCCTAAGGCTCTGAAATGCACGTCTTTGGCATCAAAAAACTCAAATTCTGAGCCGCCTTTGAAAAGATTGTTACCGTCATTTTTTTCGTAAATGACCTCGCCCGGAGCATAACCGCTGACTTCCAACTCCCTCATCGTAGAAAAATCCTTGTTCTGCATTACGACCACTTTTAAATATTTAGTCGGGACATCGGATTTTACTCTTACTGCAACCTGTTGACAATCAAAAGAATAGTCAGAAATAAAGGGACGAGAAACTTCTGCTTTGAGTTTTGAATTGTCGGCTAAGTCATAGACCATAAAACGCCTTCTTAAAACCGGCTTTTCCGGGTCGCCGTCCTGATAAACGGTAACGATGTAATTACCGCTGATTAAGAGTTTTATGTCGTTGTTCGGTATTCTTAACCTGTAATGCGTAAAACTCTGGTGCGTGTTGAAAGAGTTGTCGTAAGTGTCAAGTTCCCTGAAATCGAAGCCGTCAGCAAACTCGCTGAAACTCAAATCGTCAGGCTCAAAATTATAATCGCAATGACGGACGGAATAAATAAGGTCTGTGTATTTATCGTCCAAGACGTCAAACTGTAACTCCAATGCTCCGCCTAACTGACAGATAGGATAAGAAAAATCTTTTTCACTTTGACGTATCCTCGCCGTCTTAATACCCTCAGAGACAAACTCTTGCGCAAAAGTTACCACCGTAGAAAACAGCAATAACAAGATAAAAAAAGTGGTTTTCATAACCGCGCAAAGTTAGTCAAAAAAAGTTTAATTGCATTTTTTTTAACATAGAATTGCACTTTAATTTATTTGAAGTAAATAATGTTTTGTATAACTTTGTGGTTCAGTTTTTGAGGGAATTTTAATTATAACTTTAAAATACATAAAAAAATGAAAAGATTATTAAAAAACGCAGTTTTGACAGCGGGAGTTTTGGCTCTCGGTCTTCAAGCAGAGGCGCAGATTACCGTTGCGCCCGAAAACGACCCGAATTTCAAACTGAAATTCATAGGACGTACAAATCTTGATTTCGGTACTTATCTCAACAGAAACGACATTGGTACATACAAAGAGTATAAGGGCGGTCATGTTGATAACGCCGTTTTAGTAAACGATACACGTTTGGGTTTTGTTGCAACAAAAGACAAATGGGAAGGCAAAGTGGAAGTTTGTTTCGCTACAAAGGCTATTTCTTTCCGCGACGTTACTATGAAATATAGTTTCAATGATCACAGCAAAGTAACTTTCGGTAATCAGTTTATGCCTTACGGTATCAAATTGACAGGTATCAACTATAAATTTACGGAAGACCCGTCTGTTGACTACACATTCTGTCCTTCACGTAAAATCGGTGTTAATTACCTTTATACAACTGACGGTTTCAACCTTTCAACTGGTCTTTATACTAACGGCGATGTAGATTCAAAAGCCTATAATCAAGGCTTTAACGCTGCCTTACAGTTGATTTGGAGACCTGTTTACGATGAGACAACCGTATTTCATGTCGGCGGTGCATTTTTGTATACAGACAAGGGGTCTTCGAGCAAACTATCGTTCAAAGGCATAGTTCCGGCTTCAATGGAACAAACAACTCTTATACAAACCGGCGAATTAGATGCTCCTAATTGTGAGCGTTATGAAGTACAAGCATTGTTCATTCATACAAAATTGCTGTTGGAGGCTCACTTCTTAGGTGCAAGTGTAAATACTGAAAAAACAAGCAGTTTCAACGGTTTTTGGGGACAGGTTTCATACCAAATCATCGGTGAACAGCAAAAATATAACAAAGTAACCGGCTTGCCTACAACTTCTGCTCCCGGAACTTTGGAAGTTTTGGGTCGCTTCGATTATCTTAACCTTGATGATTTCGGAAAACAAACCGACTTTGAATTAGGTCTTAACTATATTATCAATAAGCATTTTAACGTAAAACTCAACTACGTTATGGCAACTGGTAAAGACCGTCCGGCAAATGCAGAGCCGAAGTATTATAAACTTGATGAAGACAGAACGTTACACCTCATTCAGACCCGTTTGCAGTTTTCGTTCTAACATGATATAAGTGCGATGCCACAGCGGACTTTTGCGGACAATTTGAATGATTTTCCGATATTCCGAATTTTAATAGGAACGGTTGCGGGAATCATTTTGGAAGAAAATTTTTCTTTAGGAATTGTTGCAGGCGGCTGCGGCATCGCTCTTTTTTTATCGCTTTTTATTTTTGCGTACTTAAAAAAACTAAAACATCAATACGCATTTCTCAGCGGTTTTTCATTGTATCTTTTTTGGGTGTTTTTCGGAATTTTTATCGTCAACTTTCAAAAAACTGAAAAGCCTGATATTCAAAGTTTTGACAACAAAATTAAATACGCTGTCGTAGAAATGCCGTTAGAAGAAAAAAGTAAAAGTTTCAAAACCGTAATTTCTCTTATTGACAGCGTAAAGAAAGAAAAATACAAAGTTTTAGCCTATTTTGAAAAAGACAGTCTTTTACCCGAATGTGGAGATTTAACGGGTTTTATCTCTGATTTACAAGAACTTAAAAGCAACAAAAATCCTTTGGAGTTTGATTTTGCGGATTATATGCGGCGGCAAGGGGTGTATTACAGCGTTTTTATTAAAAAAAACAATTTTAAAATTCTTCAAAAAGGTTATCAAAAAAATCTTAGGTTTTACGGTTCAAAACTTCGCGAAAAACTTCTCTACATTTATAAAAATTGTGATTTTGATGATAAAGAACTCTCTGTTTTAGAAGCACTTACGCTCGGTTACAAAGCCGACTTGGACGAAGAAACTATTTCGGCATTTCAAAAAAGCGGTTCGATGCACATTTTAGCGGTTTCGGGACTTCATACGGGAATTATAGTTTTGATTATCAATACGTTGCTAAAATTCTTGGACAATTCAAAGAAAGGCAGAATTTTGAAATTTGTTTTGACAGTAACGTTGTTGTGGCTTTTTGCCGCGATAACGGGTTTTTCGCCGAGTGTTTGCCGGTCAGCATTAATGTTTTCGTTGACGGCTTTGGCTCTTACGCTCAACAGGGCTTCATCGACGTATATGACAATAGCGTTTTCGGCATTTGTTTTATTAGTTTTTGACCCGCAATTGTTGTTTAATGTCGGCTTTTTGTTAAGTTATTTTGCTGTTTTGTCAATTATTGCCGTCGTACCGCTATTAGAAGATATTTTTTATTTAAAGAGAAATTTTATAAAGGACAATTTTTGGGTCGTAGTGTTAAAAAATTCCGCTAACTATTTTATCGGAATCTTGTTGGTTTCGTTAGCGGCGCAAGTCGGGACGGCGGTACTGAGTATCAGCACTTTCAATCAGTTCCCGATGTATTTTATGCTGACAAACGTAATTGTTATTCCCGTGGCGTTTTTGATTATGATTTCGGCTGTTTTGCTTTTAGTTTCGGGCGGTTTTACGTATATTGCAGTTGTTCTAAATTTTCTGCTAAAACTCCTCATTAACTCTGTTACGTGGATTGAAAACTTGCCCGGAGCGTGTATAGAAGGCATTTTTCTGACAAAAATTTCAACGGTTTTGCTTTATATTGCAATTTTTTCTCTGACGTTGTTTTTTATTTACAAAAACATTAACACACTGAAATTCACGCTGTTAACGTTTTTATTTTTTGTTTTATGGTCGGGATATTGCGGAATGTTTTCCTCTGAAACAGATACTCTTATAGTCTGGAACAAAGAAAAACAAACGTGCATAAGTTATTCAAATGATGTAAGATGTGTGGTTTTGACTTCAAAACGCGGGGCTGAGGAGGGAAGTTTTTTACAGCCTATCAAGAATTTAACAAAGATAAAAGGTCTTGATACGATGACGATTTTACGTACTGACACATTAAAAAAATTTAGTGATTTTTATTTCCCCGTTTGCGGCAGAAACGTTTTGGTTCTTAACAACAAAAACCAAACGGAAATACTTGAAAATCTGAAAGTTGATTTGCTTATAATCACTGAAAACGTAAATTTTAACGTCAGCGGGCTTTTAGAAAAAATCCGTCCGCAAAAAGTGGTTTTTGCCTCATCAAACCGCGAAAACTACGTCCGCGAAAAGTCGGAAGAGTTTTTGTCAAACGGCGTTGAAGTGTATGAGGTCAACACCGAAGGCGCATATGTAGAGGGATTTTTTAGTGAAGTGGTGTGGAGGTATTAAAATTTTTTATTGTTTATTTTAAATAAAAATCTTTTGTGAGTTCTTTAAACTTTTCGGAATAGTTTTTTCCGTTTTCATAAATAGTGATATTATCATATTCAATAGGTAGAATTTCCCTTGAAAAAGTTAAAATGACTCTTAGCGGCGGTACATTATTTTTAGAAAAAATGCTGACTTTTTTGCATAAATGCAGTTTGTTAAGGGCGCAAAGTCTTACGAAATCCGCACATTTGTCAAAAGGAATTATGACAGAAAACAGTCCGGTATCTTTAATTATTTCTTTAACGCCTTGAATCATTTTTTCAAACGGCAAACTATCTGTATGACGGGCAAAATTTCGCTTATAATCATTTGATTTTTGGGAGTTTTCAAAAAACGGCGGATTAGAAATTATATAATCGAATTTTTCTTCAGCGGTTTTATAAAAGTCGAGAAAATCGGCGTGAATAATTTTTATTTTAGACGAAAATTTTGATTTTTTTACGTTTTCAACTGCTTGATTGAAAGCGTCTTTGTCGATTTCTACGGCGGTGATTTTGGCTGTCGATTTTTGAGCCGCCATCATGGAGAGAAGTCCCGTTCCCGTACCGATGTCAAGTATGTTTTCAGAATTTTCAAAGTTGCACACTGCCCCTAACAATACGCCGTCAGTTGAAATCTTCATTGCCGTATTGTCTTGATTTATCGAAAATTGCTGAAAATGAAAGACGGTGTGGGACATAGCGGAAATAAACTTTCCAAATATTTTTTTTCTGCGTTGTTCATTCTATTTTTGAGTTTTGCATACACCGGTTTTTAACCATTGTATGTGCCGGTGTTTATAATCAGGTTCGGTTAATAAAAGATTATCCAAAAAATCAATAATTGGAGTTCCTAAATCCACAATCTTGTAATACGTGGAGTTCATGGCAAGATTTCGTCCTGAATACACGCACGTTTCTCTCCACCATTGCTCGTACAATTTTTCAAAACGAGTACGAAGTGTGGCTCTGCGCTCATATTCATGGCTGAGGTTGTCTATAAGGCGGCTTTGTTCACCAAACGGCATTGTTGCAAATAATGCCATAATTTGTGATGCCGTGTTATGTGTTTGAGTTGCTGTTAACATAGTACAAATTTTTTGCTGCAAAATTAAACAAAAATTACAATTTATCAAAAATCCCTAATCCGAACAGCGCAAAATCGTATTTCACGGGGTCAAGTGGGTCTAACTCTCTTAATCCGGCGGTGATTTCTTCTACCGTTTTCCAATCGTTTTGCTTCCGCGTTATAAGTCCGAGTTTTCTGCCCGTTGAAGCCGTGTGAGTGTCAAGCGGTAACATCAATGCCGATGACGGAATGTCCCAAAGCCCGAAATGAACGCCTCGGTCATCTTTTCTGCAAAGCCACATCAAATACATGTTCAGACGTTTGCCCGCCGCACCGCGCTCAACGTCAGCAATGTGTTTCTTCGTTCTCAGAGGAAAATCACATTCAAAAAACACTTTTCTAAATTCTATTAAAGTGTCTTTGATGTTTCGGGACTTTTGAAAAGCGTTTTCAAAAACGTTTTTTAAGCCGCCGTGATTAAGATAAATATTTTTCAGAGCCGCCAAAGTATACAGAAAATCAGCGTGTTGAAAAGTCCTATGAACAAAATTCGGAATTTTTTCCACCGACTTTTCGTCAAAATTCATAACAAAATCGTATGGCTCATTGCCCATAATCTGCATCATTTTTTTTGCGTTGCTGACAATCATTTTACGGTTGCCCCACGCAATCGTCGAGGCCAAAAAGCCCGAAATTTCAATATCTTGACGCAAAGAAAACGAGTGCGGAATCTGTATCGGGTCGCTCAATATGAAGTCAGGCGTATTATACTGATTGAATTTTTCGTCTAAAAGTTTTTTTAATTCCATAGTGCTTTTTTTATGGGCAAAATTAACTTTTTGCAACCGTTTGTGCAAACGATTGCACACATTTTTTGACGGATAAGTGTTAAAAAATTAACCTTAATTTTATTTTGGTTGTAATTTCGCAGCGTTTAAAAAATAAAATTATTGTTAAGAAAACCTAAATTTAATAAATGCTTATAAAAGATGAAGAGTAAACTGTTAAAATCTAAATTACCGCTTAAATTATGGGCGTTGCTTTTTGCAATGTTTTTTTGCGGTAATGCCTTCGCGCAGAAAATCTCTGTAAAAGGGCAAGTAGTAGACGCTGCCGGTGAAAGTATCATCGGTGCTACCGTCAGAGTTCTCGGCACAACAGCCGGAACTATTACCGACCTTGACGGTAATTTTATGCTTGATGCCGATTTAAAAGACAGCCTTGCTGTTTCGTACATCGGTTACAGCGAAGTTGTTGTTAAAGCCGCCGAAAACCTGCACATCGTTTTGCAGGAAGACACCAAAGAAATGGACGAGGTTGTCGTAATCGGTTATGGTAAAGTTAAGAAAAACGACCTCACCGGCTCAGTAACGGCAATCAGTGCTGATAAAATGGTAAGAGGCGCGGCTACCTCGGCTACCGACCTTCTCGCAGGAAAAGCCGCAGGTGTCAGCGTTATCAGCGACGGCGGTGCTCCGGGTGCAGGCGCAACTATCAGAATCCGTGGCGGTTCGTCAATGTCCGCTTCTAACAATCCCCTTGTTGTCATCGACGGCGTGGCTGTTGACGACGGCGGTATCGACGGTATGAGCAACCCGCTCGCAACCGTTCACCCTAACGACATCGAAACTTTCACTATTTTAAAAGACGCTTCGGCAACCGCAATTTACGGTTCAAGGGCTTCTAACGGTGTCATCATCATCACTACTAAAAAAGGTAAAAGCGGCAAACCCAAAGTAAGTTATGCCGGAACGGTCTCTGTCAGCACAAAACGTAACGACATCGACATTATGGACGCTAACGAGTTCAAGAGTTTCGTAACCGAAAAATTCGGCGCAGACAGCGAAAAGGCACAAGCACTCGGAAACTCTAACACCGACTGGTGGAACGAAATTTTCCGCACCTCTGTCAGCACAGACCATAACATCAGCGTTTCAGGAACGGTTAAAAATCTTCCGTACCGCGTTTCAGTGGGCTATACCAACGAAAACGGTATTCTCAAAAACTCTAAAATGGAACGTTTGACGGGTGCAATAAGTCTTACTCCGACTTTCTTCGACAAAAAACTCAGCGTTTCAGTTAATGTTAAAGGTATCAGCAACAAAAACCGTTTCGGCGCAACTAACGCTATCGGAATGGCTTCTCAGTTCGACCCGACACAACCCGTTAAAATGTCAGGAAATCAATACGGCAACGGCTGGTTTGTTTATATGAAAGAAGACGGCTCTGCTCCTATTGACATCGCTCTTACAAACCCCGTTTCTATTCTCGAAGAGCAAGACGACAAGTCAACCGTTTTGCGCAGTATCGGTAACATTCAGGCTGACTACAAGTTCCATTTCTTGCCTGATTTAAGATTCAACGTTAACTTGGGTTATGACGTTTCAAAAAGTGACGGCGAAAAAACTATCACCGACAATTCTCCGATGACTTGGAGCAGCGGCGATTTCAAAACCGGCTTCGGTGAAAACACCGATTATTATCAGAATAAAACCAACGGACTTTTTGAAAGTTATTTCGATTATGACAAAACTTTCGGTATTCATTCTTTGGACGTTATGGTCGGCTATTCTTGGCAGCATTTCTATTCTGACAAAGGCACTAAATATCCGTACTCGTCAGCAAAAGCAAAAGAAACCGGCAAAGAATTTTACAAAGACGAATATTCTTACGAAACCGAAAACTACTTGGTATCATTCTTCGGACGTTTGAACTACACTCTTTTAGAACGTTACCTTTTGACCTTTACTTTGAGAGACGACGGTTCTTCACGTTTTCATAAAGACAACCGTTGGGGTGTTTTCCCGTCAGCGGCTTTTGCTTGGAAAATCAATGACGAAGCATTCTTGGAAAACAGCGACATCGTTTCAGACTTGAAACTCCGCTTGGGTTACGGTGTAACAGGTCAGCAGAACCTTACCGTAGACGGTCCTAACGATTATCCGTACATGGCTCGTTACAAATATTCCGAGGCAGGTGCAAGTTATTATTTCGGCGACACGCAGTACCGTTTGATTGCTCCTCAGGCATACGATCAAAATCTTAAATGGGAAGAAACCACAACTCTTAACGCCGGTCTCGACTTCGGTTTCTTGAAAGGCAGGTTTGAAGGTTCTTTGGATTTCTATATCCGCAAAACGACTAACCTCTTGAACTCGGTTACAGTTTCGGCAGGTACAAACTTCTCTAACCAACTTTTGACCAATGTCGGCGAACTCGAAAACCGTGGCGTTGAATTTTCTTTGACGGCTCACGTTATCAACAAAAAAGACCTCGAATGGACTTTGAGTTACAACGTTTCTTACAACAAAAACGAAATCACAAAACTTACCATTAACGATGACCCGTCTTATAAAGGTGTAATTCACGGCGGTATCGAAGGCGGCACGGGTCATAACATTCAAATCAATGCCGTTGACAAACCGTACAATTCGTTCTACGTTTACGAGCAGATGTACGACGAGGCGGGCAACCCGATTGAAGATGCTTACGTTGACCAAAACAACGACGGCAAAATCGACGAAGACGACTTGACGATTTTCAAAAAATCTGCTCCTGATGTTATCATGGGCTTATCTTCGCAACTCAGTTACAAAAATTGGTTCTTTAACTTTGCAATGCGTGCTGCTATCGGCAACTACGTTTACAACAACGTTAAATCTAACCGCGAGGCTTGGGACGGTTCTCAAATGTACGACCCGTCAGGATTCTTGAAAAACAGAATGTCAACCGCAGGAGAAACCAATTTCAAAAACGGTCAGTACAAGTCAAGTTATTATATCGAAAACGCATCGTTTTTGAGAATGGACAACATGACTTTGGGATATAATTTCCAAAAGATTTTCAACACAAGTCAAAACGCAAAAGTTTACTTTACGGTTCAGAACCCGTTTGTTATCACAAAGTACAGCGGACTTGACCCGGAAATCAGCGGCGAAGGCATCGACAGAAACATTTATCCGCGTCCCGTAACTTTTATGTTCGGTGTTAATCTTAATTTCTAAACATTTAATTTATAAAGGATTATGAAAAGCATTAATAGAAAATTCAAATATATTCTTCCGGTTGCGGCAATGAGTGCATTCTTGGGATTTTCTTCCTGCGTAAAGGATTTGGATACAATTCCTTTGGACGAAAAAGAACTCGTATCGGAAGTTGTTTTCGGCAGCACTCTTGACGCTTACACTGAAAGTCTTGCAAAAATTTACGCCGGACTTGCAATCGGTGGTAACAAAGGCGGCGATTCGGAGCAGGACGTTGTCGGCATTGACGGCGGCTCTCAGGCATCATTCCTCCGCGTTATGTGGAATATGCAGGAACTCGCCTCTGACATCGCACATTGTTGTTGGAACGACCCCGGAATCCCTGATTTCAACCACATTTCATGGTCGGCTTCAAGCCCTTGGATAAAAGGTTCTTATTTCAGACTTTTTTATCAAATCAACCTTTGCAACGCTTTTTTAAGAGAGTCTGACGAAGGCACGCTTTCTTCACGCGGCTGTTCTTCTGACGTTATCAGCAAAGTAAAAGTTTACAGAGGCGAGGCAAAATTCTTGCGTGCGTTGATGTATTTGTACGCACTTGATTTTTACAGAAACGTACCTTTTGTTACAGAAGAAAGCACTGTCGGCAGCGGCAGTCCAAAACAAATTCAAGCAAAAGACCTTTTCGATTACGTTGAAAAACAATTAATCGAAAGTGCTGACGAAATGGCAGAGGCAAAACCGGGCTTTTCTCAGGATTACGGTCATGCTAACAAGGCGGCTGCTTGGGCGGCTTTGACAAGACTTTATCTCAACGCCAAAGTTTATATCGGCGCTGAAAAGAACGCCGAATGTATCGAATATTGTCAGAAAATCATTGACGCGGGTTATAAACTCGAAAGCAATTATGCCGACATGTTTAAGGCTGACAATGACAAATCTTTGGAGATGATTTTCCCTGTCCGTTACGAAGGCGACCAGACGATGACTTGGGGCGGAATGACGGCTCTTTTGTGCTGGGGTTCAGGCGATTATCAGACCGAAACTAACGCCAAAGGTGCATGGCAGGGCGTAAGGGCTAAATCGTCGTTCTTCAATATTTTTGACCGTGAAGACGGTAAAGCGCAAGATTCCCGCATGACAATGCTCCGTCTTGACGGTACGTCAAGCAACGAAATCACGGACGAGGCTTCTTTCAAAAACAACGGTATTCCCGTTACAAAATTTTATAACGTTTACAAAGACGGAACATTGCCTCCGTCAAGTGAGGCTTATACTGACTTTCCGCTTTTCCGTTTGGGCGAAATTTATTTGAATATGGCGGAAGCGCAACTTCGTGCAGGCAAAGAATCAGAGGCTTTGAAATACGTTAACGCTTTGCGTGAAAGAGCCGGTATCAGTTCTCCGCTCGGCAAAGTTGACTTGGATTTTCTTTGCGACGAAAGGGCAAGAGAGTTGTTTTATGAGGCTCAACGCCGTACCGACCTTATCCGCTTCGATAAATACACCACCGGTTATAACTGGCCTTGGAAAGGCGGTGTTGCACAAGGCAGGGACGTTGCTAAATTTTACGAAGTTTTCCCGATTCCTTCTGACGATATGGGCAGCAATCTTAATCTTGAACAAAACGAAGGTTATTCCGTAAACTAATTTTAAACAGAAAATCATGAAAGTATTGAATAAATTTTTCACTATACCGGCGGCTTTGTTGTTGACATTTGCTGCCTGCGAGGACGACAAAACTCCCGTTCTCGAACTTATTAAGAAAGCGGAGTTAAATCCGTTGGACAAATCCGAGATTGTGATTAATAAAAACAACCTTTCGGAAAAGTTCCCGAAAATCACTTGGTCGCCTGCTGATTATAACGGTGCGGCTGTAAGTTATACCGTTGCGATGAAAAGCAGTGAAGGCGGTTCGGTAAAATTTCCTGAGACTACGGATTGTTTTCTTGAACTTGACAATTCGGCGATGAACTCTATTTTGTCGAGTGTCAGCGCACGTCCGGGCAAAGCAACCGAATGTACTTTTACGTTGACCTCATCGGCTTCTAACGGTGTCAAAACCGATGAAAGCGAAAGCCAAGTCAGCATAAAAGTTACGGCATACGATGCAAAAACCGAAGGTATTGACTGGGACTTTGCATACGTGGCGGTTGATTATCCGAACTTTGATTTTGCACATTCGTTTTTAATCGGCGACCCTGACGGCGACGGCGTTTATCAGGGTTACGTTAACATACCTTCCGGCGAAAAATTTGCTGTTTTGGACGGCAAAACTTTGGAAGTGATTTCTGACAACAACACTTTGAATCAAGAGACTAACATCGGTTTTGTAGAAATCAAAGCCTCAAAAGACGGCGGTGTTGAAATCAGCGACAAAACCGAATGGGGACTTATCGGTAGTGCGACTTCCGGCAGTTGGGACAAGGATACAAAAATGGATTTTGATGCTGAAACTGGCGTTTGGACGGCTGTAACTTCGCTTACTGACGGTGAATTTAAATTCCGTGCTAACGGTGGTTGGGACATCAACCTCGGTGCGGGCGAAGACGGTCTTTCGTATGGCGGCGACAACTTGAAAGTTCCTGCTGCACACGCATATATCGTTACTCTCAACCTTGTTAACGCCGGAAAATACACTTATTCGTTAGAAGAGACCGAGATTGAACTTTCGAGCGAATATTTAACCGTTCCGGGTTCGTTTAACGGTTGGAACAACAAGACGGAAGACTTCCGCGTAACCTCTGCTGCCCGCGACTTTGTTTTTGCCGGCGTAATTTACGTTGACTCTGACAATGCTGAATTTAAGTTTTACGATGACGCTTCGGGCGCATGGATTGGCATTCTCGGCGACAAGGCTGAGGACGGCAGTTTCAAACTCGGCGACGGTGCTAACATCACACTTGACAAAGCAGGTTATTATAAAATGACCGTTGACCAAAAGAAAATGACGGCTTCGGTTGTTGCAACCGGTTGGGAGTTAATCGGTGAGGCTTGCGAGTTCGGCTGGGACAAAGGTATCGTTATGGATTTTGACCCTGCAACCAAAACGTGGTCAAAAACGCTTACTGTGAAAGACGGTGATTACAAATTCCGTTGGGCAGGTGCATGGGACGTTAACTTCGGCGGTGCATTAAACGCTCTTGAACAAGACGGCGCAAACCTTAAAATTTCGGCAGGAACATATAAATTTGTTCTTGATCCTGAAAAGAAAACGGCAAGCGTAACCGCACAATAAGGACTTTTTTACAGTTCATTTATATACGGGGGATATTTTCGGCAAATCCGAAATCCCCCTTTTTTTATTAGTTATATACCTTTCTTTATCACTTCTGATAGTAATTAGATAAGCCTTCTAACTTTTTGATAAACTGAACATTGTTAGTTTGCAAATCAGAAAACATATCACTGGCATCGTTATACAAAAATAGTCTTCAAGACAGCGTACAAAATTTCAAAAAAAATTTTTGCTTATCTATTTTTTTTGAATATTTTTGCGAAAATAAAAAATATGAGCAGACAGCATAAAATATTATTAGAAGTAACCGACGATGAAGAAGAATTAATTGCTGCAATTAGAAATCAAAAACCTGTCAATAATACTGATATAAAACAATGTATGTCTGATATTATGCTGAGTGTTTCTTGGCGTGAAATTGCCCGTACATACTTTAATAATTCTGCGGCATGGTTTTATAACAAAATTGACGGCAATGCAATAACAGGCGGTTTTTCAGAACAAGAAACACGCCAACTAAAAGATGCTCTTTGCGACCTCGCTGAAAGAATAAAAAAATGTGCCGATAAAATTTAACACAACACAAAAAAACCACGAAAAAGCCTCTTTCCTTTTCCGTGGTGTTTTCTCTTTTCCGTGGTAAAAAAATATTACGCCAACCCAGCAAACCCCATAAACGCCATTGCCAAAATGCCTGCTGTTATGAACGCTACGGGAACACCTCTCATACCTTCCGGCACTTCTGAAAGTTCCAACTGCTCGCGTAAACCCGCAAAAATCGTCAACGCCAAACCGTAACCTATCGCGTTTGAAAGCGCGTAAACAGCCGCTTCCGCCGGTCCGTAGGTTGCTTTGCCCGCAACTTCAATTGCAACGCCAAGAACAGTACAGTTTGTCGTGATAAGCGGCAAAAAGATTCCGAGTGCCTGATACAGCGACGGCGAAACTTTTTTCAAAACCAATTCAACCATTTGAACCAATGACGCAATCACCAAAATAAAGGCTATCGTCTGCATAAAGTCAATGCCTAACGATACCAATAATTTCTGAATGTAAAACGTTACAAGCGTGGCAATTACCATCACAAACGCAACCGCTCCCGACATACCGAGCGCAGTGTTAACCTTGTTGGAAACGCCCATGAACGGACAAATTCCCAAAAATTTCGCTAAAACTACATTGTTAACGAAAATCGACGAAATTATTATAATTACGTAATCCATGGTTTATTCCTCCTTTTTGTCAAATTTTTTAGACAACTTTTTGGTAACTGCAACCAAATATCCTAACACCAAAAACGCTCCCGGAGCAAGTACAAAGCCGATTATGCCGTCGCCTTCGTAGAATTTCAAGTTGAAAATAGAGCCCGAACCCAAAACTTCACGAATCGCACCCAAAACCGTCAGAGCAAGCGTAAAACCTAAGCCCATGCCCAAACCGTCAAGCGCAGAATCTACAACGCCGTTTTTGCTCGCAAAAGCCTCAGCACGTCCGAGAACGATACAGTTAACAACAATAAGCGGAATAAAAAGTCCGAGACTCTCGTTCAAAGCAGGCAGATAAGCCGCCATTAATTGTTGCAAAATCGTTACTAACGAGGCAATTACGACAATGTACGCCGGAATGTGTACGTTGTCGGGAATCAAATTCTTAATAATCGAAATTATGACGTTTGACAGCAAAATCACAAACGTCGTGGCAAGACCCATACCCAAACCGTTGATTGCCGAAGAGGTAACGCCCAAGGTCGGACACATACCTAAAATCAGAATCAATGCCGGATTCTCCTTGATAAGGCCTTTTGTTAATATTGATAATTTACTCATTTTTTTATGCTTTTTTAATTGACAATTGATAATTGACAGTTGACAATTAACTGTCAATTGTCAACTGTCAATTGTCAATTATTTATCATTGTCTATCTCTCTTTCGTCAGCGTTTTTATTTGCTGACGAGGTTGCGCCTGAATGTGTATCAACTTTGTTGCCGAGATGCGACTGCAAAGCGTTGAACGCCTGCTGAACCGCCAACGTATATGCCCTTGATGTTATCGTCGCCGCTGAAATCGCATCAACATCGCCGCCGTCTTTCTTAACTTTCAAAGTCTTTTTTGACGGTTCAAAACCTTTGAACTGATCGGCAAATTTCGGCTCTAAGGCTTTTTGACCAAGACCCGGCGTTTCGTTTAAAACCGTTGCCGAAGTGTTGATGATTTTGCCGTCTTTGTCAAAACCCGTCAAAACCTCTACTAAACCGTTGTAACCGTTCATGTTAGAAGTTTTGATAGCGTAACCGACTGTATTTCCGCCCTTTTTGGCAACGTAACAGAAGGCTTTGTCATCACCGACTTTTATCGTTAAAGTGTCCGTTTGGTCGTATTCCGGCAAAACTTCCGACAAAGATTGTTGAAGTTTTTTAGCGTTAGTTTCGGCAATCGTGTCCTTTGTCATGGCATAAACCGCCGCAACCCCCGCCGAACAAACAGCCGCCACAACCAACAAAACGGCTATCATTTGAACTATCGTAGGATTCTTTTTGTCAATCATGATTATTTCGTTTTAACCACGCCGAAACGTGTCGGTTTAACATATTTGTTGATAATAGGCGTTAATGCGTTCATAATCAGAATCGCAAAACTCATACCCTCAGGGTAACTTCCCCAAAGACGGATAATCACCGTTAACGCTCCGATTCCGATACCGTAAATAATTTTGCCCCAAGCGGACATCGGTGAAGTAACGTAGTCAGTCGCCATAAAAATAGCACCCAAAAGCAAGCCGCCGCCGAGCAGGTGATAAATCGGATTAGCAAACTTTTCAGGGTCTGTCAAGTATGCTAAAGAGGTGAAAATCAACACCGTTACCAAAATGCTGACAGGAATGTGCCAAGTGATGATTTTTCTGACAATCATGTAAATTCCGCCGATGATTAACGCCAAAGCCGCAACCTCACCGAGCGAACCGCCGATGCCGCCTAAAAACATGTCACCCAAGTTTACTTTTCCTAACTCGGTGTAAGACATAGGAGTAGCACCCGTTACGGCGTCTAAATATTGCCAACGTGATTCAATCGGTTTCGGCCATGCGCCCGTCATCTGAACGGGGAACGAAATCAACAAGAAAACACGTCCGACCAAAGCGGGGTTGAACGGGTTTTGTCCCAAACCGCCGAAACTCATTTTGCCGACACCGATTGCGATTAATGCGCCGAACATCACGATAAACGGTGAAATATTACTCGGCAAGTTAAACGCCAAAAGAACGCCCGTCAAAACGGCACTGCAATCTGCAATGTGCGGGGTTTGTTTTAATAAAAATTTGGTAATCAGCCATTCAAAAAGTACGCATGAAATGACTGATACTAAGGTAGTTATCAGTGCGCCTATTCCGAAAAAGTACAGTGAAAACAAGAAAGCCGGTGCGAGTGCGATTAAAACGCCACTCATCAGACTTTTCACTGTGTCTTTACCTTTTGCGTGCGGTGAAGGCGATATAGTTAATAAATTGCTCATTTTTCTTTTCGTTAAAAAATTATTTTTTCCTTGCTCTGATTATTTTCATAACGGATTGTTTTCCGAACCTGACAAAATCCAAAATCGGACGGTTTGACGGACAACTGAAAACGCAGCAGCCGCACTCGATACAGTCCGTAACGTGGTTATTTTCAAGTTCTTCAAAGTTTTTTCTCTGTGCTAACGCCGCCAACAAATACGGCTCTAATCCCATCGGACAGCCGTCAACGCATTTTCCGCAGCGGATACAATTTTCGACTTCGCCTCTGTGAGCGAGAGTTTCGGGCAGAATCAAAACGCCTGACGTACCTTTTGCAACGGGAATTTCTGTTGTCGTAACGGCTTTTCCCATCATCGGACCGCCTGAAATTATTTTTCCCGTATCCTCCGGCAAACCGCCGACTGCCTCAATCAATGCGCTTATCGGAGTACCGATTCTGACCAAAAAGTTGCCCGGATTTTTCACCGAATCGCCCGTAACGGTAACGACTCTTTCAAAAAGCGGTTTATTTTTCATAACGGCTTCGTAAATGGCGACTGCCGTTCCTGCATTGTCAACAACCGCTCCGACGTCAATCGGCAAACGTCCCGAGGGAACTTGTCTTCCCGTAACGGCTTCAATTAAGTGTTTTTCAGAACCTTGCGGATATTTCAGTTTTAAGGGGACAACTTTTATTCCCGGATATTTTGCTGACAAATCCGTTAAATATTTTATTGCATCGGGTTTGTTTTGTTCGATACCGATGTAAGCGTTTTCGCAATTAACGGCTCTCATAATGAGTTGCGTTCCAACCATTAATTCTTCGCCTCTTTCGAGCATAACGCGGTGATCTGCCGTCAGATACGGCTCACATTCAACGGCGTTGATAATAACGGCTTCGGCTTTTTTGCCGAGCGGAACGGAAAGTTTCACTTTTGTCGGGAAAGTTGCGCCGCCCATTCCGACGATACCCGCATCATGCACTTTATTAATAATGTCTTCGGGTTTGAAATCGTCGATATTGTGCTTAATTTCGGGCGAACGGTCGATTGTTTCTTCCCATTCGTCGCCCTCAACCTGAATAGTTACGGCTTGTTTGGTGTAGCCCGAAACATCGGCAACGGGACCGATCATTTTAACCGTTCCGCTGACCGAAGAGTGAATGTTAGCGGAAACGAAACCGTTAGCCTTAGCGATGAGTTGTCCGACCTTAACTTTATCGCCTTTTTGAACGATAATTTCGGCGGGAGCACCGATATGCTGGGCGCATGGAATCGTAACCGTAGCAGGAATTGCGAGCGGTTTTATTGCAACGCCGGCTGTAATTTTTTTATCGGCGGGGTGAACGCCGCCTATCGTAAAAGTTTTAAATTCCATGTTTATTCTTTATTTTCTGAGGGTTTTTCTAAATTGATTTTTTGAGGCTCTTTGCTTACCTCTACTTTATCTGCGCCTGAGGGAGTGTTGAGTTGTTTAGGTGCTTCCTCTTTGGGTTTTCTCGGCGGGAAATTTTCCTCGCGGATTGCGCCCGTAGGACATTGTTCCACGCATTTGCGGCACATTTTGCACTTTTCAAAATCGATGTAAGCGAGATTGTTTTCAACGGTGATTGCGCCGAAAGGACAGGTTTTTGCGCATTTTCCGCAACCGATACAAGCGTTTGAGCAGGCTTTTTTAGCGGTCGCGCCTTTGTCTTTGTTAACGCAAGATACGTAAACTTTTCTGAATTTGACTGCTTTTTTCCTGAGTTCGATGACGATTTTCGGGCAGGCTTTAACGCATGCGCCGCAACCTGTACATTTTTCGTCATTTACTTCGGGCAGACCTGTTTCTTTGTTGACTTTGATTGCGCCGAACTGGCAGACGTTTTCGCAGTCACCGAGACCGATACAGCCGAAAGCGCAACCTGTTTCACCGCCGTAAGTAGCGGCAACGATAGCGCAGGTTTTTGCGCCTTCGTAAGAATTGGTTTTTGGGCGGCAGTCTTTTGAGCCTTGGCATCTGACGACGGCAATTTTTGCGTCAGCGGCTTGTGCTTCAACGCCTAAGACATCTGCTACTTTTTTCATAACGTCGTTACCGCCTGCGGTGCAGACTTTTCCGGCGAAATCTTTGACACATGCTTCGGCGAAGTTTCTACAACCGGCATAGCCGCAACCGCCGCAGTTAGCACCGGGCAGACATTCGGCGACTAAATCTATTCGCGGGTCTTCCTCCACTTTAAATTTTTTTGCTATCACGTACAGAATGACGGCTGCGAGAACTGCTATACCGCTTAAAATCAGCACGGATACCACAATTACGTTGTCCATTGTCTATTTGATTGTTTTTTTAATTATATTTCAAAATTTTGTGCAAAGATACAACGTATTTTAAATAATTGTTATGCTTTTAAGGATTTTTTTTGCAACTTTTTTGTAAGTGATTAATTTTCAGTCCAATAAGTATATAAGTGTTTTACGCAAAATTAACGGGGATTACGTGTTTTACGTAAAAGAGAATATTGATTCTGTTACTATAAATATTTCTTCAATGTTTTCGGATTTTTGTATGTATCTAAGAGATTAACAAGAATAATTGTTTCTTTTTCAATACAATAAACCAATTTGTACTTTTTCTCGAACATAACAACTCTGCAAACTTTGTTTTCATCTTTTAAGAACGGGTCAATAAAGCCGATTTCAGGAAATGCAGATAAACGATTGATAATGCTTGATAATTTTTGGTATTTTTTTGTAGAAATAGTTTCCCCATAGTTATCAAGACAATAAGAGAAAAATCTTTTTATACTTTTCGTGAATTTTTTAGACCATACAACATTCATAATCCTCAATCATTTGCTTTATTTCCGACATACCTTTTTCGCAAGAAATAAAATTTCCTTTTTTCACATCGTCCACTATTTCATTTAATTCTGCGACGATTTCCTCACGGGTCTGAGGCTTGTCAGAAAACCTAAATCCTTGAATTTCAACATCGTCATCATCATCCTCAAAATCCATAAAAGACATATAAGACAACAAATCCGACAACTTTTTAGCATCGAAATTCAGCACTTGACGGATTATCTCCGTCTGCATTTCTGGTATTTTTGAAGTTAAAGTATCCATAATAAAAAATTATATTCAGCCACAAAAATACAAAAATATTTTGATTTGTGGCTGAATAAAGGCCTTATTTTTTCAAAAACTTGACAGCCTTTTTACCGTCAGAAATAATGTAAATGCCGCTTTTTAAAGTCGAAACGTCAATTCCATGCGAGGATTCAAAATTCGTAATTTCTAAAACTTTCTTTCCCGAAATGTCAAAAATAAAAATCCTCTTTGACTCGGTTTCAACCTTTATAATATTTTCCGCAGGATTAGGATAAATTTTGAAACCGATATTCTTGTCTGAAAGTTGATAAACAAAAGTTTCCGTTGGTTTTTCCGGCTCTGTATTCTCCGCTATTTCAACATTTTCGGGCTGCTTTTCGGGCTGAAATTCCTCCGTATTTTCAGGATTATCAGTATTAACAACCTCAGGTTCTTGAACCGCCAAAGAATAATCTTCGGGCGTAATTACGGCAACAGCCCCGCCGTTTAATGACAATGAAAAATCCAAAACACTTTTTTTTGTTAAATTCTCATGGTAAGCCTTCCCAACCCTGTCAGAGGCGTAATCACCGTAAACTACTGCATTATAATTTTTCCCGTCGTCAAGGAAATCCAAATTCAATTCAGCCGTTCTCGCTTTGAAAGTATGCGAAGAAACAAACCAACGTTCACCGCTTTTTCTTGCAATCGAAAAATATTCAGTCGGAGAACCTTCCAAAACGACATAATCGTCCCAAACGGTAGGCAGTTCTTTAAAATATTCAATTTCAGTTTCATTAGGATATTCATACGGTTTTCCGTACCAAAATATA
>JAFPZK010000044.1 GCA_017417315.1 Bacteroidales bacterium
AAAACTTTCCTTAATTTTCAAAATGTCCATTGACTCGGTGAAGTCATATTTGCTGTAAATCAAGGCTGTCTTTGACGAAAACTCCCTACCGAAATTATGTTTATAATCAATTGCAGCGGCGGTATTGCCCCAGTGAATTTCAGCAATATGATTGCCCATATCCATATTGTCGCGACCACGGAAAAACATCAAATTCAACGTACCGTTTTTGCTCGGACGGACGGTAATTTTAGAATTGACGTCATAAAAATTAAGTACTTTATCACCGTATTTTTCAGTCGGTTTCAAGAAAATTTCAAAATACGTGCGACGTGCGGCAAGAAAAAACGAGGCTTTGTCTTTTACAATCGGACCGTCAAAAGCAAACTTTGACGAAAGCAAGCCGATTGAAAGATTCAAGCCGTAATGTTCCATATCCCCGCTGCGGGTTTTAATGTCAAAAACCGATGACGAAGCATCACCGAACTGCGCCGGAATCGCACCTTTATAAAGTGAAGCGTTAGTTAAGGCTTCGTCGTTAAAAGTCGAGAAAACGCCCATTAAGTGTCCTGCGTTGTAAATCACGGCGTTATCAATGAGGATAAGGTTTTGAGCCGCCGTTCCGCCGCGAACCTGAAATCCGCATGAACCGTCGCCTTCGCTTTTGATTCCGGGCAAAAGTTGAATGGATTTTATCACGTCCCTTTCGCCCATCAAAGCGGGAACTTTTGCCATTTCGGACATTTGAATATTTTCAACGCCGATGATGACATTGTCGGTGCGGCTGCGGCCGTGTTTTGCTGTAACTTGAACCTCATCAAGTTCAGTGGTTTCTTCCTCCAAAACAACGGAAAGTTTTTCAGAGGAGTTTACAGAAAGTTCTAATGGTCTGAACCCCATACAGTTAAAAGAGAGTGTTGAGGGCGTAGTCTTCACTTTAATAATAAAATTACCCTCCGAGTCGGAAATAGTTCCGTTGGTTGTTCCCTTTTCGGCGATGGAAACAAAAGGTACAGCATCGCCTTTTTTGTCTTTTACGACACCCGAAATTTTAATGCTTTGGGCTGCAACAATCAAAGGTAAAAAGAAAATTAGTGTAAAAAGTAACTTTTTCATTTTTATTTGTTTAAAAAAAATTTAACGCTGCAAAATTATACAACCGTCAAAGCAAAATTGTTATAAAAAACGGAATTTTTTTAGCAAATTTTATCAATTAAGGAAAATATTTGTTAATTTTACGGCGGCTACCAAAAACCTTAATACTATGTTAACATGCGATATAAAAGTAACGGGACAAAAAGTTCTTTCGCTTGGTATGCCTTCTGAGGCAGAACTTCAAGGGGCAGAAAATACGGTTTTATCACAGACCGCAAAAAACAAATATTGCGATTTCAAAATTTGGGAATACATTAACAATCAAACGATTGTGATGATAAAAAGTTTTGCGGCAAAAGAAGACGGCACCATAGAAGCAATCCGCACCGGCAAAAAAGCAATAATTTTTTCCACTATCATTGACGGCTCTGTCAGCGAAATCAACAGCAACGAACTCGTAACGCACAATGTCGGCTCTATCGGATTAGGTTTGATGTCTGAAAAAAATTTTCATGTTACCCAACTTAATAAAGGCGGATTTTTTGAAAAACTCAACATCATAATCACGGACGAAGATATGGAATATTACATAAAACGTTATCCTGAAATTTTTTCAAGATTTAAAGACGTTTTCTCATCAAAGAAACCGTTTGTCCACGGCGTTTTTGACCAAACCGGCAAAATAACCGCAATCGCCAAAGAAATTAAAACAAGTATCATAAGCGGCAATTGTTCCTCTCAACTGATTAAAAATCTGATAGTTGAATGTTTTATACGTTATTTTAGTTCGTTAGGAGAAAAAATTCCCGAAAAATACGCTTTACGCGGAAAAATTTATGCGGCGCGTCATATTTTAATAGAAAATTTCAAAAATCCGCCGTCGCTTAACACTCTCGCCGCAATGTCAGGGACTAACGAATGTACGCTCAAAAAAGGCTTCAAGCAGGAATTTTCGATGACCGTTTTTGAATATTTGTTTGAATACAGAATGAAGTTAGCGGTTAATATGCTAAAAGATGAAACACTGTCAATCAACAATATAGCAGTAAATTTGGGCTTTAAGACACAGAGTCATTTTTCTGCCGCCTTCCGCAAAAAATACGGGGTAAGTCCGAAAGAATTTAGAGAAAGATGAAAATGTCATATAAATCTTACACTTTTGGCATAGTTTTTACTGATATAAAATAACTAACCTAAATATTTTTACAAATGGGCGGAAAACTAAAAACAGTTAAGAGCAGGATTATGAATATCCTGTTATGGTCAATAATCTCGGCGGCTTTTATAGGACCGGGAACGGTTACGACTGCAACAAAAGCAGGTGCTGATTTTCAGTTTTCGCTACTTTGGGCATTAGGTTTCGCAACTATTGCTTGCTTGGTTTTGCAAGAAGCAAGCGCAAGAGCCGCTATATATTCCAAAATGAATTTAGGTCAGGCGATAAAATTTCATTACGCCGGTTCAAAAGCACAAATTCCCGTCTTAGTGATGATTGTCGGAGCGATAATTTTAGGCTGTGCCGCTTACGAGGCAGGCAACATTTTAGGCGCGGCAGAAGGACTTTCGTTAGTTTTTCCGAGTTTAGGTAAAAGATTGATTGTTACCACGATAGCACTTGTCGTAGGCGTGGCTCTGAGTTTAAAATCATTGCGCTCGACAGCCAATTTTATGGGCAGTTTTGTTTTTATAATGGGTGCAACTTTTATCGGAACGGCATTTTGTGTTGACCCGCCCGTAGGAGAAATCATGGAAGGTCTTTTTGTTCCCTCTTTTCCTGACGTTGACGGCGCAGGGCTGTTGATTTTAGGACTCGTCGGAACAACCGTCGTGCCTTACGATTTGTTTTTAGGCTCTAACGTGGTTCAAGAAGATACAACCGTAAAAAATATGAGAGTCGGAATAAGCGTTTCGGTGATTTTAGGCGGTATAATTTCGATGGCAATTTTAATCGTCGGAACGCAAATGACACGCGGGCTTTCTCCCGAAGAGGCTCAAAACACGACTTTTTCTTACGCACTCCTTACTCAAACGTTAACAAATCAAGTCGGACAATGGTCTGCATACATTTTCGGTTTCGGAATGTTTGCTGCCGGTTTTACAAGCGCGATAACATCGTCTTTGGTGTCGGCTTTGACGGCCCGCAGTATTTTCGGCAAACCGGACTCAATGATAAAATCCACCAAAAAAGCACTACCTTTTCAATGGGTGGCATATTTGGTGTTGGCAGTAGGTGTGGTTTTGGGATTTCTACAAAGCGAACCCGTGCCGGTAATAGTTGCGGCACAAGCATTTAACGGTCTGATTCTGCCGTTTGTCTGCATATTTCTGTTCTCAGTTATCAACAACGAAAAAGTTATGGGAAGAGAACATCTTAACGGTAAACTTTCAAACACAATGATGGTAATCGTTACTTGGGTAACGCTCGTACTCGGTATTTTAAAACTCGTTGACGCAGTTTCAAAAGTGGTTGACATCAGTCTTTCGTCCGATGCGTTATTTATTTCAGCAAGTCTTTCTGCGCTGATTATAACGGTTTTAACAACTTTCGTAATTCTCAGAAACCGTAACAAAGCATTGAAAAACAATAACTGATTTTATCGGAACAAATAGATATTTCCCTTTTGATGAATCGTCTGTTTGTCCCTTAACACCGACATCGCTTTCCAAACGTACATATCAGGAGGACACGGTCTGCCGTTACGTGTGCCGTCCCAACCCTCATCAATGTTAGTGGTCTGAAAAACAATAACACCCCTGCGGTTAAGTATCACGAGTTTAAACTTAGCAACATCGCCGTGAATAGGTTTAAATACATCGTTTTTGCCGTCGCCGTCAGGAGAAAAAGCGTTAGGATACAAGACGATAGGACTATTAATGACCGTTACGGCACTATGCGTTGTGGCAGTATCAGAACATGAATTTGCCGTAAAAACGGTAAGAGAAACGTTAAAAGTGCCTTCAAATTCGTATCTATGGTCAATAGTTCTGCCCTCGCCGAAAGTACCGTCACCGAAATTCCATTTGTACGAGTCTGCCGAAACCGCATCAGCCTCCAACTTCAAATACTGACCTGAATAAAGAGTGTCAAGATTTTGCTCAAATCCGGCTTCGGGTTTGGAAAAAACGTTGATTTGTTTGGTCGTAACAGCCTGAGAACCGCAATCACCGTAAATTGTTAACGTTAACACATAATCACCCGCATCAGGATAACTATGAGTAACTTCGCTAAGATTATAAACAGGATCCGAACCGTCACCGAAATCCCATTTGCAGGAATCCGAATTTTTTGACTCGTTTTTAGCACTAACGTCCCAAGGCTGACAACCGTAAAGTTTTGACGAACTGAATGTTGCCGCCAAAGGTCGCGGGGCTACTACAAAAGGTTTTATAAGCGTGTTTGTACAACGTCCGTCATCTACTGACAAAACTATATTATAATTGCCGCAAGAAGAATATTCGTGGGTAGAAACCTCAGGGTCGTCTGAGGTAGTACCGTCGCCGAAATCCCAATGAACTGACTGCACGCCTTTTGTCATATTAACAAAATTTGCGGTACTCTCCGGCCAAACAATGCTGTCAAAACCCATTCTGAAATCAATTTTAGGTTTAGGATACACCGTTATCAAAACCGAAGAGGTATCGTCGCAACCGACTCTCGCAGTATACAGAACGGAAGAGGTTACTTTGAATATTTCAGGCTCCGTACCCTCGTTAACAAAAGTGTACTCCGTAGGCGCAACTCTGTCAAAAATTTTGTCTCCGTTAGAAATCTCATAATTGCTTATAAGCCCCTGATAATCCTGTGTAAAAACAACCGACAAAGGCGAACAGCCGCTGCTTGCGCTAACCGAAAAACCCGCTACACTGTTAGGTCGTTTCAAATTGATTTCGTCCGTTTGAACAACGCAGTCGTTTTGGTCGTGAACTTTTACGACATAAGCACCGTCACTGAGGTTATCAAACAAACCAGTAACCTGCTGCCAATTAACACTGTCAAGAGAATAAAAATACGGTTTTGTGCCACCAGAGGCCGTTGCCACTATTTTTCCCGTATTGCCTTCATGACATATCACATCATAAGATTCATAATCAACCATCAAAACCTCCGGATTGACAACATTAATGTCGTCAGTATATTTTTGAGTACAACCGTTAGCATCACGCACCTTTATTTTATAATGACCGCCTTGAAGCCCCGTAATCACGCTGTCAGCAGAAGGGTATGTAAGACCGCCGTCAACGGAATACCGCAATTCGCCCGTACCGCCGCTTGCTGAAACGGTGATTTCTGCCCCGCCGTCATTATGACAAGCAATTTTACGGGTAAGTTCTGCCGAATAAACCAATTTTTCAGGCTGTGTCAATGTTATAACGTCCTCGGCAAAACAGCCGTTTTTGTCGGTTACGTTCAAAACATATTGGGTTGCGGGCATATCCTTGAAAACTCCCGTCGAATTTTCCCTATAATATTTGTGTCCTTCGGCTTAAAAAACAAACGGCTCTGTGCCGCCTTTTACCGAAAATGAAACCGTACCCGTTGTATCACCGTAACAAGTCAGAACGTCCTCATGAACAAGATTAACGATAGCCACACTATCCGGCTGCGAAACACTGAAACTGCCGCTTAACGTACAACCGTACTTATCTTTGATTTCATACTCGTAAGTACCCGCTTCAAGAAAATCTAATTTTCCGTCATAACTTACGGGGTCTTTGCCGCCGTTAAGATGAAAAGAATACGGAAAACCCAACTGAAAAATTCTTCCGCCTTCCACCGTAATCTTAGCATCACCGTATCTGCCGTAACAAATTGCATCGTTAACTTCAAACGAAACCACATTCATCGGGTCGGGCTCCTCGATGATGATTTTTTCTGCCCTCGCATGACAACCGTGTTCGTCTTCAACCATCGGGTAATAAGTTCCCGCTTTAAGGTTCGGATAATTACCGGTCAAAGCCTCAACAAAAGTAACCGCATCAATCGAAAACTTCCAAACTCCCGTACCGCCGTCAGCATCAAAACGAATTGCACCGTTAGCTGTGCCGTTACAACCTTCAACCTCGTGATAATACAAATTTTGAATAACAAGTTTATTCGGTTCTGAAAGCGTAGTTTCATAATTCTGAGGTCTTGCCGTACAACCGTTTTTGTCCTGAACAAACGGATAATACCGTCCCGCCGACAAATCCTTGAAAATATTGTAATCGTGTAAAGTTTCACCGTCGTCAATAGAATACATATAAGGACCGGTACCGCCGCCGGCTTTAACAAAAATCTGTCCCGCCGCATCTCCGTGACAAGTCTTGACATCAGTAGGATTGATTTCCGTAATTTCCAATTTCTCGGGTTGCGTAACTTCATTCTTCAATGCAACAACGCTACATTTATTAGCGTCAATTACCACAAAATCGTATTCTCCGGCACGCAAACCCGTTATCTCTGGGGTTGCAACATAACCGCCGAAACCCGCATCAGGGTCGGTCGTGGATTTTCTGAAACCGTAAGAATAACTTCCCGTTCCGCCCTTAGCAGTAACCAAGGCCTGACCCGTAGCATTAAGAAAACAGTCTACGTTAGTGATTTCTACTCCTTCAATTACAAGCTCTTCGGGTTGAGTAATCTCAAATTCATAAGACTCCTCTGCCTCACAGTTCATCTTATCTTTGGCATAAACCGTATATTTTCCGGCAGGAAGTTTGCCGATAATATTGCCTATTTCTTCTGAAAAACTCTCCGTCCTGTCATAATTTTCGCCGTCAACTACGTTAAAAGAATACGGCAATGTACCGCCCTGAACCGAAACATAAACCTGACCTTTTTCGTCGCCGTAACACACATTAGAAACACTCGTCTCAGTAGCCTGAATAAAAGAAAATTTTGCCGGCTCACCTAAAAAAACTTCAATTTCTTCGTTTTGCAGTTTTTCTGCCCCCTCATAATACTTATACTCACAATTATTTTTGTCTTTGACGGTTACAAAATAAGTTCCGGCTTTAAGATTTTCAAAAACGTTATTTTCCGAATAGTCAGGCAAAGTAATCGGCTCGGCAGTGTTTTCCTCTATCGGTTTTGGATAAATCAAATACCATAGTCCGTTAGTACCGCCCTTAGCAGAGATTTCTATTTTTCCCGTATTGTCGCCGAAACATGTCAAAACGTCTGTCGTAGAAACCTTCGTAACTTCAACGGGTGTCGGCTCCGTAATGGTTACTTTAACATCAGCGTCATTATCCGTGGAATAAAGTTTACAATGATGACCGTCAACAACAATAGGATAATAAGTTCCCGCTGTCAAATTCTCAAAATTTCCGTCCGCAGAGGCTTCAACTTCCGAGTTAAGATAATAACTCAAAGGTGTTGTACCTCCTTTGACGTTGACTTGTATCCGACCCGTCGCATCACCGTTACAACCTGTTATATTCTCAAATTCAGAGGCTTCAAATTCGAGTTTTTCAGGCTGTTTGACAACTATCGGGTTCTCTTGCCAAAAAACCGTACAACCGTTTGCATCTTTTACCACAACTTTATAGGATTTTGCGGCAAGCCCGCTGAAATTCTTTTCGTTAACGTTTTTATACGTAGAACCGCCGTCAACCGAACAATAAAGATCAGTCGTCATAGTTCCCGTTGACTGAGATTTTGTATTTGCATCGGCATCAATGATGATTTGCCCCCTCGCCTCTCCGTAACAACCGTCAGGATAATCGGTAATATTTGTAACCGAAACAGAATTAATTATAAGTTTTCTGTCTTCACCGAGTTTTACGCTGTCGTCAGACGAAACACAACCTTTTGAATTTCTGACACGTACATAATAAGTACCGCCTTTCAAAAGGTTAAACGTAGAATTAACATCATTAGGATGTTGATTTTTTTCCGCCGAAACCGAATAATAATAAGGCTCGTTGTTTCCCGTTTTTTCAGAGGCTGTTATGCTGATAATTCCGTCGCTATTTGCGTAACATGAAACGTCTCTGTCGATATTAATATCCGTTTCGATTTTTGCAGGCTGTTTTACGCTGATGTAAGGCGATTGTGTCGGCACGGCAATACAACCTGTCTGAACGTCTTTAACCTTTACATAATAATCCCCCGGTGCTACGTTTGTATAAACTTTGCTT
The DNA here is from genome assembly GCA_017417315.1 of Bacteroidales bacterium. Taxonomy (GTDB): domain Bacteria; phylum Bacteroidota; class Bacteroidia; order Bacteroidales; family UBA3824; genus UBA3824. The sequence goes on from JAFPZK010000044.1 coordinate 8,197, forward strand.
GACAACTCTTCCTCCTCGTCAAAGCCCTTATCATCAAGCGCATACTGATAAACAGGACCGCCGCCGACAGGTTTTATAGTTACTTCTCCCGTACCGCCGTAACACTCGGCATCTTTAAAATTTTCAGGAGAGTCGTCAATATAGAAATTTTCGATTTTAAGATTGTCGATTGCAACGTTTGCACAAGGTGAGTTTACGATTTCGGAGGCAATTTTTATCTGAACATTAGATTTTCCGCTCCATTTAGACAAGCAGACATTTATTTTTTGCCAACCGTCGCCTTGATCTTCAATAATAACTTTTCCCCGTCCAACACCTTCATTCCATTCACCTTCATACCAAGTCTTAACGGTAAAACGCGGTGAATAATAATCACCCGAAGCATCACAATAATAATAAAAACTCAAAACCGGCATCACATAATTCGTAAAATCAAACGTTTTGACTATCGCAACCTCACCGGCAGGGTTTTGCCCGATATTGTTAACATAAAAAAACACCGAACCGTGTTGCGGACTCGAAGGTCCGTTTGTCGTTAACCCCGAACTAAATTGCCAATTAACAGGCTGTGTTGACGGATAATGCGACCAGCCGTTGGAATTATTTTCGAAATCCGTTTCTTCGATTACCTGCGCGCAAAGATTAAGTACCGGCATAAAAAATGCCAGCACCAAACATATATATTTTTGTGTAAGTGCTTTCATGTTCATAACATATTAATATGCAACGTCGCAAATTTATAAAAAAGACGTAAATTTCATAAATTTTGTTGCCTAAAACCTTCTAAAAAACTTCAAAATTATAAAATTTTTTTATTAATTTGCCGTTTTATATTCTAAATACTCTGAAAATTAATATGTCGTTAACAGTAAAGATATTAGGTTGCGGCTCTGCCCTGCCTACAACATACAGAAACGCCTCTGCACAAACCGTTGAACATAACGGAAAAGTTTTTTTAGTGGACTGCGCCGAGGCAACACAAATCGCAATGCGAAAGGCTAATATCAGATTTACAGCCGTCAACAATATTTTTATTTCACACCTTCACGGCGACCATTATTTCGGACTGTTCGGTCTGTTGTCGTCATTTGCCTTAAACGGCAGAAAACAACCCATAACCATTCATTGTCCCGAAAGGTTAAAACAAATGCTACTTTCAGAATTTTCACCGATAGAAATTGACGAATTAGGCTTTGAACTGAAATTTAACGTGCTGAATCCCAAGGGTATTAATCTAATTTATGAAGACAGAACTTTTGAAGTGTATTCTGTGCCGTTAAAACATAGAATCCCCGTTTGGGGCTTTATTTTCAAAGAAAAACTTGCGCAACGCAACATCGAAAAAAGTTGTATTCAAAAATATGGTCTCAGCATTGCGGAAATAGTCAGAATAAAAGCGGGCAGCGATTTGTATTTAGAAGACGGCACTGTGATTCCTAATTCAGAATTGACATTAGACCCGCCGAAGCCGAAAAGTTACGCGTACATTTCTGACACCGTAAAAACCGACCTCGCCGCCGAAGCGGTAAGAGGCGTTGACGTGTTGTATCACGAGGCAACATACGAGGCTGCATTAGAAAAACGCGCAAAAGAAACTTTTCACTGCACAACATTACAAGCGGCAAAAACAGCACTAAAAGCAAATGTCGGAAAACTTGTTCTCGGACATTTTTCAAGCCGGTATCAATCGACGGAAATGCTAAAAACAGAAGCGCAAACCGTTTTTGAAAACACAGTTTGCGCCTTTGACGGAATGGAGTTGGAAATCTAATCCAACTCTTTGATAATCCGATACATAAGATAATCGAAAATCATATTGTTTTCTTCCGGGAAATCGCCGTAATCAGCCTTGACGGTTTCTTCAAAGTTTTCAATCGTATAATTCTCGTATTCAAGGGCTTTGAGATAATTTTCAAGAGCCTTGTCCATTTGTCCGAGTTTGCGGTAAGCGTTGCCGACCAAAACAAAATCCTCAGCAATAGTATCCTCTTTTGAAATTTTTCCGCAATATTTCAACGCTTGTTCGTATTTGCCGAGTTTATAACTGCACCAAGCAATCGGACGGCTGTTTTTCGTACTTTTGGAGTCAAGATAATCGGCTTTGAAAAAATATTTCAACGCTTCTTCATAATTTTCCATTTCTATATGACATCTGCCGATTGCTATCGCCACTGACAAATTGTCAGTATCCAAAGTCTCAGCCGCCTTATAATATTCTAAGGCTTTGTCAGTGTTTTTTAGTTTTCGATAACATTGCGCAATTTTTTTAAGATTCCACAATTCCTTATCATTAAAAAGTTGCGCTTTTTGAAAATCTTCAAGCGCAAGAGTGATGTTTCCTTGCTTGAAAGCGGCAAATCCCATCTTCTGAAATACTTCAAAATCAGGGTCTTGCGTGGCAATCTCTGACAAAATTTCATACGCCTGACGGAAATAGTTTTTCGCGAAAAAATATTCGGCAACCTTGCGCCTTTCTTTCGGAGATTTGATGACAAGGTCAAAAAGTTTTGTACCGATAGGCGAGAAATTTTTGTCGAAAATATCGTTCAAAAATTTTCCGTCTTTGTTAAGTTTAAAAAACCTGTAAATGTCCTGAACATATTGTGTAAGTATCTTATAGCCAGCCTCTTCCTTGTGAAGAAGTTCCATTTCGTCAGACAAATCGTCAATGTCGTGAATCTCGCCCGAAAAAGATTTGCTAAGATTGCTTCTTGCTGACTCCGGCATAGAGTTCAACGCCAAACATAAAGAATATTTGTCAGAATTGCAGAAAAACGGCACTTTCACCAACCGTCCGGCAAAATCCTTGAAATTAAACGCTTCGGCTTTATGCTGCTCATCGAGTTGCTTAATCTGCTGATTATCAAGGCTAAAAGGCATAAACCAATTTTCCGTCTTATTGAAAAACGGATAAGTTTTCAACATAGAAAAAGTCTGAATATAAACGTCGCTGCCTTCCATTTGCAGTTTTGACACCTCTGACATTTTGTCATATAACTCGGAATCATTTTCGATATAATCCTGCCATTCGGGATTAGTTTCGTCAAAATTTTCGCTCGGAGTTAAATCCGTCTTGATTTTGTCAGTGATTTTGGTGGCTAATTTTGCGATTCCGGGCATAAGTTCTTCGTTGACGTACTTGGTAACTTTGTCAGTGTCAATAGCCTTAATAAACTGAATGACAACATTATAATATCTTTCCTGAAATTTCGGCGATTTTTTTAAAAGCGAATAATAGCCGTCGGTTTCGGGATAAAGTTTCAGACGCTTATTATAAAGGTATGCAATAATAAAAATACCGAACAACGCCCGCTGCCAAATCTGATTTTTGTTTTCTAAATAAAAATCCAACAAAATTTTAAACTTCTTGATGTCGAAAATTATCACGCAACTAAGAGTTAACGCGCTGATAATGAGCGACAAGTTTTCCCAAGAAATTTTATTTAAAGTTTTGGCGTTTCCTATTAACTCCTCCTCCAAAGGCGTCATGGAAGTGTTCTGAATTATATAATTGAACCATTGAACTGCATTTTCGTTTCCGGGCATTGTTGACGGGCATTTTACGGGCGTAAGCGAAAAAATCGCTGACGGATAAAACTTTTTCATCAACAAATACCTCAAAACGTCAGCCGCATAAAGCAACGAAACTTGAAGTTGACGGAAAATCTTATCCTTGTTCGGGTCAGCAATTCCGCCCCCGACCGAATACTTCAACATAAGTTTGTAAGTGTCTTCCGCCATAATAAACGACGAATTGCCAACACTCTGACTTATAAGGTTTTGTGCTTTAATTTCAGTGATTGCGCCGAAAAGTTTTCCGGCGTAAATCAGCCTTACGATTTTTTTGTGCAGCCCGTTGATTTGCTTTTTGTCCATTTTTTTTATTATATTTTGCGCTGTAAAGATAATAATTTTATTTCAATTTTAAGACCGTAATATAAAAAACTGTCAAAATGTCAGAAAAAAAATTTTTTAGACTAAACTCTTTTAATTAAATTTGCGCAAAAATATTTTCAAATTATGTCAGAAATTCAAACAAGTCAAAACACTAAGGAAAAATCCGGTTCCAAATTTTGGGCGTGGCTTTTAGCCGGCTTATTGTTAGCATTAGCAATCTTTTTTGTTTGGGACAAAATCAACTCCAACAAAAAGTACAAAAATCTTGAAACCGAACATCAGCAGACGGCTGAGGAATTTTTAAAGTACAAGAGCGAACACGAAAGCATGGAGGCTAACTATTCAGACCTTCAAAAACGTTATGACGCTCTTAACTCTCAAATCGGCGGTAACGAAGACAAAATCAGATTGCTTCAAAGGCAGGTTGCCGACCAAGATTCTGCTCTCAAAGCGTTAAGGGCGTTGAAAAGCAACGTTACGAAAGCGTTAGATAAGTTTTCGTCAGACGAGTTGAAAATTCAGGAAAAAGACGGCAAACTTTATCTTTTGTTAATGGACAAACTTTTGTTCAAATCAGGACGTGCTGACATCGAAAGCAGAGGTCAGACGGCAATCAGAAAAATTGCCAAAGAATTGGCTAAGAATCCTGATTTCGGCATTTTGGTTGAAGGACATACCGACAATCAGCCGATAAAAAATTCTCTGTACAAAGACAATTGGGATTTGAGTACGGCACGAGCAAACACGGTCGTAAGGTTTTTAAGCGATAACGGTTTGCCTCAAAAACGTCTTACGGCAGCAGGCAGAGGCGAATATTCGCCGGTTGCTTCTAACGCTACCGAAGCGGGCAGGGCTCAAAACCGCAGAACAGAAATAATTTTAACACCGAACTTTATCGACACAAGAAAAGTTGCAAAATAAAAAAAACGCGCCTTTCGGCGCGTTTTTTTTATTATAACAATTTTATTTTACTTCTTCAATAATCCAATTCGTTAGTTAGCATACGGCAAAGTTTCAAACAGGGCTTGAAAACGCCTCAAAACACCATCAACATTTCCTTTTATGAAATCGCGAGAAAATGCCAAATAATCAAAGCCGCTTTGAATATCAGAATGATAAAATTCGTCAATAAGATTAGTTAAAAAACTGATTTTTACCTCGTTGTTTGGGAATCCGAGGGTATATTCCACAATACGGTCAATTTTTTCAAACGACTTGATTGTCAGATAGCCGCTGTAATACAAAAGCGGTATCAATTCGGTTCTAAAATCAGTATCCTTGTAGTTTTCAAGACTGTTTTTCAAGTATTTGACATCGTTGTCAAGCAAACGGTAGTCAAATGAAGAACTGCGAATCCGCTGCATCAGAATTGTAGGAGTTCCTGTTCCATACCAATAATTCTTGAAGTCTTTCTTTTTTAATACGTTGAACAAACTCACGGGATTAAAGACCATTGCACCAAACTCGTGAAAGCGGTATCCGTCGTACCATTGTTTTAAAGCATCAACACATTGCTCAAAAGATATACCCTCAGACTGTGCCAAACTCTCGATATTGGGCGTGAAATAATCTATTAATTCAGTCTCAGTGATACCACAGATGGCAGCATTGTCGAGATCAATTGAAATGTCCTCGGGTTGATTGTCGCCTGTAAAAACAGATGTTTTTGCCAATTTGGTAACGCCGGTCAAAAATGCGAACCTGATATATCGGTCTGACGATTTCAATACGGTGAAGAACCCCCGAAATGTTGCCTTGTCGGTTTCCAAATCGGTGCTGTGTACCAATGGATTGTCATATTCGTCAACAATGACAACGGTTTGTTTTCCGGTTTTTTCATATACCGCTTTCAAATCGGCTTCAAAACGTTTTGCGAGAGATTTTTTTGTATCAGCAACAATTCCATTGGCTTCCTCGTATATTGACAACGTATCACTTATAGTATCTTTCAATGTACCTTTTACTGTATAATCGTCGCTTACAAAATCAAGATAAAACACAGGATATTGAGTCCATTCCTTCTCCCATTGATAGATTTTCAACCCCTCAAACAATTCTTTCTTACCTCCGAAGTATGCGCGTAAAGTATTGCACAACAGACTCTTTCCAAATCTGCGTGGGCGGGCGAGAAAATACGACATGGTTGTAGAATGAACAAGTTTATATATGTACTCGGTCTTGTCCACATAAATTGCGTTACTATTCCTTAACTTCGCAAAATCTTGCATTCCCAACGGAAAATGGTCTGTTTTTGGTGCGTCTGTATGTTCCATAACGATTGATATTTATTTTCCGCAAATATACAATGGATTCGGGATATTTGCAAAAAAAAGTCAATTTTGCTCGCTCACCAATACTTGTATTGTTTTTATTATACTTTTTATGAGTAATATAATTATGATTGCAATTAATCCTATAAAAGGCCATTTCTCTTGTACTATTATGGTATAAGCGAATATTCCTGACAATACCATACACGCACTAAGCAATATTAACCAGATACATTCTTTTACTATGAAGGAAACAGACCGTTGGGGTGTACGGTCATCAGCAAATGTATAATCTTCCTGAGAATTTGGCATTTGATAGTAAATAGGAGGTATTTGTGGTGTATTAATGTAGTCTGTCTGCGATGGTTGCGGCTGTGGTGTCTGTATGTCAGAGGTAGGCTTAACCTTTTTGGTTAATTTAGGTTTTGAAGTTTTGTTATAATACGTTATGATGTTATTTGTAAAACTATTGTAATCAATGGAGTGTTCCAAACCGTTGTCTGTCATTGTGTTCAACAAAGGGTCAATGCAGTCAGAAATATGTTCCCATTCAGGCTTTCTATGACTATTTCGTGCGTATGAAAAATACACGGGACGTCCCGCATTAATACAAATCTTCTCTTCCATAACGTGTTTTTATTTCAACGCACAAAAGTAACACATTTCTTAAATAAAAAAAAACGCTAAAAAAGTTTAATTTTTTTAGCGTTTTTAAAAATTAAAAAAGACTCTTTTTTTTTATAATCTATCTTCCAAAATCTGTTTTGCTTTTTCGGGCGTAACGATTCCGTGTTCGCCGAGTATTGTGCCGCGTTGTACGAAGCGGTTGTAAATTTCGTCAATAACATCTTGTCCGGCATTGTAATCGGACAATCTCGTCTTGAGTCCCATTGATTGGAAGAATTTTTCCGTAGCCTCAATAGCTTTGTCAATAATCTCATCGTCAGAACCCTGAGTGATTCCGAAAACGTTTTTAGCCAACATCAAAATTTTGGCTTTTTTCTCTTTGCGCAAAACTTTCATCGTTCCGGGCAGAACGATTGCAAGCGTAACGCCGTGGTCAAGACCGCAAAGTGCCGTCAGTTCGTGTCCAATCATGTGCGTTGACCAGTCCTGATTAACGCCCGGCGAAATAAACATGTTCAAAGCGCAGGTCGCAGCCCACATATAGTTTGCGCAAGAATCGTAATCGGGTTTGTCAACAAGAACTTTCGGAGCGGTTTCGACGATGGTTTTCATAACGCCTTCCGCCCAACGGTCTTGAACGGGAGTGTTAATATCGTCCGTTAAATATTGTTCGATAACGTGTATAAAACTGTCAGCCAAACCGTTAGCCTTTTGATGTTTAGGAATTGAATATACGACTTCGGGGTCAAGAATTGAGAAAACGGGATAAACTTTCGGGCTTCCGAAATCGAATTTCTCTTTTGTTGAACGGCGCGAAATCACTGCGTTAGGATTCATTTCGCTGCCTGTTGCGGGCATTGTCAAGACCGAAGCAAGGGGCAAACATTCTTCTGCCGTAGTCTTTTTTGTAAGGATTTCCCATTCGTCGCCTTTATATTCGACTGCTGCGGCAATAAATTTTGTGCCGTCAATAACCGAGCCTCCGCCGACTGCGAGAAGAAATCCGACACCTTGTTCACGGCAGATTTTAACGGCTTTCATCAACGTATCAAAATCGGGATTCGGTTCAATGCCGCCGAACTCAATAACGTCAAAGCCTTCGAGGGCTTTTTTCACTTGGTCATAAACGCCGTTCTTCTTTATCGAACCGCCGCCGTAAGTCATCATTATTTTTTCGCCTTTATACAGATTTTCACTGAGTTTGGCGATTGTCCCCTTACCAAAAATAATTTTCGTAGGGTTTTGAAATTCAAAATTATTCATTCTTTTTCTGATTTTTATTGATTTGTAAATTAATTATTTAATTCGCTTTTAATTATTATTGTTTTGCATTGTCTTTTATTGGGTTTCTAAAAAAGTGGGTGCTTTTTTGGGTGCTAAAAATCAAAAATTATCGAATTTCGACATTTGATTTTTTTTCACTTCGTCAACAATTTTCAAATACGGTCGCATCGCCGCTAAGGTCTTGTGTCCCGTCCAACGCATTACAATTTCAACAGGTATTCCGAGCCGGATTGAATTTACCACAAACGTCTTACGCGCTGTATGTGTCGTAATTAATTCGTATTTTGGTTTTACTTCCGTCCGGCGTTCGGTGCCTTGATAATATGTGATCTCAATCGGCGTGTTGAATCCGAGTTTTTCACATATTATTTTCAATTTTTTTTCCGCATACCACGTGGTATACTGAGGGAAAATCTTGTTAGTTACACTTTCGTTTTTGTCGTACTTCGCTAAAATTGCCTTAGAGTATTTATTCAACTCTATCCGCAGCCTGTCAGCCGTCTTTTGCGTTACAATTTCGATATAATCATCGTGAACATCATTCCACGACAATTTTTTCATATCAGAATATCGCAGCCCGGTAAATGCGCAAAAACAATACATATTACGAACATTATTTTCCGCACGGTTTACAGTTTGATATTCAAACACTTTCATTAACTCGTCCCGCTCCAAATAAATTATCTGTTTCGGAATTTCTTTAAAACGAGGTTTAAACATCAAGCCATCGGCGGTGTACAATCCCTTTCTACGCGCCCACTTCAAAACAGTATGTATACGCTCAAAGGTTGTCCGTATCGTTGAATTTTTTGTGAGCAAAGATAGTTTTTTTTCTAAATCCGACAAAAAAATTTCGTCAATATCGTTAATAAAAACATCACCTTTCAACAGCAATATTTCTCGCAGCGCATACTTGTACACTTTGACAGTCGCTAATTCCAAATGAGAATAATCTATCAAAAATTTTTCAAACACCTCTGACACCTTATTAGTATAAGCCTTTGTCGAAGTTAAATTTTTAATTTCCTGAACTGTCGGTAGCCGATTTTCCAACAACTCACAGCGTGCAAAAATTTGTTCTATTTTTATATTTAAATTTTTTATTGCAGAATTAATTTCAGCGCAAAGTTTTTTATTATTAGAATCTGCGGACTGTGCAATTTGCAAATCACTATTCCAACATCGCTCCTCAATAGAATACCCTAAGCGCACCTCTACTCTCCTACCCGAATACGTTATACGACAACGAATAGGATAAACATTCTGCGCACTGTCAGTCCTCTTAACTAACTCATATTTATATTTATATTTCATTTTTTCTACTTTTTAGTAAACCGTACTTAACTTGAACAAAAAAAACTTTCAATAAAATTTGTATACACAAATTATTTGTTCTCAAATAGTTATAATTATTTTAACATATTTTAACTTATAATTTTTTGAATACTATTTGTGTATTCAAATTTTATTCAGATATTTGCATTGTTAACCATTGATTAATGCACAAAATTATCAATATTAATCAATAAAACAAAATCAAAGTCAAATATTAAAAACTAACAGCCGCTAAGTTCTTGCAAAGTTGCAAGTTTAAAGGCGGTATTAACAATAACAATATGACAACACAACAACTAATCACTCCTATAAAAGTCATAGACACTAACACGGATTATGTCGTATGCGTTTATGACGTAAAGGGAATGTACCACATTACCCTTTACGATTGCGTTTTTAGAAAGAATGTAAGGAAGTTCGGCAAATACCCTGAAAGGGTGCTTGCTGAGAACAAGGCAAAGGAAATCGCAAAACAATACACCATCTAAACGGGCGAAAATTAATCAGCCTGAAATCGCAAGAAAGTAGGGCATAAAAAATTAAAAATCATGTATACGTTAAAAGAATCAGGTATCCAAAATGTAACGTTTTATTTCGACAAGATAGATGACATATACGACTATCTTGTTGAAAAGTTTAAAAGCGCATTAAAACAAGATATTGCGTTGGTAGATGAAATAAAACAGCCTTATACTATTTTGGAAATTATAAGGCATTATCATAATATCTTTGAAAATCTGCAAATTGAGGTTCTAAGATATTTTGTTGATTCCGAAAACGGAATAGTATTGACAAACTACAATAAAAGTGTAAGTGTAACTATTGAGAAAGTGGACGAAAAGAACTAATGTATGAGTAAGGTAATGTTCATATATATTAATTGTTACCGAAGGAAACAACGTAAAGTTGATATAGATATGCCAGAGTTCAAATAAAAGATAGTTCCGGGTTTCGATGGTAGTATTTCTATCAACGAACAAATAATGGAATATCTTGATGAACTTGACAAGTCTGATACGATATTCGAGAAGTTTAATCTTAATACTTTAAAGAAATAAACCACTTACCGCTAAGGAGGGCGGGAAAAATGAATAAAATTGAATTTGAACAAATTAATGTCGAATTTTTCGATAATTTTATGTGGGATAGTTGTAAAATGAACATATATTTATATCAAAATATGTGTATCATTAACAGTAATTACACGCTGTACATATCAGGAATTACCCTACCACCATCTAAGACGATTAAGGATTATTTGATATGGAAACAAGACGAATTGCTTGATATGCTGTGTAATTTTAAAAATCCGCACAAATTCGATTCAAAAAAAGAGGAAAAAAAATGGTATGCAGAATATCGGGCAATTCTGAAAGGTTGCCTTGATGCAGCGAAAAACAAACTTAAACAGCAAGAAAAATGACAAGATTGCGGACTTATTAAAAATTAATTAATTATGGAACAAAAAGTAAAATGCCCCTACTGCGGGGCGGAAACTCAGGTCGAAATAGAGAACCCGGAGGACGATTTGCTGACACAAGACGAGTGTCAGCATTGTGGTAAAGTGATAAATATTCACGTTACCGTAAGTGTTGATTTTCACACGACTGAATGTAAGTGTCAAGGAGTTTTCCATACGTGGAAACTTCAAAAAGGTTTCCCTGAATGTACAACACGTTGGGTGTGTGTACATTGCGGCGAAGGGAAGTCGCTGACAGAGGAGCAACGAAAAAAATTAAAAATACAGTCCCGCGAGGAATATTTCGCGGAACTAAACAAAGTATCAATTTTTTAATTATGAAATATTACGACTATACAGACGAAGAAATTTTCGCGGTTATAAAACGCGGAAACACTGAATATTACGGTTTTACCGAAGATGATAACCACGAATATTCATTTGCTAATCCTGAACGGGCTAAGTCTTTTAAAATCAAACAATATAGCCTTCCTGACGAAAAACAAAGGCTAATGTCTGATTTTCTGAGGCTTGATGCAGAAGAACACAGAAAGCAACTAAGTATTTCTGTGGTTAAAAAAAGCATAAAATACACGGAAAAAAGGTTCAAATAATGGAACAACTACAACTACTCTTAGACTTCCCTCTTTCCCCTCACTTTCAGGGTGAAGAAGGGAGTACGTGCAGGACGTGCAAACACCGCCAACCTTGGCAGTGCGGCGGTAGCATAATTCAATACTGCGGAATTACCCGGAGCAACCGCACCATCAACGGACTGAAAAAAATTAAATGTAAAAACCCTGCTTGCAGCCGTTACTGCGAGCAAAAAAACTAAAAACTGATGAATCCGAAATATATAAAACGCTATTACAGGCGTTTAATTCGTTGGTATATAAAACGGAAATGGACGTGTTATAACGTCTGTTTACGAAAAATGACTTACAAAAAGGCTTGTGCCTTTTTAAATAAACATTTTTTGTGGTTTGATTTTTGGCTAAATTATAAAAAACGCAAATAATATGGAAAACAAAAAAATATCGCCTTCTGACATACAGAGGCACAAGGATTTTTGTGTAATATCCGACCTTTGTAGGTATTCGGATAAATACAACATTAACGCGACTTGTCCGTTAATTGACAAAAGATGTTCAGAAAATAACTGTCCGCTGTTTTATTGCGTGAATTTGCGTGATTGTGATAAAGCAGCGGACATTACAGCCGATAATTACGGCATTTACTAAATTCATAATGTATAGAAAAGGAAAGAAATTATGAATAATAAACACACAAAAATCGCCCGCCGTAAGGAACGTCGGAAATTTGCAAAATGGCTACTCAAAAACAATTTAATCGGTTCTTGGTACGCCATTAAACGCCTTCACAAAGACGTACAAAAAAATCTCTACTACCCGTATTTTGTCGGGTGTAGATTTTTTAAGCACGGAGAGTGCATATTAAACGACCCACATTCAACATGGCATCGGTGCATTTGCCCGATATACATGTTATACCCAAAAAAACCAAAAGGAAGCGGACAATATTAGTCCGCTTTTTGTTTTTTGTCCCCGTCTTTTTCTTTGTCAATAATAGCAGTTAACGCTGCAATTTGCTTGTCTTTCTCACGCATCAGCGCAATATAATCTTGCTGTAAGCCTTTTTGAATAGAGATTAACTGCGCTAATTGCACACCTAAATCTCCGTTGCTAGTGTTATTCGCAAAATCGCCGCTGCTATTAATCACATTAGCAGGATATTCAAGGAACATATCCCCCTGACCTGTTTTAATCCAATTTGCATTAATTTTGAGCGTTCTTTGAATTTTGTCCAAAAAATCCGCCGTTAATTTTAAGTCCCCGGTCAGTAAACTTGATATGTAACTTGCATTATAACCAAGGAATTTTGCCATTTCCTTTTTCTTTGTGATACCATGCTTTAAAAAAGCAAGTTCCAACACCTCTCTAAGTCTCTCTAACTCTGTCATTTGTAATTTTTTTTAAAAAAATATTAATAAAATTCCAATAAAATTTGCACAATTCAAATATTATTCATATATTTGCATTGTCAATTAATGATTTTCACGGCAAAGATAATGCCGATTTGCATAAAAAACAAATAAGATGGAAAAAATATCAGAAAAAAATTTATTACTGCAAGTTATTGCTGATAACGCAGCATTAAGGGCTGATGTTGCTAAACTAACAGCGGTAATAAGTATCTTAAAAGATAAAGTGGATACGAAACAACAACCACTTGAACTTATCTCTCAAAAAGAGATGGGGCAACGTTGCAACAATAAAGACTACTCTGCTATTCACAGGGACTTTCAGAGCGGTCTTTTTGAAACACCGGAAGGATACACAGAACCTGCATATTACCCTATCGGCAATCAGGGTGCGCCGCTATTTAACTATCCGGTAGCACTCCTATATTATAAAATTAACTACGATAACAAATCAAAAATTTTAAAAAAATAATTATGGCTACAACACATTACAACTCAGAAACGAGAGAGTACGAAACATCAGGACAAGGTGTTTTTGTATCGGGCAAAACAGTTGGCGAGAGCGTTGAAAAGTTCATAAAACGCCTCCGCCCAAAAGACATTAAAATATCTAAATCTAACACGCCCAAAGTCGGCGGACGTGTAAAGAGTAAATAGTCCGACAAAATAGCAAAAATGAATATAACCATAGAAATTAACGATGCTGTTGCAACTAACGCCCTGAGTTCGTGGGTATCTGTTGAAAGAGATTCAAGGCTGATTCCGCAGATGAACGCAGCAGGATTAATGCTGATTGTCAGCAATTTGGTTTGCAACAAACCACAATGCAAAGTATTTTAACATTTATCGGTAATGCTATTTTAGGCTACTTGCAAAAAAATGCAAACACAGCGACTACAAGCCTTGTACCATTGCTTATAAACTTCTTAGGACACTCGGCACAAACACCGTCCAAAGCAGCATCACCACAAGACAAATTTGATGTTGCAAAAATCAGTATCAAGGACAACGAGGAGCAAAAGCCCACGCAACCTGAAAAACCTGAAACTCCCGTAGGTTAGCCCTGAGAACGCCCTATACACATTCAGCCCCGGCTCGTTAAGATGCAGTGGTTTATATCCACGCCGGGGCACAAAAAAAAATCATTGAACTATGGAAAACGCAATAGTTATCAACACAAATACACAGCACCCGCAAAAGTGGTACTCCTTTGAGGAGTACGAAGGCATTGACTTAGATTGCCTTGGGTCTAATATTTTTTATCTAACCGCAAGGTGGATAAAAAATTATATGATAATTCATGCTCATTGGAGCGTGAAGGTTTCATATTTAATATTGATTTTTTGCCCTCTCACGGGGCTTTGTATTACTCTTGATTTAACAATCATTCTGATACGCCAAATACCCAAAATCATAAAATTTTGCGCAGTAAATTTATGGGACGGCTTAAAATGGCTATTCCAAAATATTTGGGAAATGGTAGGCGAGATGGTTCTTGCGTTTTTCAAAAAGTTTTTAAGCGTTGCAGGTATATTCTGCGCCGGATATGCTATCTACGTTTTTTTTAAGACAGGAGCGCATGAAACTGTCTTTGAGTTTATATCTAAAATATTTACGAAATGAAGGCTGTACGGAGATTATTGATATTTATTGTTTTTTCATTATTGATTGTTTGTTACTCCCGTTACCGCGATGTAACGGGGGTATTTTCAACAGACACCGATTTTAGAAAAACGACAAAATATATCATTATCCACCATGACGATATATGCCGTGAAACTTGCATTAAGGAGATTAACGACTATCACCGCGATTCTTGCGGGTGGAGTTGTGGTTTTGCTTATAATCTGTATATCAAGGACGGCAAAGTGTTCCAAGTCCACGACTTAAACGCAGCATTGGCTCATACAAAAGGCTATAATCATCAGGCAGTTGGCGTTTGTTTTCATACTGCGGATAAGCAGGATTTACAAACACAAGTAGCGTTGATTATTACAATAAAGTTTTTGATGATAAAATATAATATCCCGAAAGAAAGGGTTGTCGGGCATTGCGATTTAAACACAACCAAATGCCCCGGCATTGACTTAAATAAATTACAAAGATGGCTTTAACTGACGAAAATAGGGCAGTGGTTACGGACATTAGCGGCGGAAAATTGATTTCCACCCCTGACGGCATAAATAGCGAGTTGGTATCCGATTTTGCCATTTCCGCTATTGCAGCGGATTTGCAAGGCAAATGCAACGGGTCTGCAACGGGTTTGCAACCTGAGCGCAAGGGGTCTGCAAACCGTTTTATCCCCGCACCGAATCAAGCGGGCAAGCCTCTCATCGAAGATGATGAGTATAGGGCTGTTGAGCCATTCATTGGTAATCCTGATTGGATTATGAAAAATTCCAACGGAGAATTTACCTCTATTGAGGATTTTTTTAAGAAAAAATTATCTATAACTAATTCCCTGTTTGACGCATTACAAAGGGAATTACAACCCAAAGGAATAAGTATTTCGCAAGATAATTTTTCACGCCGATATTTCCCTCTTTATCGGCTAAAACAAAAAGATAAAGAAATAGCGAAAGGTAAGAAAATCAACGTGTTACTTACTGTGTTATTAACTATTTCTTTAAGTTTAGGCAGAGGGCAAAAAACAGACGAAACCACGGCTGTAATTGCCGTTGAAACGGATTCTGTTTGCACGGCGGCGGAACTTCACGAGTATATAAAAACGTACTCAGAAATAAAAAATACAAAGATTTATCCGTATTCCGAAAGGGTGATTTTGGAGCGGATAAATGCAAAAAAAATCAACAATATTGAGGGTATTAAAAATGAAATTGACAAACGAGTTAAAGAACTTCAAAAACGCTAAGCGGATTTGGCGGTTTTTGAGTCGAAAACAAAAAATAAAAATAATGTTGAACATAATTAAATATTTTCAAAAATGAAAGGATTAGGCTTTTTAATCGCCGCAGTTGCGGTTATTCTGTTATCGGTCTTTTGCGTAAAACAAACAAAACCGACACTGACCGAAGACAAGTTTCTCGAAAGGGACACTTATTTAAATAAGCGTATAGATTCATTAAAAAAAATGGTTGTGTACTTAGCAAAAAATCAAGATACAATCAAGCGTGATTTGGACACCTTGAAAAGTGGACAAAAAATAATATTTGACGAAGTAAAAAAACAGACAAACAAAGACTTTTGGAGTCTGTTTTAAAAAATTTTGCAGCATAATATAAAAAAATGATTGGCGGCGGTTTCGGGCTTGTCCCGCTACTTGGCAAACCGCTGCCTTTTTAAAGAAGACTTTTAGCATGATAGTTTAATTTAATCGGCGGCGATGGGAAAACCCTGTTTGGCTACGCCGCCTTTTTAAAAAAACAAATAATAATGAAAAACAATAATACGAACATTCAGCCGATTGCGGCGGTCGAAATGGAGAAAGCAGTATTAGGCGCAATGCTTGTTGAAAGCGGCGCGGAAATATTGGCAATGTCCATTCTGAGTGTTGATTCATTCTTCGATGAACGGCACAAAATTATCTACAAAGCCATTTGCGACTTGTCAATGATGAACAAGGCTATTGATATATTTACCGTTGTCGAAGAAATACAAAAAAGCGGAAAATTAGAAGAAGTCGGCAGCGCATATTACGTTACATCTCTTACTGAATGTGTAGGTTCTGCGACACACATTGAATATCACGCCCGCATAATTCAGCAGAAATATATGCAGCGAGAACTGTTAAAAATGTCGCTTGAATTATCCGCAAAAGCCTCTGACCCGACAGAGGACGTAGACGATATTATGCTTTTTGCAGAAAAAAGCATTTACGACTTGTCAAACGGCATAGTAAAAAACGAAATTTCCGATTTTAATACAATACTTTCCAACTGCGCGAAACAGCAGGAAAAATTATCTGAATCAGTAGGGGACGGAAACATAACAGGTATTCCGTCAGGTTTTTATGATTTGGACAAAATCACAGGCGGTTGGCAAAATTCTGATATGATTGTTGTTGCAGCACGTCCGTCTATGGGAAAAACCGCGTTCATTTTGTCAATGGCAAAAAACATAACGCAAATTTATCAATTCCCGGTTTTGATATTTTCGTTGGAAATGTCAAAAATACAACTCGGCAACCGTATAATTTCGCAACAAACCCAAATTCCCGGCGACAGTTTACGCGGGAAACTAACAGAAACAGAATGGGCGCAATATGACGCTTGCATCGGTTATATTCAAAATATCCCCTTGTACATAGACGATACTGCCGGAATTTCTCTCTTTGAACTCCGAACCAAGGCTATAAAATTGAAACAACAATATGGAATACGTTGCATAATGATTGATTATTTGCAACTTATGACAACAGGTAATAAGGATTTTAAAGGCAACAGAGAACAGGAAATTTCAACGATTTCAAGAGCGTTGAAACAACTTGCCAAAGAATTGGATATTCCCGTAATAGTCCTGTCGCAACTTTCAAGGGCATCGGTTCAGGGCGGCGACCCAAAGCCGAAACTGCATCATTTGCGCGATTCCGGCGCAATAGAACAAGATGCGGACATTGTAGTATTCATTCACAGACCTGAATACTACGGCATTACACAAGACGAAGACGGTTTATCTACACAAGGATTAGCACAAATTATAATAGCAAAACATCGTAACGGCGCGTGTAAAGACGTAAATCTGCGTTTTGTAGACCAATACGCGCAGTTTACTAATTGGGAAGAATCATTTTAAACATCAATAAATATCATGGAAGAAATTTCAACTCCTACAACATCACGAATCCCAACAAAAAAAATTTGGGGCGCGATAAAAACGCTCAAAAAGAGCGTCAGACAAGAAATTGCTGAGGCTGTTATTATGTATTGCAGCGGGGAAGGTTACGATCCTGAAACGGCGAAACATGACACTACCAAGGCGTTATTTACTCTGATTAAATACGACCTTGACAACATAGCGGCTTACGATTCAGAAAAAATAAACCGCGATGAAAAACGGTCAGAAATCAACAGACAAAACCGTATCAACAAAACCAAAACCCACACAACGACTATAAAAGAAAATAACAACGAAAAAAAAGAAAATATTATCGAAACCACAACGACTACAAAAGAAAATAACAACGAAAAACCTATATATAAAAATATAAATATAAAAAATAGAAATTTGTTTTTAAACGCGGGTATTTCGGAACAAACACAAAACGAAATTCTGAATTTCTTTAACGAAAAAGGAACTTCGTTAGAAGTCGCTGAAAAATTTATGTCGTACAATCTTGCGAACCATAAAAAATTCCCCTTGGTTTGGCAAGATTACGCTATGGATTTTATCCGTAACGAAAAAGCCAAGGAAAATGATTCCTCCGGCGGCGGTGAAAAACTGCTAACATATCAGGAAGTCAGTCAGTTAGAAGTTGCCGGGAAAAAACATTTTGCGGATTTTGACAAAATCCCGCAACCCAATGGGAAATTTTTATATAAACTTAAAACCCTGTAAATCAATGGAAAAGACAATAAAAATTATGATGATTGCGCTTTGTGCGCACTTGTTGTACAGCAATTCGGAATTATTGATTGCTGCGCAAAAAATGTCAGCGGACGGCTGCAATGTATTTGACACCGTAGTTTTGTCCGTTTTTGCCCTCGCATATTCGTTAATTTCAACGATATGTGTGTATCACGTGGAGAAATACCTCCCTGTAATGATTTTTGCAATTTTGGACGGATTTGCAGTATACCTACGTATTAATGTAAATCAGGAGTATTTTTTACTGATTGTAAGTTTATTTTTCGGTTTTTACACATTTTGTTTAATCTCTTTTGTGTTTTTGATTTTAAGACAGAATAGAAACAAAAAACAAAATGAAATTGAAAATGAAAACGCGCAACAAAAAAATATTTCGGTTGCGCAAAAAAATATTTCAGACTCGCAAAAAAATATTTTAGGTACTTCAACAAAAGCGATTGAAAATAAAAAAGATTTTTCCGAGGAAGAAATAAGTGTGTATAACAATGCTCGCGCAAAAATTAACGGGAGCGGAAAGAAACCTGAAAAAATTTCGCAAGTACTTGCAGAAATTGAAAACGAAAATGTAAAACAAAAAATAATTGAAACGTACAGTTATCAACAAACAACGCTATTTTAATGAAAACAGTAAAACCACTTTATATAATACCCAAACCAAGCAATGATACAATCAAAAAACTTTTGTCGCATGGTGTTTGGGTGTTTAACCCGGCAACGCTGATAGACCCGGTACGGTACACAAACTTAATGAAAGATTATATAGTAATATATGTTAAAAGATAAATCATGGAAGAAGAATTTAATTTGCCTTCGGCAATAGAAAAATGCGAAAACAGTTTCGTAAACATAGACGATGATGTAAACGAAATGGAAAACCGCCAAATAGCGCAATACTTAAAAGAGTATTCGCTATTTAAAATAAAAAACTTAATCAGTCGTGAGTTCTTGCAACTCAACGGTTTTCAAAAAAATCCCGTTGGCGGATTCATATTTTATGATGCCGGGGTTGAGATTGAGGCAATGGCGGAAATAGATTTGTGCGACATTTGGCACGTAACCGCACGGTTTATAAGTTTCGAGGAGGGGCGCGGAATTAACGAATGTTTCATTACAACTATCGGACAATTCAATATGTTTCTTTCCGCAGTGGGTATGTATGAAAGGGTAAAACAATTCAACAAATACCCGGCAGTTCTTTTCTTTGACGAAGGTAACGGCAAAGAGAGTGGTAAATTAAATTAATCAAAAAAATGGAGAATAATAGTTATATCGAATTTGTAAAAATTCAAAAAGTCAGAGTGCCGCTTAAAAAGGCTATTGGGAAACAAAGGTTTATCAACTTTGTTAATAACGATGAGAATATCTACGACTACGAAGATATATTTGATTTCGATAACGAGGAAGTAGTAGGGGAAGAACATTCCTACGCGAACAACGACTGTAAACTCGTTGTTGATGATAAAATTCTCTACGAGTTCGTTTCGCCGTATCGGTATAGTCTTTTAAAAATTAAATGAAAAATGGAAATTAACTTTGAAAATTTGCAGTCCGCTTGCAAGTTTTACAAACAAAATAGCGGATTATGTATGAATGGCAAAAACTTTTGCGCATCATGCGCAAAAGAAAATTGTCCACTGTTACACGTAGGTCTTGAAACAGTGTATAATACAATGATTAAAGTAAAACAATGATACTAATATTAACTTTTTGGGTGTTGTTAGGGATTTACTCCTTAATATACACCTATAAACATAAAAATCATGGAAGAAAAAAAAGAAACAGAATTTGACAAATTAAACGGCTTACTTGACTATTACAGTCATTTAACTGAATTACAGTTGTTTAATTTGCTTGGGCTTAAAAAAGCCAAATTGCGGCGGGAGCAATCTACCGAAGACAAGCAATCTCCCGAAGACAGGGACAGAACGGAAAAGCATACTATCGCTATTATACGAGCGTTAAATCAAAAAAAGCCAAAAAAATAAACCTTAAAACTTCCGTTCTAAGGTTTAATATGTCGGAATTTCCGACAAGTTGAGAGTTTTGAGATGCCACTGCAAAATTACAAAACTTTTTTAACAAACCAAACAAATGAACGGAAATTATATTTTTGATATTGAGGGGTTTTTACTCCCTCAAAGGCTGTTAAAGTGCGAATTAGCGTACTTTTACGGCAAAACGCCGCGCCACTTCCGCCGGGAACTCGAAAACATTTTGTACATTAAGCCCGGACGGTACTACTCTAAGGCTGAGGTCGCAAAAATAATGCAAGCCTTTGACCTTATAAGCCGTGAGGAAGTAGAGGCGGCACAAGAGAAAATTAAAGCGTATCTCGCTGATGAGCGGGAACGCAATAAAAAACGCTTTTTAAAACATGAAAAACGCTATGAGAAAAATTGAATTTAACAATTAAAAACCTTATAAAAAATGGCACAAATTAAAGTAATTAACGATTTTATCAATGAAAAATCCAACCAAAGCGCTGATTTTTCGGTGTATTTTGACTTGGTAAACGGCGACACTATCACCGCAGACAAAAAAGATGTCCTTTTTTCGCAGGACAACGAAAGTGTTAAACTCCTTAACGCCGAAACTGACGAGGCGTTTTTTATGGAATACATTTTATTCCCTGAAAACGTTGTAGGGGTTTACACGTCCCTTGATTATCAAGAATTTGATGAAGATTCAGACGAGGACGAAGAAGTTGAAGATGAAGATGAAGATGAAATTGAATTTGATAACGTTTAAATTTTGTAATTATGGAGAAAGAAGATTTTGAGCATCTGTCAATCGTAACAGAAACAACAGATACAACGGCTCAACGTTTATTTGTAAATCGGAAATGGCAACTCCCCGAAGGAATAAGGAAAAAAATCTCACAAGGAGAACTGCAACTTTGTCCGCACTCGTTTTATTCAATTAAAAAAGTGGACGGAGAAATATCTTCCGGGAATATTTTTGATACTCAATATCCTGAAACAGGCTATTCTAATGTATTGAATAGCAAAATGTTTGCAGAAGATTATTTTTTGCTGACAGAAATACGATTACGGGTTTTTCGTCAAGATTATGACAGTTTTAGACTTATAGACAATATTGATGAATACTATCCCGCAGCCTTGGGTGAGTTTAATTTTTCCCAAGAAAGTACAATCTATTTCAATAGATGTCCGCTGTCGTTATTTGACAAAGGACGGTTGGTAATGTCGCCGCCAAAAATGTTCTATCCGCAAAGAGCGTTTGATTTGGAATTAAATTTCCCGCGTACTATGCCTATGCCGCAAAACACATATATCAGAGCCGAACTCAACGGTATACGAACACGAAAAGGATAATAAAAAAGCGGTGCATTTCGCACCGCTTTTTTTTAAAATTCATATATCAAACGTCCCTCACAATATAATTTGCCGTCAGTTGTGTCATAATTGCCGATTGCCCGGTTAATTGCCTGATTATCATTGTCCGCATAGAAAACAAAATCATTCAGCGGAGTTACAAGCGTGTATTTTTTATTGTAAATCTGCCTCATTTCTTTATCGTTTTTATAAGTGAATCAAATTCTGTTTCCTGAACATTCA